>JBJEUD010000236.1:0-5437 GCA_051883655.1 Candidatus Faecivicinus sp. | reverse complement strand
CTGGAGGAGCTGCAGGACCAGATCGAAGAATGGCACAATACCGTGCGCGAGATGGAGATCGACCTGCGGGAGCTGATCCACGATGCGATTCTGGATCGGGAGGCGCTGAACCAGCGGATGCTGGAAGGGCGCATCGATCTGGAAAACGAGCTGATGGACGTGCTGACGCGGCGATACGAAAAGGAGCGCGACGAGCTCATTGAGGTGGCGGAGCTGAAGCGCGAAGCGCTCAATGAGGAACTGTCTGCGCTGGACGAGCAGCTGGAGGCCCGGAAGAAGCTGAATGAGCAGCAGGATCGGGCAAAGCTGCTGGCGGAAAAGGAGGCGCAGCTCGCAAGAATCTCCGCCGACCCCACCCGGAAGAAGGAAGAACTGGCGCTTCGCGAGGAGATTGCTGAGCTGCGGGAGGAGCTGGCCTGGGAGCTTGCTGAGGAAGAGGTCAACGCCCAGAAGAAATCCATCGAAGCCCAGATTGACTCCATCGATGAATACATCGAATACGTGGAGAATTACTACGAAGAGCTGCTCTCCAACCCGCGAAAGCTGATCGAAGAGTTGCAGGAGCTGATGACACGCTCGGATGAAGAAATCCTCGCATGGCTGGAGGCCAATCATGAGGAATACGAGACTGCAACGGACGCAACCCGGGAGAGCATGCGCCTGGGCTGGCAGGAGATGCTGGACGACATGCGCGGATACACGCAGACCTATTGGGACGAAGTGGAGGAAATCATCGCCCAGGGCGACGACGCCATCATTGAATTTCTGAAACAGAACTCCGCGGACTACAAGGAGGCCGGACGGCTGCAGGCGGAGGCTTATGTGGACGAATGGAAGAAGAAGCTGCAGGAGCTGAAGGACGCGATGAAATCCGTGTCCGATTCGCTCAGCAGCGTAAAGTATACCTCCACCTCATCCAAGACAAGCGGCAGCTCCGGCAGCTCCTCCAAAAGCGGCGGCAGTTCGGGGAGTGTGGCAAAGGTCACCCTCTACCAGGCAACCTATCCCGCCATCGGCTCTGCCAAAGGTGGAACGCTGAAGGGCTATGCGACGGCGGAGGAGGCGCAGAAGGCGGCGCAGTCCAAGATCAATTCCATCTGTCGAGAGCAAAGCGGCAGCAGCTCCAGCATGATCGGCGAATGGGCGCGCAGCCTGTACAGCCAGATCAAGGTGACGGCGTACGCCCGGGGCGGCCTCGCCAGCACAACCGGCCTGGCTTGGCTGGACGGTACAAAGCAAAAGCCTGAGCGGATTCTGTCTCCCTATCAGACGGAACTGTTTGAAGATCTGCTCCATACGCTGCACGCCATTCGCACCTATCAGGCGCCGGCCACTGCGGTACAGCCCCGGCTCCCGGAGTCTCAGCAGAGCGCGCTCCACATCGACAGCATCACCGTGCAGGTTCAAAGGCTGGAACGCGAGCAGGACTACGAGGAGATGGCCGAGCGCGTCGGGGAACAGATCATGGAAAGGGTGTCCAGGGGCATGGCTGTGGGCGGCGTCCGGCTGGGATGACCGCCCGGCCATATGCCGGAAAGGAGGACGATGGAAGGGTTTTCATTTGCGGGCGTTCATTCGGGCGCCTTTGGCTGTTGGCACATCCCGGATGCAAAGGAGCGCGGCGGCGGTATGGAGGATTACGAACTCAACGAGCTGGTTCCGGAGAACCGCGACGGCGGCTACTATCTCGGCGTGCGCGCGAAGCCCCGGGATTTTGAACTGAAGTGCTATTTTGAAGAAATCACAGAGGCCCAGTAGGAAGGCGTGTACCGCTGGCTGCGGCGCGGCACGCAGGGCGAGCTGGTTTTTGACGCGAGGCCCTATGTCTGCTATGACGCTGTGACCAGCAAGCGGATTGCCATCAGCCTGTACGATTCAGAGGCGGCGGACGGTAAAATCCGCTATAGCGGCACCTTTACCGCATACTTCCGGTGCCACAATCCCTTTGGAAGGCTGAAAAGAATCTGGCATGACGGCGACGTGAGCGAAAGCGAGCTGATTCACACCGGCGTGCTCCCCGCAGACATGAAGCCTGACATCCCGACTGCGGAAAGCCGGAACCTTCTGTTGTACAATCCCGGCACGGAGCGGGCGCAGACCGTGATCCGGATCGCCGGAGACGTCGGCAGCGGCCTGCTGATCCGCAATTTCACCACCGGCCAGCGCTGCAGCGTGGTTGGCCTGACCGCTGACAGTCTGCTGCCCGGAGCGGTGCTGGAGCTGGACAGCGCCATGGGCCAGACGCGGATTGCCCTGGGCGAAGATACGTCGCTGGCCTTTGCCCTGCACGACGAGGGGTACGTCGAGCTGGCTCCCTGTACGCCCTTTGTTCGCTCCGTGAGGATTCGTCATGCGGCCGGGAGCAATGTGATTGCATCGGATGGATGCTTCGCGGCGCACATGGAGGGACAGTTTCTGTATCTCGACGGCTGGAAAAAGCTCCGGCAGATCACCAGCGCCGACACGGCAATCCTCTCCGAACCCGCCGACCGCGACGGTGAAACGGATACGCCCATCGTGACCATGAACGAAATCGAACTGAGCGGCGATGGGCTTGCACTCACCCGGCTGGAAATCGACTGCGTTCCCCGAATTCGCTGACGAAGGAGGTGTTTCCATTGGCGACCACGAGGTAGTCCATCCACGACATGAACCGGCAGAAGCTGTGCGAGTAGTATGATTCGGAGCTCCGGCCGGAGGGGCAGGCCTACGACCTGACCATTACCACGGAAATCAGCGGCTGGAAGGAGCTGACGTTTTCACTCCCTCAGACCGTCAATGGGAAGCGGAATTTCCGCTGGGACTACATCCGAAGCGGCTATCTGGTGCGTCTGGAGCGGGACGGCACGTGTGACTGGTTCCTGCTCAACGCGCCGAAGCGATCCCACAAGGGCCTGACCGTCAGCGCGACCATCACCTGTCAGCACATCTGCGCGCAGCTCTCGAAGAAGAACCTGTACCTCAGCTTCGACGACGGGAACGGCGTCGGTACCGCGCAGTTTCTTTTGGAACAGATTCTCCGGAACACCGGCTGGCGGCTGGACTTCTGCGAGACCTTCTACGAGCAGGACGGCGAAACCGAAAAGGTGCGCTCAATCAAGTCGGAGGGAAAACGCGGCGCGTATCTTCTGATCTCTGATGTGTGCAAGCTGTTCGGCGCGCGGCCGGTGTTCGACGGCGATTCGCGAAGCGTGCGCGTCTGTTCGCTCAACCGCTATGAGGATCTGCTGGAGCTCAGCTTCGGAAAGAATCTGACGGCAATCGACCGCAAGGAGGACGCCGAAAACATCGTCACCCGGCTGTACGTCGAGGGCGAATACAGCGATTCCGGCTATGTGGGCATTGACGAGGTCAATCCCACGGGGCTTCCGTTTCTGCTGGATTTCTCCTATTTCAGGGAGCTGGGCGTGTTCACGGACGCGCATCAGGCCGCGCTGGACGCATACCTGAGGGACGTCCGCACGGCCAAGGCCGACAGCTCGGAAACCGCCGCGCAGCTGATTGAGATGGATGGACAGCTCAACAGTCTGTGGGGGGAGACGGAGTATGTGCTGTATGTTCTGGAGGGCGGAGCCGCCAAACGCATCATTCCCGGCGGCGACGCAACGGATGCGCAGACGGAAATCGGTGACGAGGACGTCGTAACCGTGCTGCTCTCCGACGGCACGCACCGGGAGCAGACCGGGCCTACCTTTGAAGCGGACGCGCAGTATGCGGTCAAATGGATTCAGCGGGCGTCCGGCGTCATTGGCGGCAGGGAGGTCGCCATTGAAGCGAAGCGCTCCAGCATTCAGAGCCTGTACCGCCAGTATGAAAAGGAGACGGATGAAACCAAACGGCAAAGCCTGCTGGATCAGATTGCAGCGTTGGAGGATGGGATTGCGCAGCTCTATGCGGGAACGGACGCCGACGAGGGCCTCTATGCGCTGATGCGAAGGGCTGTTCTGCTGGCGATCGATCGCGACGATCTGCGACAGGTCTACGAAGTCTCCCTCTCCGGACAGGAGGCGATCGAAAACCGTTTTGCGGAAGCCATGGGCGACATGCTGATCGACGGCTACTGGAGCAATACCAGCTACGCGCCCGGCCAGGAGGAGCTGCTGTACCGCGAGGCGTGCGAGGTCATGGAGCATCTGGCGAAGCCCACCGTCTCCTACACGGCGAGCATTCAGAACCTATCGGGCGTCAGCGGCTATGAACAGGAGCGCTTCACACTGGACGCCGCGCTGCGGATCCGGGACGAGGCGCTGTCGCTCAACGACATGGCCTACATCACTAAGCTGGTTGAGCACCCTGAAGAACCGGATAAGGATGCGGTCACCATTTCCAATGATCTGACGCAGATCGGCGGCGTGTCGCTGGACAGCGTCATCAGTCGGATCACGGGCATCGCGGAACTCATCAATCAAAAGAAGGCGCTCTACGATCGGTCCCGGGCGATTACTGACCAGGGCTCCATTCCCGCGCAGAGGCTGGAGGGCATGATCGACGTGTAGAAGACGCGGCTCACCTCCAGCGTCTCCAACTGGTACACCGATGAGAACGGCAATCTGATTCTGGAGGCGGTGAACGGGACAAGCGCCATGCAGCTGTGCGGCGAGGGCTTTATGATCGCCAGCAGCAGAAACGACGACGGCAGCTGGGACTGGCGCACCTTCGGCACCGGCGAGGGCTTTACAGCTGACCTGATCGTGACCGGCTTTCTCTCCGCCGACCGCATTCAGGCCCACTCCATCACGGCCAACCATCTCTCGGCAGACGTGGGACAATCGCTGGATCTTTCCAGCAACAGCTCGATCCGGATGACCGTGGAGAGCGCGGCGCTGAAGGCCGTGGGCTACCGGGTAGAAATCTGTTCCGAGCACGGCGACGTGCTTTCCGACAGGGTGCCCTCCACGACGCTGCGTGCCCGGGTCTGGCAGGGCGGCACGGAGGTTACGGACGGCATCGACGCCTCGCGCTTTGTCTGGACGCGCCAGAGCAGCGACGAAACCGCAGACCGGGTGTGGAATGCGGCGCATACAGGTGTGAAGGAAATCACGCTCACCACAGCGGACGTACTCTACAGCGCAAATTATTCCTGCGATCTCCTCGAAGCATAATCATCGCTTCTTCTGATGCATGGCATTGACGGCATGAGCAAATCATGATATAATGTGACTATGAGGAGCGAGCGGAGGTGTTTTGCATGGAAATGATTCGGCCATCGGCGGATCTTCGCAACCATTACAGCGAGATTTCCAAGACCTGCCGGGAGAGTCGTCAGCCGGTGTACATTACGGTCAACGGCCGCGGCGATACGGTACTGATGGGACTTACAGAATATGAACAGATGCGTGCAGAGCTTGAACTGCTGCGCACGCTTTCTGAGGCGGAGGAGGATGTGCGCGCCGGTCGCGTTGCACCCATCGAGGACACGTTTGGCGGCATCCGCGAG
>JBJEUD010000235.1:0-31251 GCA_051883655.1 Candidatus Faecivicinus sp. | reverse complement strand
CCCCTGGACCCCTCGGCTGCTGCCGCGCTTTTGGGTGCGGGGACTTTGTTCAGCGTTCGAGGGGTGCCTCCGGCGGCCAGGGCTGCGCGCCCTGGACTGCGCCAAAGGGCTTCGCCCTCTGGACTTCCCTTTGCTGCCGCGCTTTCTATTTTGACTTTTCTCGGCGCTCAATCGGGCGGTTACTCGGGGGATTCCTCAAAGAGGCCTTCGCGGGTGGGGATGCGCAGGGGCTGCTGGGCGCCGCGGCGCTGCTGGGCGCGCTGCAGCTGCTGGGCATGCTTCTGCGAAAGCTCATGGGTGGCGAGAATTCTTCGCATCAGCATGGTGACAGTCTGTTCCATCTCGCTGCCGGAGGTATAATCCGCCTCCAGCGAAAAGTCGACGCGGCCCTGCAGCAGCATATCATCCGCCGTCTCAGTCTTCCCCGGCGCGTGAACAACGATGGAATAGCCGCCCTTCTGCTTGGTCATCTTCATACAGGGAACGTCCGTCAGCCCATCTCCGATATAGATCATGTTGGTAAACGGGATTCGGCGCAGATATTCCGGCGTGAAGGCATTGAGGTCGCGATCATTGGTCACGTCGAGAATGCCCTTGTTGATCCGGAACAGATACTGCGTCTTGTTGGTGTAGTTCACCGCAGTGCTGGGCCATACGGGCTGACCCGCGGCGTCATAGCAGAAGGAAGCGGCGAAGATAGCCTTGAATTTGTCGCCGATGGCGGAGCCCTGAATGATCTCGGTCAGCCCCGAGGAGATGATGTAGTGCTCCACATCCACGCCGTTCTGATCGCCGATTTCGTTGATGCGGTCAAACCAGGTTTCAACGCCGGGAAAGAACTCCACGTCGCGGCCCTGCTCCCGCAGCTTTTCCCGGGAGAGATCGAGCTCGCCGTTGGCCATCTTCTTCATCAGGTACATGTAGGTCAGTACGCCGTCCATCTGATGGTCCAGCGCAAAGTCCTGACACAGCCCCCAGAACCGGTCAGGCTCCACGCGAATGCCCGGCAGGAAGGAGTATTCCTGCATGTCCTTGGGGGAGAGCGTTTTGTCAAAATCATAGATCAGTGCGACGATGGGCCTGGACATGGTCGGACTCCTTTCGAACAGATGGCGAAAATGAAAGCGCGGCCCCGTCGGTCGTTTGTTCGCAAACGGCCGCGGGGCCGGCCCTGCGGAAGCTGTGTTTAGTTGGCCAGATCGGCGTGAGGCGCGTCGGAGGCGTACATCGCGTTCAGCGTGGCGCTGTCGGCAATGCCCGTGACCGGCAGGCCGGCGATCTGCTGGAAGATCTTCACGGCGGTCTGGGTCTTGGTGCCGAAGGCGCCGTCGGGCGTGTCGCTCAGGAAGCCCAGCTCCACCAGACGGGTCTGCATGTTCAGCACCTCGTCGGACTTGTCGCCCTTGGACAGCGTGTTGTAGTTCACGGCGGGCTCGGGCGTGGGCGTAGCCTGCACCTGCTGCTCGATGTCGACCACCTCGCCGTTGACGATGGCGGTCAGCTCCACCGCGTTGGTGGCGGCCTTCAGCATGCCGATGGAGTTGTTGACGATCGTCCAGCGCTCATCGGACGCGGCGATTGCGTCGGCGTCGTTGGAGCCGACCGCGATGGCGTCCGAGATGATGCAGTTGGCGATGTTGGTTTCAATCTGCTTCAGCGCGTTGACAAACAGCTGCTCGTTCTCGGTGGCCTCGGCGGGCAGCAGCGCTTCGACGGCCGCCGCGGAATCGGCCAGCTGGGTCTGCAGCGTGGTCAAATCGCCGCCGCCGGAGCTGTAGTCGGTCAGCACCTTGGTGACGCTCTCGGTGGAGGCGTGGCTTTCAATCAGCGCGATGCCGTCGGTATACAGCGTTTCATTCACGCTCTCAATGGGCGAGGAGGAATTGTTGCTGCGGATGTAGTTCATCCACAGCACGCCGCCCACGATCAGCGCAGCCACCAGGATGACCGCGCCCACGATCTTGAGAATCTGCTTCAGGCCGAACGTGGAGTGGCGCAGCTCGTCGAACTCCTCCTCGTCGATGTCGTCGAAGACCTCGGGCTGTTCGCCGTCCTCGGCGGCGGTGTCGTCGTAGCTCTCCGCGTCCTCGTAGTCGCCGTAGACCTCGCCGCGGCGGCGGAAGCCGCGGGCCTTGCGCGGGGGCTCGTTTTCCAGCTCCTGCATCATCTCGCTCACGTCGGCGCTGATGCCGGACTGGCCGGCGGATTCGATGGGCTTGGCGCGGAAGCGGGACAGATCCAGATCGTCCAGCGTCAGATCGCCGTCGCCGCCGTAGGAGATCACGTCGTTCTCGGGGATCTCGGCGGCGGCTTCGGGCGCATCGTCGGGCGCTTCGGCAGCCTCGGCGGGCGCGTCGGCGGCGTCGGCGGTGGCGTCCACATCGGCGGCGGCCACGGCGGCGCGCATATCGCGGCGCATCTCCTCCGGCATGCTGTCGCCGTTGTAGGTGGGGCGATAGGTGGTGCGGGCGTCCACGTCGCCCTGCTCGGCGGAGTCCGGGGCGCTGGTGTAGTTGGTGCGGGTGTAGTTCAGCGTAATGACCTGATGCACGTCGTCGCCTGGAAGAATATGCGACTGTGCGGATGTATAAGGCGATCCTTCAAAACGGCTTTCCCCGACCTTGCAGCCGCAGAATTCGCACTGCACGGCGTCCAGGGAAAGGGTTTTACCACATTTCGAGCAAAACATCCGATGCCCTCCTCTGCGATACGGCTATGTATAAAAACACATAGAACCATTCTATCTTACATGATAGAATGGTTCCGGCGCAAGGTCAAGGATATAATTGTGACTTTCCTTCGACATTTTGAAAGCCCGCGTCACATTTACGGCTCCGGCTCGGGCGTGGGCGTTGCGCCGAGGCTGGAGTAGGTGGGCGGATTGCAGTCCGGGCAGGGGCCGAGGCCCTCGGCGAGCGCCTCCTCCACGGTGAGGGAGCGCAGGTTGTTCTGGTTGCCGCAGACGGTCTGGCTGTGGTAGTAGCGCGCGCCGCTGTCGTACACCGCGTAGACGACGGTGGAGAGGATCTCCTGCTGGGCGGCCATCTGCGCCTCCTGGTCGATGGGGGCGATGGTGGCTTCGGCCGCGGAGCCCTGCTGGGCGCGCAAAAGCTCGTCCATGTTGGAAAGCGCCGTCAGCACCTGGCTCTCTGGGGCGGGCGTGTAGCGCGCCGCGTTCACCGGCAGGGGATCGACGGAGGAGACGGTGGAGACGGGCAGCAGCAGAACTGCGACCACGGCCATTTCCACCGTGGCCAGCGCGGTGACGAGCACGCGGCCGCGGGGGCGGAACACGCCCTTGCGCCACAGGAACAGCAGCCCCAGCGGCGGAATCAGCAGACACAGAAGGATGGCGAATATGCCGCGGCCGGAGCGCGAGGCGCTGGAGCCGGGCATGTTCATGTTGGGCGAGTAATTCCCGCGCCGCTTGGTGCTCATGGCGGGTTACCCGTTCTGCCGGGCGCGGACTTCTTCCAGGGCGCGGGCCAGCTGATCGGGGCAGGAGGTGCCGGCGCGGCACTGGATGCCCTTGCAGCGGTCGATCACCTCGTCGATCTTCATGCCCTCGACCAGGCGGGCGATGCCCTGGGTGTTGCCGGCGCAGCCGCCGATAAATTCGATGTGCTTGACGGTGTCACCCTCGACGTCGATCAGAATCTGGCGCGAGCAGGTGCCGTGCGTGGTATAGCGATACATGCAGTTTCCTCCAATGATTCGTGAAAAGTAGCGAACCGGCCCTTCGCGAAAGGGGAGTCCATTTCCTATTATACGTCCGGGAGGGAGGGCTGTCAAGGCGGCCGCCGGCGATTCTTTTCTACTATATAATAAGATAACATTTCGCCGTATTGACAAAAGACGGGCGCCGTTGTATAATATGGAGACCGAATCAGACACTGCCGCAGTGTGTGCAGTGTTTTTTGTTATTCGGCTATAATTATGTCTGTTGCTCAGAAAGGCAAGGAGGTTCAGGCAATGGCAGATACCCGTGCACTCACTTTGACTGATAAGAAAAAACTTGAGGCAGAGCTTGCGGAGCTTGTCGAGGCCAAGAAGCGCGTTGCCGAAGATATCAAGGTTGCCCGTGGTTTTGGCGACTTGAGCGAAAACGCGGAGTACGACGAGGCCAAGGCTGAAGAGGCCCGCGTCTACGGCCGCATCGCCGAGATTGAAAATATCCTGCGCACCGCCACCTTCATGGACGATTCCAGCGTCTCCACGGAGACCGTTTCCGTTGGCACCGTCGTCACGGTGCTGGATCTGGAGTTTGAGGAAGAAGAGGAGTATACCCTCGTCGGCTTCACCGAGGCCGATCCCCTGAAGCTGTTCATCTCCCAGGAGTCTCCCATCGGCGAGGCTCTGATCGGCGCCCACGTGGGCGACGTCGTCGAGGTCAATGCCCCCGGCGGACTGATTCGCTTCAAGGTGCTCGGCATCCGCCGCAGATAAGCTTTTTCCCCAACCGGTCTGTCCCGCGACATGCCGGTTGTTTTTCGATGATCGTTTCGTTGATGATGAGAGGAGTCGTTCCCCATGGCAGAAGAAATCCGCGCCGCCGAACTGACCGAGCAGGCGGTCTCCGAACAGAACCGCATCCGCCTCGAGAAGCTGAACAAGCTGGCCGAGGAGGGCCGCAATCCCTATGAGCTGGTGCGCTACGACCGCACCCACCTCTCCGGCGAGATCCTTTCCAATTATGACGCGCTGGAGAACCAGACCGTGTCCATCGCCGGCCGCATGATGTCCCGCCGCGTCATGGGCAAGGCCAGCTTCGCCCACATCCTGGACCGCGACGGCGAGATCCAGATCTACGTCCGCCGCGACGACGTGGGCGAGGACGTCTACAAGGACTTCAAGGCCTACGACATCGGCGATATCGTCGGCGTGAAGGGCCTGGTGTTCAAGACCAAGTCCGGCGAGATCTCCGTGCACGTCCAGGAGATCACGCTGCTGACCAAGTCGCTGCATCCGCTGCCGGAGAAGTTCCACGGCCTGAAGGACACCGACACCCGCTATCGCCAGCGCTATCTGGACATGATCGTCAACCCCGAGGTGCGCGACACCTTCGTCAAGCGCTCGAGGATCATGCGCGAGATCCGCGCCTTCCTGGACGCCCGCGGCTACATCGAGGTGGACACTCCCGTGCTGGGCACGCTGGAGATCGGCGCGTCCGCCCGCCCCTTCGTCACCCATCACAATGCGCTGGACATCGACATGTACCTGCGCATCGAGACCGAGCTACATCTGAAGCGCCTGATCGTCGGCGGCATGGAGAAGGTCTACGAGGTCGGCCGCATCTTCCGCAACGAGGGCATGGACACGAAGCACAACCCCGAGTTCACCACCGTGGAGATGTACGAGGCGTACACCGACTTCCACGGCATGATGGACACCATCGAGGAGCTGTACAAGACCGTGGCGCAGAACGTCTGCGGCACCACCGACGTGCCCTTCCAGGGCGAGATCATCCGCCTGGGCCAGCCCTGGGCGCGCATGACCATGAAGGAGGCCGTGAAGAAGTATTCCGGCATCGACTGCGACGCCTGGCAGTCCGATGAGGAGGCCCGCGCCGCCTGCGAGGCCGCCGGCCATAAGCCCGAAAAGGGCTTCACCATGGGCGAGTGCGTGAACTTCCTGTTCGAGGAGTTCGTCGAGGAGAACCTCGTCCAGCCCACCTTCATCTACGACTATCCCATCGAGGTCTCTCCGCTGGCCAAGCGCAAGAAGGACGACCCGATGTACACCGAGCGCTTCGAGTACTTCATCAAGTCCATGGAGTTCGGCAACGCCTTCTCCGAGCTGAACGATCCCATCGATCAGCGCCAGCGCTTCGAGCGCCAGGTGGCCGCCAAGCGCGCCCAGGGCAATCAGAGCGCCCAGGTGGACGAGGACTTCGTCACCGCCCTGGAGTACGGCATGCCCCCCACCGGCGGCCTGGGCTTCGGCGTGGATCGTCTGGTCATGCTGCTCACCAACTCCGACTCCATCCGCGACGTACTGCTGTTCCCCACGATGAAGCCCATCGACTGAGGAAGCGCTGGGGGACAAGGGGTTTGGGGCGGTGGAAGGGGCGAACTTACGCCGCTTACGCCAATTCTTACGCCAACAGAACATAAAAACTGACTGAATCAAACTGGATTTGGAAGGATCATGGCTTTGAACAGCGTCTCTCTTTATGGGAGGCGCTTTTTTTGAAGCCACCATACAACAGCGCATGGCCGTTCATGTGGTCGTGCCCTTGACACACCGTCCGTTTCGACGGATAATGAAATGGGAGGGGTTGAAATGGCAGAACAAATCGAAAAGAAGCATCTTTCAGATACCATTGATTATGATAGAGATATTGCGCCCTATCGCTTTATTAAAATCTATTCAGGGGTCGGCAGCGGCAAGAACAGATTCGTAGACCGGCTGGTACAAGGAAATTTCTTCAAGCACGCCGATGGTTCTTTTGTCAAGCAACATGTCCTTCTGATCAGTTCACGCCGATCCAAAGCAGACGAGCAGCTCAATTCAGCAGATACTGTCTACGATCCCAGCATCGGTATCTTCGACGGTTGCGGTTGGAATTGGCTGATGGACGAAGAGAAATATGAAGATTATTTTTATTCTCCAACGAAGACCTTGGAAAACCCGGACGGATTGGGAACATCTACAATTTACTGCCGTTCCTGCGCATATACCAATGCGAAGATCGAGTCGAACCTGAAGTTGTATTATCTATTCGTTCAACGACGTGGAGGCCTTCTGTGCCGTCTATTATTCCGGCAAAAAACAGGATGAAAAGAGCTTCGGCAAGATGACGTCTGCACTGAAACCCGTGGCCGACCGCTATAACGCCATGAATCCCGATGAACGATATAACTTCCGTCGCCAGGTGCGTTCCTACATCAAGTGGTACGGATATATCTCGCAGGTCTGCCGGATGTTCGATGCAGATATGCAAAAGGAGTATATTCCTCGGTCACCCAGCTCATCGGCCGCACGCCTCTCCTGGAGCTGACGGCCTATCGGCGCGAAAATGGCTTTCCGGGCCGGATCCTTGCAAAGCTCGAGCTGATGAATCCGGGAGGTTCGCTGAAGGATCGCATCGCGCTGGCCATGGTCGACGAAGCGGAGAGGCGCGGCCTGATCGCCGCCGGGAGCACGATCATCGAACCGACCAGCGGAAACACGGGCATTGGTCTGGCGATGGTGGGCGCGGCGCGGGGCTATCGGGTCATCCTCACAATGCCGGACACGATGAGCGTGGAGCGGCGCAGTCTGCTGAGGGCCTACGGCGCTGAACTGGTGCTGACGGACAGCGCCTTCGGCATGGAGGGCGCCATCTTCAAGGCGCAGCAGCTCGCGCGGCAGATTCCCGGCAGCTTCATTCCCAACCAGTTTGAAAATCAGGCGAATCCCGATGTCCATTACCGCACCACCGGGCCGGAAATCTGGGAGGACACCGAAGGGACGGTGGATTATTTCGTGGCAGGCGTGGGCACTGGCGGCACGCTGACGGGCGCCGGGCGCTTTTTGAAGGAACGCAGGCCGGAGCTGAAGGTGATTGCGGTGGAGCCGGCGTCGTCCCCGCTGCTCTCCAGGGGCTATACCGGTCCGCACGGTCTGCAGGGTCTGGGGTCGAGCTTCATTCCCGGGGTATTGGATACCCGGGTCTATGACGAGGTCATCGGCGTCCGGGAGGAGGAGGCCTACGCGGCCGCCAGGTTTCTGTCCTGCCGGGAGGGCGTCCTTGCGGGAATGAGCTCCGGCGCGGTGCTGCATGCCGCGGGCGTCATCGCCGCGCGGAAGGAGAACGCCGGGAAGTGCATCGTCGCGATACTCGCGGACAACGGCGCGCGATACCTGTCTACGGAGCTGTTTGCCGATGCGGCATGGTGACGGCGCTGCGCGCCGGGCGGAACAGGGGATGCCTGAAGGAGAGGTGTCCCGGCTGCGGGCGGATGGAGCCTGAAAAGCATGATTTGCAGCCGGATACAGCGCAGACGGACGGCAGACACAAAAATCCGTGTGCGCGAAAACGCGCAGAGAGCGGTTCGCTGCTGAGCGCGGAGAAAATCGGAACAGAGACAGCGCCTGACCGGGGATCTGCCGGTCAGGCGCTGTGTGGCTGTGCGGTTTTGCCGGAACGGTTATGCATCCGAGCGGGAGTAGGCGTTCTTCATGCAAAGACTCGCGGCGAAGAGCACCTTGTCGAGCAGATCGCCGGTCTCGGCCTTGGCGAAGGCCGCCATCCGATCGTTGCAGTCCGCGAGGTATTCGGAGGCGTTCGCAGCGTCGGCAAAGCCCCGGTCAAAGGCGCTCAGCAGCTCGTGGCCCTTGGCCGCGAGCTTGTTCTGATAGCGCTCGATGTGGGTGATGCACTCGTGATAGTGCGCGTCGGCCAGCGCGGCGATGAGGCGGTTGGCCCAGTAGAAGTTCTCCGTCGTGACCTCGCCGGTGGTGTTGGCCAGATAGTCGGGCGTGCGCTCCACGTTTCCATAGAGGGGGATCATCTCATTGAAGGCGTTGGAGCCGACGGCGATCCACGCCACCGCCGCGATCGCCTCCGGAACGCCCGGGCGCAGCTGGGTCAGCGCCACGAAGTTGTTCCGGTTGACGCCGATGGGGCGGTACTTTCCGCGCTCCGAGGGGTCGCCGTACTTGCCGTAGGGGTTGTAGGGCGTGCCCTGATAATAGGAGGAGAGCACGTATTTGACGTCCTCCACGGTGATCCTGCGCTCCGGAACCATGCTCCAGGGCAGGTGATCGCTCTCGGGCGTGAAGTCCGCCTGCGGGCCGTCCCACCTGTGGGTGGTCGGGTTGAGATAGCGCTCCATGAACCAGGCGCGGGGCGTGTTGTAGGAATGGTCCGAATCGGCGCGGCTGCCGAATGCGCCGCGCACGTCGAAGCGCGTCTGCCGGTCGACCGGCTGGCCCTGCATGGACACATCCAGGTGGTTCTCCGCGATGAAGCGCAGCATATCCGCGGAGCACAGGTGGTCCCGCTGCGCGCCGAAGGCGTCGGTGAAGTCGAAGGTATCGATGCCCTGCTGATTCGGCATGACGACATAGCTGTCGTCCGGCACGCGCCTGGCGATCCAGTGATGGCCGCCGATGGACTCGAGCCACCAGACCTCCTGCGCATCCTGGAAGCCGATGCCGTTCATCTCATAGGTGCCGTACTGCTCCAGAAGCGCGCCCAGGCGAAGCACGCCCTCGCGGGCGGAGCGGATGTAGGGGAGGACGATCGTCAGCATATCCTCCTCGCCGATGCCGCCGGGAACCAGCGGGTCGGCGCCCAACACCCGGGCGTTGGAGGTGATCGTCTCGGTTTCGGACATGGCGACGTTGCAGGCGTTGAAGCCGGCCTCGCCCCAGATGCCGCGCGTCGGCAGGGCGTTGGGCATGGCGGTATAGCGCATGGGGTTGTCCGGCAGGTCAATTTCGACCCTGGAGATGACGGACTGATAGCGGCGCGGCTGCTCCTCGGGATGCACCACGATCAGCTTTTTGGGCGCAAAGGCGTCGGAGCCGGAATCCTCGTTCCGGGCCATCATCGTCGATCCGTCATAGGTGGCATTTTTGCCAATGAGTATGGTTGTGCAGGGCATGGTCAGGCCCTCCTTGTCAGAATGGATTGCCGTCCGGTGGGCGACGAAGACATCTTATCACGCCGGAGCGGAAGTTTCAATGTCACAGCGCCCCTTTTTCGGGATTTTTGGCGAAAATTCCGGGGCTTTCGACATCGATGGGAGAGAAGATCAGACCCCCGTCAGGCATTTCAGCGCGTCCTTCAAATCGCAGTCGATGCAGAGTCCCCGGCCGCTGATTTCGTCGGGGCAGAACGCTTCGCCTTTGTTCAGACAGGCGTAGATCGCGCGCGGATTCTCCGCCGCCATCCGCCAGAAGGGCAGCTTGATGATGCCGGGCGTGTTGAAGCCGACGCCCAGATCCAGAAGCAGCAGGTTCGAGTCTTCATGCGCCCGGAGGAAATCGTCAAAGCGCTGCTGCGCCGCGTACCAGCCCGCGTCCTGCACAAACGAATCGTCGCAGCGCAGGTTCATGGTCATGGGCGCGCCGCACACGGGGCAGCGGGGCACCAGTTCAGAGGGAATCCTCATATCGCGCTGGGTGCTGATCATCTGCCGGACCGCCTGTTCATTGTCGTAGGTTCGGGCGTGGCAGGCCCTGGAGCACTGCCAGAGGCCGTAGTCCCCCTGCATGTAAAACAGGCGCTTTTTGTCAAAGCCCGCCATCTGGAACTGATGATCCACGTTGGTCGTCAGCACAAAATAATCCTTCTCCCGAACCAGCCGGAGAAGATCGAGGTACGGCTTTCCGGCGGGCACGTCGTAGCGGTTCACGAAAATATGGCGGCTCCACCACGCCCAATACTCCTCCAGCGTGGGGAAGGGGTAAAATCCGCCGGAGTAAATGTCGCGGATGCCGTATTTCTGTTCAAAATCGGAGAAGTACCTTTGAAAGCGCTCGCCGGAGTAGGTCAGCCCCGCCGCCGTGGAGAGGCCCGCGCCCGCGCCGATCAGAACGGCGTCCGACGCTTCAAGTGCCCCGCGCAGCCGTTCAATCTGCCGGGCAAAGGAGTCTGCGGTAAATGGATTCATCCTGTTCTTTGAAGACATTGAAAATCACCCTGATTTGTCCCTGGCGAACGGCTTCATGTTCGCACACGGTTTGAATGGCGATCCGTGCCGCCAGTTCGCCGGGAAAATGGAATTCGCCGGTGGAGATGCAGCAAAAGGCCACGCTGTGCAGCTGCTCCCGCTGGGCCAGATCCAGGCAGGCGCGATAGCAGGAGGCCAGCTGCGCCCGGTCCCGCCGCGTCACGCGCCCGCGCACAATCGGCCCCACGGTGTGCAGCACATGGCGGCACGGCAGATTGAACGCCGGCGTGAGCTTCGCCGAGCCCGTCGGCTCTTCGCAGCCCTGCGCGTCCATCATTTCGCTGCACGCCAGCCGGAGCTGCACGCCGGCGAAGGTGTGAATGGCGTTGTCGATGCAGCCGTGATTGGGACAGAAGCACCCGAGCAGCGCGCTGTTCGCCGCGTTGACAATCGCGTCGCACCGCAGCGTCGTGATGTCGCCGCGCCAGAGGCATACGCCCGGCCGGAGCTCTCCCAGCGCATCCGCGCCCGTGACGCCCTTTCCCGCCAGCGCTTCCTGCAGATAGGCGTCCTGCACGCGCAGAAACTCCGCCGGGGCGGGCATGGGCGGGCGCACGTTGAGCAGCGCGCGCAGCAGTTTCCGCTGAGCGCCTGCGTCCGATGGAATGGTCAGATCCCGATAGCGCTCCGGCTGCTCGGCCAGCAGCGCCCGAATCAGAAAAATTCTGCGCTCACTCTGCGTCATGTTCATTTCTCCTTTTTACAAGCGGCGCGGCCCGGTCTCTGCCTTGCACAGAGATCGGGCCAGAATTTATCTCATGCACGCACCACAGAAATGCGCTGGCGGATGTGGCTGCCGGACGTCGCCTCGTCCACCATGGCGATGGCGTAGTCGGCGTAGCTGATCACGCTTTCGCCGCGCTTATTCAGCTTCAGTTCCTCGCCGCCCAGCAGATACCTGCCGGTGCGCTCGCCTTCAGGCTGAAAATCGGCCGCAGGGCTGAGAAAGGTCCACTTTACGTCGTCGCGCCTGCGCAGTTCCTCCAGCGCCTTGCCCTGCGCGTTGGCCAGGGGCTTGAACATCTCCGGGAAATCCGGATTGTCCATGACCTGAACGGTATGTTCCGGGTTGACGTACAGGCTGCCTGCGCCGCCCACGACCAGCAGGCGGACCTCCGTCCCGCTGAGAATGTCGCACAGGTGCTTCAGCGAAGCGCTGTGCTGGGGCAGGACATCCGGGGTCCATGCGCCAAAGGCGTCCACCACCACATCGTAGCCCTTCAGATCTGCGGCGGTCAGATCGAACAGATCCTTCACGAGGACTTGCTTTGCCTCGCTTCGATTCTCACCGCGGACGATCGCGGTCACGTCCAGTCCGCGGCTCACCGCTTCCTTCACGATCAGCTTGCCGGCCTTGCCGTTTGCGCACACTACTGCAATCTTCATTTTCGTTTACCTCCTGAAATCCAATATGGTTGGAAATGGGCTATTGTCTTACTGGAAGAGCATTCCGGCAGTCATCTCAAGGTAATTCGCACCGGAGTAGTCCGGGAATGCCTCGTTCATCGCTGTCACGAATTCGGCTGCGTCGGCACAGGATTCGGCCAGCTCGAGGGCCTTTTCCAGATAGGCAACCTTGGTCGCGGGGGCATCTTCTCCCTCCGGAATGTAGTGGCTGGTCAGAACCAGATCGTAGTCAAAGCCCTTCAGTTCCTCGGCGAATGCAGCGATGTGCTCCCGGCTGGTCAGGATGTTGTGGCAATCGGAGCCGAGCATGTGGATGTAGACGGTGTTGATCGCGGGAATCTCCACGCCATAGGCGTCGTCACCCTCGTCGCGGATGATGAAATCCATGCCCGCAATCGTCACGGTGTCGCCGAAGTTCACAATCTCAGCCTCTGCGGGATGGCTGGCCGCAACCACATCGCCATAGCGGGCCACGAAGTCGTCGGTCAGGACGTTGATGGAACCGCCCGGCTGCCAGTTGGCCAGGGCGTTTTCGGTGGCGTAGATGGTCACGTCGCCGAAGATCTCATAGCCGTTGGGATGGTAGGCCAGCAGTGCGCCTGCGAGGGGCTTGTTCAGACTGTCGATGTAGCCCTTCCACTCGACCAGATTCTCGGTGAATGCGCCGGTCTCCAGTATCACGAGGCCCTCGTCGCTCTCGATCAGGTAGCACTCGTCGCCGAGTTCGTCGTTGGCATTGTAGGCGTGCAGCCGAATATCACCAAAGTCGTACACGGTGACGCTGCCGAGCTCGAGGGCTGCCTCTGTCTGAGTCGCAGCTTCAGCCATGGCCGCACCGGTCAGGAGCATTGCGATGGTCAGGATGGTGGCGATGATTTTTTTCATGTTGATTGCCTCCTTGCAGTCGATTCCTGAGGGGGATTTTCTTGTCTTTCCCGCCTTCGACGTTAGGATAGCACAGCGCGCAGAAAGAGGCAAGTACGCACTTTTTTGTGGCATGGTTACCGGATGGTACCCAATGTGGCGGACAATGGAAAAGAACCGTTCCCATCCGCCGTTGAATCGACAAAGGAACGGTTCTTTTCTTCAGAGATAATACAGCAGCGTCAGGAGGATGGCCGCGGCCAGAAAAAACAGGCCGGGCAGCAGCATCGGGCTGCTTACTTTTTTCTTCTTTTCCCGCCGGGTGTAGTCGTAATAGGAGGCGTACTGCTTGTCCACGCCGCGCAGCCGCGCCATCATGCTGGACATGGTGTAGCGGAGCCCGTCGAACAGCCCCTCGCCGGAGATCCGGATCATGGCGCTCAGGCCCACGAACAGCACGCCGGGCAGCAGCGCCGCGTTGCTCGCGATGCGCAGCCATTCCCGTGCGCCGGAGATCCGGGAGGGCTCCTGATAGAAGAGGCTGATCAGGAACATCGCGGCGCCGCACAGCAGGGCGATCAGCTGCCCCAGATGCCGCCTCATGCCTGCCCCCTGAGCTGCTCCGCCTCAGCCTCGGTGCAGCGGACGAAATGGCCCGGGAAGATCTCCCGCAGGGTCAGGCTCTCCAGCTCCGCAGGGCTGTACTCCGGCGCATGATAGACGATGCGGCGGCGGCGCCTTTCGTAGTGCGGGTCGGGCATGGGAATGGCGGACAGCAGCGCCCGGGTATACCCGTGAAGCGGGCGGGCGAACAGCTCGTTCGAGGTGGCCAGCTCCACCAGATGGCCGAAATACATGACGCCGATGCGGTCGGAGAAGTACTTGACCACCGACAGGTCGTGGGCGATGAACAGAATGGAGATGCCCGTCTCCTCGCGCAGCTGCCCCAGCAGGTTGATGACCTGCGCCTGAATGGACACGTCCAGCGCGGACACCGGCTCGTCCGCGATGATCAGCTTGGGCTCCATGATGATGGCGCGGGCCACGCCGATTCGCTGCCGCTGGCCGCCGGAGAACTCGTGGGGATAGCGGTTGGCGTGCTCCGGCAGCAGGCCCACCTTGCCCAGCACCTCCATCACCATCCGGTCGATCTGCTTTTCATCCTTCATGCCGCGGATGCGCAGGCCCTCGGCGATGATTTCCTTGATGGTCATGCGGGGATTCAGCGATGCCATGGGATCCTGAAAGATCATCTGGATCTGGGTGACGGAGGGATATTTCTTCCGAAGCTCCCGGGACTGGGCCTCCGCCTGGCGGCATTGGGCTCTGGCCTGGGCCAGCGCCGTCCGGGCGGCCTGCTTTTGCTCCGGGGCCGCCTGCTTCAGGGCCTTTTTGGCCTGGCGAACGGCCTCCTGCTCCTCCCAGGCGCCCGAGGAGATCAGCTCTCCGTCGAACCACACCCTGCCGCCGGTGGGCTGGTACAGCTTGATGATGGAGCGGGCCGTGGTGGTCTTGCCGCAGCCGGATTCTCCCACCAGGCCCAGAATCTCGCCGGCGTTCAGGGTGAGGCTGACGTCGTCCACCGCGCGGGTGACCGCCTTTCCGGAGGTGAAATACTGCCGCAAATGCTCCACCCGGAGCAGCTCTTTCGTTTCAGCGGACATCACAGCTCACCTCCCAGTTCGCGCATTCTGCGGATGCGCTCGGTGACGATTCGGGGCATCTCCACCCTGGGCGCGTTGGGATGCAGAAGCCAGGTGGCCGCGTAGTGGGTGGGCGAAATCCGGAACAGCGGAGGCTCCTCCTCGAAGTCGATGGCCATGGCATACTTGTTCCGGGGCGCAAAGGCGTCGCCCTTGGGCGGGAACAGCATGTTGGGCGGCGTGCCCGGAATGGACTCCAGCTTTTCCTCGGTGTCCAGATCGGGGATGGACGCCAGCAGCGCCCAGGTGTACGGGTGGGCGGGCTGATAGAAGATCTCGTCCGCCGTGCCGTATTCCACGATCTTGCCCGCGTACATCACGGCGATGCGGTCGGCCATGTTGGCCACCACGCCCATGTCGTGGGTGATGAAGATGACGGAGAGCTTCCGCTCCTCCTTGATGGAATTGATCAGCTCCAGAATCTGCGCCTGAATGGTCACATCCAGCGCGGTGGTCGGCTCGTCGCAGATCAGGATTTCCGGGTTGGCGGACAGGGCGATGGCGATGACGACGCGCTGCCGCATGCCGCCGGACAGCTCAAAGGGATACTGGTTGTAGCGCCGCTCCGGATCGGAGATGCCGACGCCGGCCAGCAGCTTCAGCGCCCGCTCCCTGGCGTCCTTCCGGGAGATCTTTTCGTTGAGCAGCATGGACTCGGTCAGCTGCTTGCCGATCTTCATGATGGGATTCAGGCTGGACAGCGGGTCCTGGAAGATCATGCCCAGCTTGTTGCCGCGGTACTTGTGGAACTGCTCCTCCTTCAGACTCAGCAGGTTCACGCCCTCATAGAGGATGGAGCCGGCGTCCACCACGGCGTTGGGGGCCAGAATGCCCATCAAAGATCGGGCCGTGACCGATTTGCCGGAGCCGGATTCGCCCACGATGGCCAGCGTCTCGCCCTTGTACAGGTCGAAGCTGATGTCCCGCACCGCCCGCACCATTCCCTCGTTGGTGCGGAAGGAGATTGTCAGGTTCTCTGCCTGAAGGATCTTTTCTCTTTCGTCCATGGTTATTCCTCCGATCCTCTCAGCGTGGGATTGAGCGCGTCGCGCAGGCCGTTTCCGAACAGGTTAAAGGAGATCATCATCAGGGAGATGAACAGCGCCGGGAAGAAGATCGCATGGGGATAGGTCGACAGCGCCGTCTGTCCGTTGGAAAGCATGGTGCCCACGCTGGTCAGCGTGGAGGAGTCCAGATTCAGAACGCCCAGATAGGACAGCGAGGATTCCGTGAAGATCACGCTGGGGACCATCAGGACGCAGGCCGTGATGATCGTTCCCAGGGAATTGGGCAGGATGCTCCGCGCGATGATCCGGGCGTCGCTGGCGCCCAGGGTTCTGGCGGCCAGCACGTATTCCTGACCCTTGTAGCGGTAGAACTGGGTGCGGACGGTGCTGGCCACGCCGATCCAGCCGGTCAGCACAAAGGCCAGCAGCAGCGCGCCCACCACGCCGATCTCCTTGCCCCAGCGCAGCTGCAGCAGGGAAAACAGCACCATGTACGGAACGGAGTAGAGCACGTCGACGATGCGCTCCATGACCATATCCACCTTGCCGCCGTAGTAGCCCTCGATGGCGCCGTAGATCGTGCCGATGATGAAGTTGAGGGCGGAGACGATGACGCTGAGCATCAGCGAGAAGCGCGCGCCGGACGCCAGGCGGGACAGGATGTCGTGGCCCAGGTTGTCCGTGCCGAACAGGAAGCAGGGCTCCTGGCCGTTGATGTAGGTGAACCAGTCGTAGTAGTAAACGCGCACCTGGAACTGGCTTCCGCCCATCTTGGAGGCGCAGTAGGCCAGACCGTCCTCGCTGGCTTCATCCTTCTTGTAGATCGGAATCACGTTGCCGTTTTCATCGCGCTTGGCGATTCCCTTGGCGTCGTGCTCGTACCAGTAGTTGGCGTTGTCCTTGTTCATCTCCTGCATCACCTTGGAGGTGTTGACCAGGGGATAGAACAGCTGGATTCCGGTCTGCTGCTGATAATCCAGCGCCGCCTGATACTCCGACGGCGTCAGGTTGATGTAGACGTAGCCCACCGACCGGTAGGAGTCGAGCGTCACGTCGTAATAGGTGTTGGTGCGGCCGTTCACCGTGGACTCATAGCAGTCCCTGACCTCCACAATGGCGCCCATGCCCTCGTAGTAATCGTAGGTCTGCTGGTTCACGGTCTTGCTGCTGCAGCCGTCCCAGAAGCCGAACCGGCTCAGAAAATGGCTCTTGGGCAGCGCGTAGGTGTAATAGACGTCCGTGAACGCCATATTGTAGGTGGAGAAGATGGGGGTGAACACCGCGAAGACGATCAGAAGCAGGATGATGATTGCGGCAACCACGGAGCCCTTGTTTTTCTTGAAGCGGCTCCAGGCATCGCCGAAATAGCCGACGGCCTTGGTTTCGAACCTCGCGTCGTGGATGTGCTCCTGCTGCTGCACAAACACGAATTTCTCCGGGGGACGCTCCGGGAAAGTCTGATTAGTCATTGCTCTTGCCACCTCCCATGCGAATGCGGGGATCCACCAGTCCATAGCTGATGTCGATCACCAGCGTGGCCACCAGGCTGATGACCGTATAGAACATGCTGACGGCCAGGAACAGCGAATAGTCGCGCTCCAGAATCGACGAGATGTAGGTGCTGCCGATGCCGGGAATGCCGAAGATCTTCTCGATGATCAGCGAGCCGGACAGCACCGCGACGAACTGGCCGACGATCATGGGCATGATGGGCACCATGGAGTTGCGCAGCGCGTGCCGCAGGGTTGCCTGGCGGCGGGTCAGTCCCTTGGTGCGGGCCAGCAGCATGTAGTCGCTGGTCAGCGTCTCCGTCAGCTCCGCGCGAACCGCGCGCATGAGGCTGGCGACGGTGCAGAAGGACATGGACATGATGGGGAGCACCATGGACTTCAGCATGGCCGGATCCAGATAATTGGTGCCGGCGTTGACCACGATGGGGAACCAGCCCAGCTTGAAGCCCAGGAAATACTGCACGATGAACGCATAGACATACGCCGGAACCGAGATGAACAGCATGATGACCACGGAGATGATGTGATCCTGCCACTTGTTCTTTTTCAGCGCCGCGTAGATGCCGAAGATCAGGCCCAGCGGAACGCTGATGAGCATGGCGCAGAGATTGACCGCGATCGTCGGGGGCAGCTTCTGCGCGATGTGCGCGGTCACCGGGTTCAGGAAGGTGCCGACGTTGGTGCAGAAGCCCCAGTCCCACCGGGTCAGCACGTTCTTCAGGAAGATGACGTACTGGGTGAGGATCGGCTCATCGTAGCCCCAGGCCTTCCGCATCGCCAGCACGGCGGCGGCCTGATCGCCGTTTCCGCGCGGCAGCTGGTCCGGTAGCATTCGGATCATCACGAAGCATATCGTCATGATGATGAAGCAAACGAACAGCATCAGCGCAATTCGCTTTGCAATGTATTTGCACATGTGTTTCATGGCTATCGCCCTTTCCCTTGCACCATTCTACTGCCCTTTGACAAAAAGCTGCCGATGCGGGTTTTCTGTCAAAGAGCAGCATTGGTCCGTCTATACACACGGGAGGCCCGCGCCGGATCCCCGGCGCGGGCCGTTGCCCGCCGTTGCTGCCTGGAGCAGCGTCTGAATGCTTAATTGTAGTTCAGCTGGTTGTTGTTCTCCGCGCAGAAGGCCTCCCACTCCGCATCCGTGAAGTTGTAGGTCATGCGGCGGATTCCGCCGAAGCCGACCTCAAACACCTCGGTATAGGTGGGATAGTTGACCTTCATGCTCAGAAGCTGGGCGGTGCTGGGACTGTACAGCGGGCAGTCGCGGTACTTCAGCAGCAGATTCAGCTCCATCGCGGCCATGATCTGGTTCTTGATCTCCACGTCCGCAATGGCGTATTCGCCGTAGTAGAGCGCCTGATACCAGTCGTAATAGGTCTTGGTCACGGCGCTGCCGTCAATCTCGATCTCCAGCGTCTCGGTCTGGCCGTCGAAGCCGAAGTAGGGCTGCGGGGAACCGGAGTCGTCCGTGGTCACGAAGAAGCACATCAGCCGGTAGGGATCGGACGCGCTGCCGTTCCAGCCGTTGTTGCAGATGTCGTACTCGCCGCTGTCGAGCAGATCGTAGTAGGCCTCGCTGACCACCATGTTGATGGTGATGCGGCCCTCCAGCGCCGTGCCCTTCGTGGCGGCGTCCAGGGCGTTCTGGATGAAGTTGACCTCGCGGGTGCAGCTGTCGCTGTTGCTGTAGGTGGGATAGTCGAAGACAAATTTGTCGGTCTCGCTGACGACGCCGTCGGCCAGCGCCTGCTCATAGCCGGACACCAGGCAGGCCCTTGCGGCGTCCAGATCGTAGCCGGTGATCTCGTCCAGGTCCTCCACGCCGTAGAAGGTCTTGAGAGTTTCAATGGCGGCCTCGCTGTCGCGATAGCGCGCGCCGGTCTCCACGTCGTAGACGAAGTAGTCGCTGATCAGGCCGTACATCGGCTTGCCGTAGCCCTGCTGCGCCACAAAGTCCGAGCGGCTGATGGAAAGGGAGATGCCCTTGCGGAAGTCCAGATAGGTCAGGATGGTCTTGTTGATGCCCGGCTCCTCGCGCTCCTTCAGCAGCTCCATGTCGTTGTTGATGTTGATGTAATAGAGGTAGGGATTGCCGACGTAGGCGATGTAGTCGCTGCCCTGATAGGTTCTCAGGGTGTCCGCGTTCAGGGACAGCACGTCCAGCTTGCCCTGCAGGAACAGCTGCTCCTGGGTGGCGGACTCCTCCACGACGGAGACGACGATGTCGGTGGTCTGGAACTGGCCGTCATGCTTGCCGTCGGTCCAGCCGTACCAGTTCTCGTTGCGGGTCAGGCGATACTCCTTGTCCGCCTGGAAGCTGTCCAGCCGGTAGGGGCCGAAGGACATGTAGGTGCTGGCGGAGGTGCCGTAGTTGGTCTTGATCATGTCGCCGGACTGCTGCTTGCCGGCTTCATAGAGCGCCTCGTTGACCAGCGCGTAGGCATAGCTGTTGTACTTGAAGAAATAGGGGGTCAGCGGGTTCTTCAGAATGACGGTCAGCTCGTAATCGCCGGTCTTGAAGAAGCCCACGTCCTCCCAGGACGCCTCTTCCAGCTGCGCCTCATAGAACGCCATGTACAGATAGTTGTTCGGGTCCTCGCCCCAGTCCCAGCCGTAGGCCAGCATGTAGTTGACGTCGGCGATCACCTCGTCGGTGACGGCCACGTAATCCTCATTGCCGTACTTCTGGTACAGGTCCTCGCCGGCCTCGTTCACGTAGCACGCCTCGCTGCCGGGATAGTAGTCCGCGGCGGAGTAGCCCCAGAAGGCGCTGGTGGGCTGGGTAAAGCTGATGTACAGCGGCGCGTCGCCGTAGTCGGCAAACTCGTAGGTCTCCACGTCCGCCACGAGGTTCCTGACGGCGCCCTGGCCGGACTTGGCGTAGTTCTCCGCGTTGTAAATCGGCAGGGAGGAGTAGTACACGGAGGCCTGATAGTTGTTCATCTCCGGGTTCAGGCACTGCTGCATGGAGTAGATATAGCTGTCGGCGTTGATGGGGGTGCCGTCCTCCCAGCGCGCCTCGGGGTTCAGGGTGACGCGCCAGGCATAGCCCTCCGTGGCGCCCTCGGGAATGCCCCACTTGGGGTCGCCGGCGTATTCCGCCGTGATGTCCTCCGGCTCCTCGGAGGCCATCTCGCACACCCACTCATAGCCGTCCGCGGTGTCGTTCAGGACCAGCTCCCACATGTTGATCTCGGTGTAGTCGGTGATGAACTCCACGACCGAGGCGTCATGGCTGTTCCACGTCGTGGGCGTGGTGCCCGCGTAGCTGTTGTAGGTGTAGGTATCCCCTTCCGCCTGTGCGGCCGCCGCAAGGCAGCTGCACAGCGCCAGCGTCAGTACAAGCGCAAGAAACCGTTTCGCTTTCATGGATCGTCCTCTTTTCTTTTTATTGTCACGTGATCCGCCGGAGGGCGGAATCACAATGCGAACCTCTCCTATCCCGCGGTTCACAGGAAGCGCCGCAGCCAGTCCACCAGGCCGGACAGCGTGTCCTCCGCGAAGGGATCCTTCAGCCCCGCCTCCCGCACCAGCTCCGGGAAGGTCAGGGTGCCGGTCCCGCGGCAGAAGTCCAGGTAGCTCTGCCAGGCGGCGGAGCGGTCCTGATACATCCACTGGCAGTACTGCAGGGCGCACACCTGCGCCAGCGCGTAGTCGATGGCGTAGAACGGCCATTGGAACACATGGGGGATGCGCTGCCAGCCGCAGCCCTGCTCCAGGTTCGGGTTTCCGGTGTGGTCGTCGCAGGGGCAGTATTCCCGCTCCAGCCGCTGCCACAGCCGGTTGCGCGCCTCCGGGGTCATGTCCGGCTGCTCGTAGACCAGCTGCTCGAACTCGTCCTGAAGGCACTCCCGGGCGACGAGGCGGATGGCTCGCTCCAGATGCATCCTGCGGTAGTCCTCCGCCCGGTCGCCGAAGAACAGCTCCATGTAGGGCCAGAGGAAGAACTCCATGGACATGGCGTGGGTCTCGGCCGCCTCCGAGGTGTAGCTGCAGCGGTCCCGGATGTCCTCGTCCCGCTTGAGCCAGGCCTGGAACGCGTGGCCGCCCTCGTGGCACATGATGTAGGCGTTTTCGCTGGTGCCGTCGAAGTTGGCAAAGATGAACGGAGCGCGGTATTTTTCAAAGGTCATCATGTAGCCGCCGCCGCGCTTGCCGTCCCGGATGTCCACGTCGTAGAGCCCGTTGTCCATCATGAAGCCGATGAACTCCGTCGTCTCCGGCGACAGGCGGGCGTACATCTCCCGGGTCGCCTCCAGGCAGGCCGCAGTATCGCCCCGGGGCACGGGGTTCCCGTTGGGGAAGCTGACCCCGCAGTCATAGCTGTAGAGATGATCCAGCCCCAGGCGCTCCCGGCGCTTTTCATCCAGCTCCGCCAGCAGGGGAACCAGATGCCGCTTCACCTGATCGCGGAACCGGCCGACCTCCTCCGGCCCGTAGCCGATGCGGAACATGCGGTGATAGCTCAGCTCCACATAGCTGTTCAGGCCCAGAATCTTCGCCTGCCGGCTGCGGTTGTCCACCAGCTGCCCGTAGAGCGACTCCAGCTCCCCGCGCTGGGCCTGCCAGGAATCGGACACCGCGGAGGCAGCGCGCCTGCGCGTCTCCCGGTCCCGGGATTGCGCCCAGGCGGTCATCAGGTTGCGCTTGACCGGCTTTCCCTCCCACTGAACCACGGCGTTGGAGGTGAGGCTGTTGTGCCGGCTGAGCAGCTCGTTTTCCTCCATGGCCAGGGGGATGAGGCGGCTGTCGGAGCCCCGCAGGTTTTCCTCCATCATGGCCGTGGCCAGCCTGCCCGTCGTCTTCTCCAGCTCCGCGCGGAAGGGAGACGTCACGATCAGCCTGTCCAGCTGACAGGACAGGTCGGAAATGCGGGGGCCGATCCCGTCGTAATAGGCCTTCTCGGCTGCATAAAACGGGTCGTTCACATTCATATCGTGGCGGACGTAGCACAGATCCATGGGGGTCATGTCCGCGTTCAGCTGATCGCGCCGGCGGAGCACGTCCATGCAGGCCTCAGCGTCCGGCGCCGCCTGAAAATCCCGGATCAGTTCCAGATACCGCCGCTCGATTTCCTCAAAAGTCACGCGGCGGTAGGGCATATTCTGAAAGTGAATGTCGCTCGCTCCCTTCTGTGTTTCGATGCTGAAAAGGCGAGGCCGCCGAGCAATTCTTCTCCAAAAACCTTCACCTATTTTATATTTATATATCAAATGAGGGCTATTGTCAATTGCATTTTTGCAATATGCGCGATAAAAATTGCATATTTTGGCCTTCTGAGATGCGAAATGTTCGTAAATCGGGTCTTTCGGTTTGCAGATGTGCCAGCACAGGCGACTGCCCCGGGTGCTTGAGGTCTGCGGATCGGGGCAGCCGGACGGAAACGGCAGAGCGCCGGGGCGCTCTGCCGCAATGGGAAATGTGCTCAAAAGCGGATCTTCACCTTGCGGAGCCTGCAGCAGGGCCTTCGGGCGGGCAGCTCCGAATCCCGCCTTATGCACGTCAGCAGCCCAGCCGGCGCAGCAGCTTCTCCACGTCGGCGGCCTTGAGCACCTTGCCCATGGAGACGATCTGCCCGTTGACGGCGATGGCGGGCATGGACATCGCGCCGTAGCGCATGACCTCCTCCATGTCGGTGATATACTCCACCTCGGCGTTCAGGCCCATGGCCCCGACGGCCGCTTTCGCGTTTTCATACTGCGCGTGGCAGGCCTTGCAGCCCGAGCCCAGCACCTTGACGCTGATGCCGCCGGCTGTATCGCCGCAGCAGGGATGCTCTCCCGGCTGACCGGCGCCGCAGCAGGCGGACGTCTCTTCCGCAGTCCCCTCGGAACCGCAGCAGCAGGCGGAAGCCCGCCTTTCCTCTTCCTTCTTCTTGCCAAAACCGAACAGACTCATGACCATTTCCTCCTTTTTATACCAGCAGATGCTGAACTGCATTGAAGCAGTAGCCGACGACGATGATGCCCACGGTGCAGATCGCGATGAAGATTCCCAGCAGCTTCGGCTTCACCGCCTTGCGCAGCATGATCATCGAGGGCAGCGACAGGGTGGTGACGCCCATCATGAAGGACAGCACCACGCCCAGCTGCGCGCCCTTGGCCAGCAGCGCCTCCGCGATGGGGATGGCGCCGAAGATGTCGGCGTACATGGGGACGCCGGCGATGGCGGCAAGGATCACGCCGAAGGGATTGCCGGTTCCGAGAACCTTTACGATGAATTCCTCGGGGATCCAGTTGTGGATGATTGCGCCGATGCCCACGCCGACCAGCACGTAGGGCGCGACCTTTTTCGCGGTTGAGACTACCTGCGCCCAGGCATACCGGATGCGGTCCCTGAAGCGCAGCTCTTCCTGCGGCACATCCATGGCGCGGCCGTTGCGGATGAACGCCTCCACCTGCGCCTCCAGATGCAGCCTTTCGATCAGCGTGCCGCCGGCCACGGCGATCACCAGCCCCAGCGCCACATAGGCAATGGCGACCCTCCAGCCGAAGACGCTCATCAGCAGCACCAGACTTCCCAGATCCACCATGGGCGAGGAGATCAGAAAGGAGAAGGTGACGCCCAGCGGCAGCCCCGCGCTGGTGAAGCCGATGAACAGCGGAATGGACGAGCAGGAGCAGAACGGCGTCACCGTGCCGAGGAGCGCGGCAATGCAGTTTGCGCCAATGCCGTGGAAGCGGCCCAGGATTTTCCGGGTGCGCTCCGGCGGAAAGTAGCTCTGGATGAAGGAGATCGCCAGAATCAGAGCGCCCAGCAGCACCATGATCTTGATCACATCGTAGAAAAAGAACTGGATGCTGCCGCCCGCCCTGCCTGCGGGATCCAGTCCGCAGGCCTCCACAACGCCGCCAATCAGGCGGTTCAGCCACTTCATGCCAAGAATTTCGTCCTGAAAAAAGTCCCATCCGGCCCTCAATGCCTGCATAGCGTTTTCCTCACCTTCGGTTAAATCTAAAAATTTCGATTTGATGCGGCTGTAAAAAGCCATCTCCGCCGTTGGGATGGCTTTTTATCCTTCGCAGCAGCTTCCGCGCGCGCTGTCCTCGGAGGAGGCCGTGATCTCCCGCAGCAGCTCGATCGCCCGCTCGCTGCCCTGCCGGCTGATCCGGTAGTGCGTCCACCTGCCCTCCTCCCGGCTGGTGACGATGCCGGAATCGCAGAGGATCTTCATATGATAGGAGAGGGACGACTGCGGCATTCCCAGCTCGTCGATCAGAATGCAGGCGCATTTCTCGCCGCCGCGCAGCAGGTCCAGAATCCGGAGCCTGCGTTCATCGCAGAAGGCCTTGAAGATTCTGGCCCGTTCCTCGTATACAGATGCCATGCACTCGCCTCAAATCAAGATTTCTGGATTGATTATACCCCTCAAATCGAGAATTGTCAATATGCTGTGGGCGATTTCCCCGGGAAATGATATGCCGGGGATGGCGGATGGAGAACCTGCGCCGGCCGATGGAAACGCCCGCCGCAGGGGAAGGGTGCGGCGGGGGATCACACCCGCAGCAGCACCCACAGGGCGGGGCGCACGCCGCCGGATTCATAGTTGACGTTGATGCCGATGTCGTAGATGGAGCCGTCCTCGCAGACGCTGACCGCGCTGAGAAGGTTGCAGCCGGGCATGCGGACCCACCACCACCTGCCCAGCGCGCGCTCCTGCTGCGCGGGCAGATATTTTTCGATCTCCTCCAGCGTCAGGATGAAGACCTTGTCCATGGAGGGCGCGCCGCCCTGGGTGAAGAACTTTGGATTGCGGGGATTGTCGACGCGGCCGGCGATCACCGCCGCGCGCTCCTCGCGGGTAAAGGCGGCGTCCAGAAATTCGCCGTTGAGCCAGCGGCGCAGGGTGCTGGTCTTCCAGGAGACGTCCACGCGGAGGTCGTTGTACGGGCGCTGGAGGAAGGCGTCCTCCGCCAGCAGCAGGCGCAGCTTGCCGCGGGCATCCGCCACGCGCCAGCGGATGGGCCGGCCGTCCCAGCTGCCCATCGTTACCGTGCCGCCCACGGCGTACTGAATCAGCGTCCGGCAGCGCTGGGCATAGGCCGCGGCGCTCTTGAAGCCGCCCAGCTGTTCAAACATCGCTTCGGCGTTCTGAAGATCTCCGGTGTTCGCATAATGGGTGTAGAGTTCCTTTGCCTGCTGATAGATTTCCTCGGCGTTCGGCGTCTGGCTGGCCTGCATGGGCGTTCTTCCTTTCCGCTTTCGTATTGCATGCTTTTTTCTTCTGGAATTATACCACATCTTCGCGTCTCTGACAATCGACAAAAGCGCAGCTTCCGGTCAGGGAAATTCATCTCCGGTGGACTGAACACGGAAAAATTTTTGTGCTCTTGGGAAAAATTTACATTGCTTTGCTGGTGAAACTGTGCTCATAATGTCATAATTGTTGTGTACAAGTGCGGATGACGCCGTCATCTGCTTAAAAGGGAATCGGGTGAAAGTCCCGAGCAGTCCCGCTGCTGTAAGCGCACTGGATTAGCTTCTCATTCAACCACTGGGCAACCGGGAAGGGAGAGGCCGTACGCGCGAGCCAGAAGACCTGCTTGTACATGCTTTCCTGGCTACGTGGAGATAGCAGAAGAAGAGCAAAACATTGGGGATGCCGCATCCTCTTTTTGTGTTGTCCAAAAATGGATCGATCTTCGTCAGGAAAGCGTCCGCAGGCTGCTCAGGCAGCGGTGCGGAGGCTTCTTTTTTGTGCAATTCTGATGCGGCCTTCCCCGGAAAGGAAGAGAAAGATGAAATCCATGACCCGTACCCTTCGCATCCTGCTGGCGCTGATTCTGGCGCTGTCCTGCCTGAGCGGCGCGGCTCTGGCCGAGGACGGCCCGAAGCACGTCGCAAACCTGGTGGTCGGCACCACCGCCGCCAACAACACCTTCAACATGACGACCCAGAAGGACGCCTTCGGCCGCATGAACTACAACGGCCTGACCCAGGGCAACTACGTCTACCGCGACGCCAACGGCGACCTGCAGCCCTACTTCTTTGAAAGCTACGAAATCTCCGAGGACGGCAAAGTGCTGGACTTCACCTGGCACAAGGGGGCGATCTGGCACGACGGCCAGCCCGTGACCGACGAGGACATCATCTTCACCTTCGAATATCAGCGCGATGTGAAGAAGGTTGGCGGCCTGTCCAACCTGGTGAACATCGAGATCACCGGCGAAAACGCCGCGCGGCTCACCTTCTCCGCGCCGGACGTGTACTACTATCTGAACACCTCCTGCATGAACACCGCCTGCATGTATGCCAAGCACATCTGGGAGAACATCGAGGACTATTCCAACTACACCGGCGAGGACGCCGCCGTCGGCTGCGGTCCGTATAAGCTGGTCTCCTACGACGTGGATTCCCAGACCTCCTACTATGAGGCTGTGCCGGAGAACGCCTTCCTGGGCGAGATCACCGTCGATTCCGTCACCGTTCAGTCCTATGCCGACCAGGCTTCCCTGATGATGGCCCTGGCCAACGGCGAGGTGGACGCCTATTACACCTATGCCAGCCCCATCGACGCCACGCTGATCGAGAGCTTCACCGGCATGGACGGCCTGGAGCTGGGCCAGAGCGACTTCTCCGGCAGCTATCAGATGCTGTTCGGCTGCAGCCGCACGCCCGGCGACGACGTGAATTTCCGCCAGGCCATCGCCTATGCCATCGACTATCCCACCATCGCCACCGCCGTTTCCGGCAGCTATGGCAGATTGCCGAACCGCGGCGTGCTGAATCCCGCCTGCAAGGGCTTTGACGAGAGCATCGCCATGCTGGAGTGCAACCCCGAGACCGCCGGCGAAATGCTGGACGCGGCGGGCTATGCAGATGCGGACGGCGACGGCTGGCGCGACCTGCCCGACGGAACCGCCATGGATCTGGCCGTGGTGCCGCAGTATTCCTCCAACATGGAGGTGCGCTCCCGCATCGGCGAAATCGTCTGCACCTCGCTGAAGGCCGTGGGCGTCAACTGCCATATCGATGAGGAGGCCATCTCCAACAGCGAAGTGTGGGAGGACAAGATCACCAAAGAGGACTATGACGTCTCCATCACCTTCTGCACCTCCGGCGTGGCCAACTACAATACGGCCTTCCGCTACATGCTGGCGGAGCTGCGCGAGGGCGATAGCGGCTGGCACTGGGGATCCTATCACAGCGACGTATTCAAGGAGACCTTCTATGCCATGACCGAGGCCATCAACGATACGCAGTATCTGGAAAACTGCCGGAAGCTGCAGCACATGGCGGACGAGGAGATGTTTGCCATGACGCTGGCCTGGCAGACCGCCTTCTTCCCGTATCGCACGGACAGGTATGAGGGCTGGGACAACTGGAACAGCTGGGGCGTGATCCACGCGGAAACCTGGTTTACGCTGACGGCGAAGTGATATTGCCGTGCGTGGCCGACGGCATTCCGTCGGCCACGCGCTTTCGGGAAAGGGGGGAAGGGCCCTTGCTTCGGCACATTCTGAAAAAGGCGCTGATCGCGCTGGCGACCATCTGGATCATCATCACCATCAGCTTCGTTCTGGTGCACACCATGCCCGGCGCCCCGATCGTGTTCCTGATCGGCGAGGAGGAGTACTACTATCTGCTGGACAACGATCCGGGCTATCTGGAGCAGCTGACGGAGAAATACGGCCTCAACGACGGACTGGACGTGCAGTATGCGCGCTATCTGAAGAGCGTGGTGACGCTGGACTTCGGCGAATCCTATACCAACCACAGGCCCGTCATTGAGAATTTCAAAACCGCCGCGCGGTGGACGCTGATGCTGTCGGTGCCGACGCTGCTGATTTCCTGCGCGCTGGGCGCGGTGCTGGGCGTGTATGCGGGCATACGCCCCGGCGGAGGGTTCGACCGGATCATGACGCCGGTATTTCTGGTGCTCAACACGATCCCGTCCAACTGCCTGAGCCTGCTTCTGCTGATTCTGTTTGCCTACAAGCTGCGCTGGGCGCCGATCAACGGCATGGTCTCGCCGGGCGTGACCGGCGCGGCGCGCACCGCGAGCATCCTGCAGCACATGGCGCTGCCGCTGTTCATTCTGGTGGTGTTCCGTACGGCGGGCGATTTCATGCTGATGAAGAGCACCGTTTCCCAGATTCGCGGCGAGGAATATGTGCTCACGGCCCGATCCAAGGGCATTGGCGAGCGGAAGGTGCTGTTTCGCCACGTGCTGAAAAACGCCATGGTGCCCTACTCCACGTCGCTGTGCATGCAACTGGGCGGACTGCTGTCCGGATCGATGATCGTCGAGGTGGTGTTCGGCTGGAAGGGCATGGGGCAGATGATGTACACCGCCGTGTCCAACCGCGATTTTGCCACGGCGCAGTTCTGCTTTCTGCTGTCGGCGGCCTGCGTGGTGCTGAGCAATCTGCTGGGCGACGTGGTCAACGCGGCCATCGACCCCAGAATCCGGGAGGAGGTGGACGTGGATGGCTGAGAAGAAGCGCCGCGTGAACAGGCCCATGCTTGCGGGCGGAATCATCATCGCCTTTTTTGTGCTGGTGGCGGTCTTTGCCGACGTCATCGCGCCCTATGATCCGTCGGCGCTGGGCACGGCCTATCTTCCGCCCAGCGCGGAGCATCTGCTGGGCACCAACGATCTGGGGCAGGACATCTTCAGCGAGCTGGTGTACGGCACGCGGGTGTCGCTGGTGCTGGGCGTGTTCTCCGCGGCCATCGTCACCCTCGTGGGCGCGGTGCTGGCGCTGGTCTCCGGCTACTTCGGCGGCACGGCCGACCGGATCATCACCGCAATTACGAACATCGCCATGGCGGTGCCCTCGCTGCCGCTGACCATGCTGCTCATCGCCTATCTGAAGTCGGGCATGTTCAGCCTGATCGTCGCCATCAGCATCACCGCGTGGACGGGCACGACCCGCATTCTGCGCTCCCGCGTGCGGCAGATCTGCGAGCTGCCGTACATCAAGATTGAGAAGACCATGGGCGTGCGCACGCCGGTGATCCTGTTCAAGCACATCCTGCCGAACCTGAAGGACATTCTGTTTACGCGCATGGCGCTGTCCGTTTCCAGCGCGATGATGACCGAGTCCGGCCTGAGCTTTCTCGGCCTGGGCACCTACGGCCAGAAGAGCTGGGGCAACATCCTGCACTTCGCGTTTTTCAGAAACAGCATTCTGCGCAGGCAGGTGTGGTGGTATCTGCCGCCGATCGTCTGCATTTCCATCGCCGTGATGGGCTTTATGCTGGTGGGCTACTACGGACGGCAGCGCGCGGAATAGGAGGATTTCGATGGACAAGAATACATCCCTGCCGCTGCTTCGGGTGAACGACCTGTCGGTGTGCTTTCGCGGCGGCAATCATGTTCAGGCGGTGGAAAATGTCAGTCTGGAGGTCCGTCAGGGCGACCGGCTGTGCATTATCGGCGAGACCGGCAGCGGAAAGAGCATATTGCTGCTGGCGATTCTGCGGCTGCTGCCCGCGAGCGCGCAGGTGACGGGCGACGCCCTCTACCGGGAGCGGAGCCTGTTCGCCATGACGGCGCGCGAGCTGGACCGGATCCGCGGCGGCGCGATTTCGTATGTTCCCCAGGGCAGCGGCAACGGCATGAATCCGCTGCTGCGCGTCGGCTTTCAGGTGGGCGAGCCGCTGATGGCGCACCGCGGCGTGCGCCGGCGCGAGGCCGAGCAAAGATCCGTGGCGCTGCTCAGGCGCTTTCACCTGGGCCGCGAGGAGGCGCTGGCGCAGCAGTATCCGTACACGTTTTCCGGCGGCATGCGGCAGCGCGCGCTGATTGCCATGGGCGTTGCGGCGGACGCGGAGCTGATGTTCGCCGACGAGCCCACCAAGGGCCTGGACGAGCGGCGCGTCCGGCTGGTGGCCGACGCGTTTCTGGCGCTCGAGCGCCAGACGCTGGTCTGCGTCACCCACGATCTCTGCTTTGCCCGCGAGGTCGCCACGCGGGTCAGCGTGATGTACGCGGCCAATCAGGTGGAGCAGGCGGACGCGGACGAGCTGTTCCAAAATCCGCTCCACCCCTACACGCGGGACATGATCGCCGCCATGCCGGAGAACGGCCTGCATTTCAACCCGGGCTTTGCGCCGTCCCATGAGGACGCCGCGGTGAAGGGCTGCAAATACGCGGGCAGGTGTCCGGACTGCATGGCGAAGTGCAAAACCATGCCGCCGATGGCGGACGTCGGCGGGCATCAAGTGAGGTGCTGGAAATATGTCTGAGATCCTTCTGGAAGCGCGCGGCCTCACCAAGCGGTTCCGCAGCCGTAGCGGCGCGAAAAAAATCCTGGTGGCGGTGGACCACGCCAGCCTGTCGCTTTCGGCCGGCGAAACCGTCGGGCTGCTGGGCGAGAGCGGCAGCGGCAAGTCGACCCTCGGCCAGATGATGACCGGCCTGCTGCGGCCCGACGGCGGCGAGCTGTTCTATCGCGGCGAGCCGCTGGCCTATCCGTTCCGCGGCCCTGCGCGGAAGCACATACAGATCCTGTTCCAGCATCCCGAGGTATCGTTCAATCCCCAGCTGACGCTGCGCCGCAGCCTTGTGGAGCCCTTCCGGCTCAGAAGGCTGCCCTGCGACGACCCTGCGCTGCTGGAATGCATCGGGCAGTTCGGCCTGCACGAGGAGCATCTGAACCGGACGCCCGGCGAGCTTTCGGGCGGCGAGCTCCAGAGGGCCGCGCTGGCCCGCATTCTGGTCATGGAGCCGCAGGTCGTCCTGCTGGACGAGCCGACCAGCATGCTCGACGTGATCAGCCAGGCGCAGATCATCCACTTCCTGAAGGAATATCAGCAGCTTCACGGAACGGCTTACCTGTTCATTACCCACAATTCCGCCCTGGCGCAGCAGGTCTGCGACCGGATCGTGGATATTCATGCCGGACACATCGCGGAGCGCCCGGCGTGACGAACGCCGCCGATCGCGGCGGAGCCCGGGGCGCTCTTCCACATCGCCAGGCCGGTCGCGGGCGAAGAAAAAAAGTGCTTTACGGCAGCGCAGAAATGTGATATAATAAATATGAAAACAGAATATTTGGGAGTTTGCAGGTGTCCGCGCGGATCGCGCGGGTGAAAAGGGAACGGAGTGAGAGTCTCCGACAGGACCGCTGCTGTG
>JBJEUD010000234.1:0-5479 GCA_051883655.1 Candidatus Faecivicinus sp. | reverse complement strand
CGCTCGCCGAGGTCGACGAACACGATGCCGATGATCAGCACGACAAACACGATGATGGAGGCGATTGCAGCGGGAATGGTTCCGGAGATGCCGTTGACCATGCCGGAAACGGAGCTCGCGATGGCGGTCGCCATGTTCGCAATGATACCGGCGAAGATCAGCAGGCTGATGCCGTTGCCGATTCCGTTTTCAGTGATGCGCTCGCCAATCCACATGGCCATGGCAGTACCTGCCGCAAGGCAGAAGCCGATGGTCAGCAGACCGAGAACAGAGTTCGTGGCGTCGGCACGCATGCCGTAGGTCAGGGCGATCGCCTGAACGAAGCCCAGGCCGATGGTTACATAACGGGTGATCTGCGCGATCTTCTTGCGACCTTCGTCGCCTTCCTTCTGCATCTCCTCGAGCTTCGGGATCGCCACGCACAGCAGCTGCATGATGATCGACGCGTTGATGTAGGGCGTGATGCCCATGGCCATGATGTTGTAGTTGGAGAAGTTCGAACCAGTCATGGACTGGATGAAGCCGAGCAGGGAGTACTGCTCGATCACCGACTTGATCATCGTGGTATCAACGCCCGGAGTGGGGATGAAGCACAGCAGGCGGAAGATCAAGAGCATGCCAAGGGTGTACAGGATCTTTTTACGGATCTCGACGACCTTCCATGCGTTCTTCAACGTTTCGCGCATTTCAGATCACCTCTGCTTTCCCGCCTGCCGCCTCGATCTTTTCCTTCGCGGATGCAGAGAACTTGTTTGCCTGCACCGTGAGCTTCTTGGTAAGTTCGCCGTTGCCGAGGATCTTCACGCCGTCCTCAACGTTCTTGATGACGCCGTACTGGATCAGCTCGACGGGAGTTACCACCATGCCGTCCTCGAAGATCTCGAGGCGATCGACATTGATGGCGACATATTCCTTGCGGAAGATGTTGGTGAAGCCGCGCTTCGGCAGGCGCATGGTCAGAGGCATCTGGCCGCCCTCGAATCCGGGACGCTTGCCGCCGCCGGAGCGGGCCTTCGCGCCCTTGTGGCCCTTACCAGAGGTCTTGCCCAGGCCGGAACCGACGCCGCGTCCAAGACGCTTGGGAGCCGTGGTAGCACCCACAGCGGGTTTGAGATCATGAAGTTTCATGTTTCCGGCCTCCTTAGTCTGCAATCTCTTCGACCTTGACCATGTGCTTGACCTTGAAGATCATGCCGCGGATGGCCGGGGTGTCCTCCTTCACGACGGTGTGGCCGACGTGATGGAGTCCCAGAGCCTCGATGGTCGCGATGTGATTCTTCAGGCTCGCGATGGTGGACTTGGTCTGAGTAATCTTAAGCTTCATATTCCGTTACCTCCTTAACCAAGCAGCTCTTCGACGGTCTTGCCGCGCAGCTTGGCAACCTGCTCGGCGCTGCGGAGCTGCGCCAGGCCAGCCAGGGTGGCACGGACCATGTTGATCTTGTTGTTGGAGCCGATGGACTTGGTAACGATGTTCTTGATGCCAACAGCTTCCAGAACCGCACGGACGGGGCCGCCGGCGATTACGCCGGTACCTTCCGGAGCGGGCATCATCTTGACCTTGCCGGTGCCGAACACGCCGACCACCTCATGGGGGATCGTGGTGCCGTTCAGCGGAACGGTGATCATGGACTTCTTCGCATCGTCGACGCCCTTGCGGATTGCCTCAGGGATTTCGACGGCCTTACCCATGCCGCAGCCGACGCGGCCATTCTCGTCGCCGACGACCATCAGAGCGGAGAAGCGCATGTTGCGGCCGCCCTTAACGGTCTTGGAAACGCGATTGACTGCAACCAATTTCTCTTTGAATTCACTCACTTGCTCGTTGCGCTGCATTGCGTTCATATCCTCCTTTTAGAAGTTCAGACCGCCCTCGCGAGCGCCGGCTGCAAGCTCGGCTACGCGACCGGTGTAGATGTAGCCACCGCGGTCAAAGACGACTTCCTTGATGCCCGCTGCGATGGCGCGCTCAGCGACGATCTTGCCGACGAGCTTCGCGGCGCCCTTCTTGTCGCACTCCGCAGTCTGAGAAGCGATGTCCTTCTCAACGGTGGAGGCGGCGGCCAGGGTGTTGCCGGCGACGTCGTCGATAATCTGGGCCTCGATGTGACGATTGCTGCGATAGACGCAAAGGCGCGGACGGTCAGGCGTTCCGCTGATCTTTTTGCGCACGCGCTCATGACGGATCTTACGAACCTCGTTGCGATCACGCTTGTTAAACATTTGCGGTTACCTCCCTTATTACTTCTTACCGGCCTTGCCTTCCTTGCGGCGGATGACCTCGTTCTCATAGCGGATGCCCTTGCCGTGATAGGGCTCAGGCTTGCGCAGGTCGCGGATATCGGCCGCGATGGCGCCAACCGCCTGCTTGTCAATGCCCTTGACGACGATTCTGGTGGGCGCGGGCGTCTCGAAGGAGATGCCGGCGGGCGCGTCCACGATCACGGGGTGGGAATAGCCCAGCGCGAGGTTGAGCTTGCCGCCTTCCACATTTGCACGATAGCCAACGCCTTCGATCAGGAGAACCTTCTCGAAGCCCTTGGTAACGCCAACAACCATGTTGTTGATCAGAGAGCGGTACAAACCATGCATCGAGCGATGGGGCTTGCTGTCGGACGGACGGCTCACGATGACCTCGGCGCCAACCTGTTCGACTTTGATATCCTTATTGACCTTCTGATTCAGCTCGCCCTTGGGGCCCTTGACGGTCACGGTGTTGTCAGCCGCGATCGTCACGGTCACGCCAGCGGGAATCTGAATCGGAAGTCTACCGATTCGACTCATTCTAGTGCACCTCCAACTCTATTACCAAATGTAGGCCAGAACTTCGCCGCCGATGCCGGCGTTGCGCGCCGCCTTGTCGGTCATCACGCCCTTGGACGTGGAGATGATCGCGATGCCGAGGCCGCCCAGGACCTTCGGGATCTCGTCATTCTTGGCGTAGACGCGCAGTCCGGGCTTGGAGATGCGCTTGAGGCCCTTGATGACGGATTCCTTGCCTGCGGCGTACTTCAGGCCGACCTTGATCTGGCCCTGAAGACCGTCATCAACGATGTCAACGGACTTAATATAGCCTTCGTCCAGCAGGATCTTGGCGATCGCCTTCTTCATATTGGAAGCGGGGATCGTCACGGAGTCATGTCTGGCAATCAGGCCATTGCGGATTCTGGTCAGCATATCCGCGATGGGATCATTAATAACCATGTGAAAACCTCCTTATATTGCCAGATTACCAGCTGGCCTTGCGTACGCCCGGGATCTGGCCGGCGTAGGCCAGTTCGCGGAAGCAGATACGGCACACGCCGTACTTGCGCAGAACCGAGTGGGGACGGCCGCAGATGCGGCAGCGGGTATATGCACGCGTAGAGAACTTTGCAGGTCTCTGCTGCTTTACCTTCATGCTAGTCTTTGCCATGCTGAAATTCCTCCATCAATCAAGCCTGGAACGGCATGCCCAGAAGGCGGAGCAGTTCCTTGGCTTCCTCGTCAGTCTTGGCAGTGGTGACGAAGACCATCTCCATGCCGCGGATCTTTTCAACCTTGTCGTACTCGATCTCGGGGAAGATCAGCTGCTCGCGGACGCCCAGGGAGTAGTTGCCGCGGCCGTCGAAGGCCTTGGCGGACACGCCGCGGAAGTCGCGCACGCGGGGGAGCACGATGCTGACAAGCTTATCGGTGAACTCATACATTCTGTCGCCGCGCAGGGTGACCTTGGCGCCGACGTTCATGCCAGAGCGGAGCTTGAAGTTTGCGATGGACTTCTTCGCCTTGGTGACCAGCGGCTTCTGGCCGGCGATGATCGTCAGCTCGGAAACGGCGGTCTCAAGCGCCTTGGCGTTGTCCTTGCAATCGCCAAGACCCATGTTGATGACGACCTTTTCAAGGCGCGGAATCTCCATGACGTTCTTGTAGTTGAACTTCTGCTGGAGTGCCGGAACGACTTCCGCGCGGTACTTATCCTTCAATCTAGCCACAGCGTAGTTCCTCCTTTACCATCAGTTGTCGATGGTGGCGCTGCATTCCTTGCAAACGCGCACCTTACGACGGGAGGCCTTGCCTTCGCCATCGACAAACTTGTGGCCCATCTTGGCGGGCTTGCCGCACTTGGGGCAAACGATCATCACGTTGGACGCGTTGATCGCGGCTTCCTTCTCGATGATGCCACCGGGCATGCCCTGTCCGCGCGGCTTCTGGTGCTTCTTCACCATGTTGACCTTTTCGACGATGATGCGTCCGGTTGCCGGGAAGACCTTCTGGACCTTGCCGGTGGCGCCCTTGTCGTCGCCGGAGATCACCTTAACGGTGTCGCCAGTCTTTACAAAAAGCTTAGCCATAGTGCACCTCCATTAAAGCACTTCGGGCGCCAGCGAGACGATCTTCATGTAGTCCTTCTCGCGGAGCTCGCGTGCGACAGGCCCAAAGATACGGGTGCCCTTGGGCTGCTTCTGATCGTTGATGATGACGGCTGCGTTGTCATCAAAGCGGATATAGGTGCCGTCGGGACGACGGTACTGCTTGCGCGTGCGAACGATGACGGCCTTGACCACGTCGCCCTTCTTGACCGCTCCGCCGGGGGTTGCGGACTTCACGGACGCGACGATGACGTCGCCAACGCTGCCGGTACGGCGGAAAGAGCCGCCCAGCACGCGGAAGCACATGATTTCCTTCGCGCCGGAGTTATCGGCCACCTTCAAACGAGTTTGAGGCTGAATCATTTTTACTTCCTCCTTGCCTTCGGCTTACTTCGCCTTTTCGATGATCTCAACAAGACGCCAGCGCTTGTCCTTGGACAGCGGGCGGGTCTCCATGACGCGCACGGTATCGCCGATGCCGCACTCGTTGTTCTCGTCATGGGCCTTGAAACGCTTGGTGCGGTTCATGATCTTGCCATAGAGCGGATGCTTCACGCGGGTACGAATCTCAACCACGATGGTCTTGTCCATCTTGTCGGAAACAACCACGCCGGTACGAGTCTTACGCATGCCTCTTACTTCAGCCATTTTCAGTTGCCTCCTTTCACATTATGCCTTCTCGGCCATCTCGCGCATCACGGTCTTGACGCGGGCGATGTCCTTGCGGCACTCGTTGATCGCGGCCGTGTTCTGCAGCTGACCGGTCGCCAGCTGGAAGCGAAGGTTGAACAGTTCGCTCTTCTTGGCCTTCAGGTCGGTGTCGAGCTCGGCCATGGTCTTTGCCCGGAGGGCCTTCATTGCGTCTTTGGTCTTCATTGCTCTTCACCACCAATCTTTTCTTCTTCGCGCTTGATGAACTTCGTCTTCAGGGGCAGCTTGTGGGAAGCCAGGCGCAGCGCCTCGCGGGCCACTTCCTCGCTCACGCCGCCGATCTCAAACAGCACGCGGCCGGGCTTGATCACGGAGACCCAGTACTCGGGAGCGCCCTTACCGGAACCCATTCGGGTCTCGGCCGGCTTCGCGGTCACGGGCTTGTCGGGGAAGATCTTGATCCAGACCTGACCGCC
>JBJEUD010000233.1:0-31347 GCA_051883655.1 Candidatus Faecivicinus sp. | reverse complement strand
CGGGCGCTCGCGGCAGGCGTAGAAGTCCGGATCGACGCCGGTCTCCTCGAAGGCCTTGAGCCACAGATCGTAGCGGAACTGATCCGACCAGCCGTCAAACCGGCATCCGGCGCGATAGGCCGCCTCCAGCGCGTCGGCCAGCCGCCGGTCGCCCCGGGCAAATACCGCCTCGATATAGCTCACATCCGGCGCGTGATATTTGAAATCCACGCCCTTGATCCTGCGCAGCGCCTCCTTGAGCATCTGCTGGCGGCGGATCACGCTCTCCTGGTCCAGCTGCGCCGCCCACTGGAAGGGCGTGAAGTTCTTCGGAACAAACACCGACGCGCTGACCGTGATGCGCAGGCCCGGTGCGCGCTTCTCCTTGGGTACGGCGAAGTAGCACCGCCTGACCTTCTCGGCCAGATCGGCGATGCCCAGCACATCCTCGTCCGTCTCCGTGGGCAGGCCCAGCATGAAGTACAGCTTCACCGCCGACCAGCCCTGCTCGAAGGCGTCCGACACGGAGCGCATCAGATCGTCCTCGGTCACGCCCTTGTTGATCACGTCGCGCAGCCGCTGGGTGCCCGCTTCGGGCGCGAGGGTCAGCGCGGTCTTGCGCACCTTCTGCGTCTCCTTGAGCGTGTCCGTCAGCACGTTGTCGATGCGCTGGGAGGGCAGCGAGATCTTCACCCGCCGCTGGGCATACTTCTCCACCATCTTGTGCGCCAGCTCGGGCAGACAGGAGTAGTCGCCGCTGGACAGACTCATCAGGGAGATCTCGTCGTAGCCCGTGGCGTTGACCAGCTTCTCCGCCATCTCCAGCAGTTTCTCCATGCTGCGCTCGCGCACCGGGCGGTAGATCATGCCCGCCTGGCAGAAGCGGCAGCCGCGGGTACAGCCGCGGAAGATCTCCAGCATGATGCGGTTGTGCACCACCTCGTTGTAGGGCACAATCAGCTTTTCGGGATAGTCCGCCGCCGTCAGATCGGAAACCATCGCCTTGTAGACCACCTCGGGCGCGCCGCTGCCGGGCTTCGGCGAAACGGAAGCCACCGTGCCGTCCTCATGATACTCCACGTCGTACAGCGAAGGCACGTAGATTCCGCGAATCTTCGCCGCCTCCCGCAGGAAAACCTCTCTGGGCGCGCCGGACTGCTTCCATGCCTTGTAGCAGTCGATCACCTGATGGGTCTCCTCCTCGCCGTCACCGATGGCCACCAGATCCACAAACGGCGCCAGCGGCTCCGGATTGAACGCGCAGGGGCCGCCGACGATCACGAAGGGGCCCTCCCGGCGATCCGCCGCGCGCAGCGGCAGCCCCGCCATGTCCAGCGCATCGAGGATGTTGGTAAAGCTCATCTCGTACTGCAGCGTCACGCCCAGCAGATCGAACTCAGCCACCGGCGTGCGGGACTCCAGCGAAAACAGCGGGATCTCGTTCTCGCGCATGAGCTGCGCCATGTCCACCCACGGGGAAAACACGCGCTCGCACCAGGCGTCCTCGCGGCGGTTGATCGTATGATACAGAATCTTCATGCCCAGATGGGACATGCCGACCTCGTAGGTATCCGGGAACAGAAACGCGAAGCGCACATCCACTTCTTCCGGATTTTTCATCACGGAATTGAACTCGCCGCCCATATAGCGCGCGGGCTTCTGCACCGACATGAACAGCGCTTCAATGCGATCGGAAAGGGTCAAGGAAATTCCTCCTATTGGGAAGCCGGTTGATCCGCGCTTCCTCATAAACATATCCAATTTACTTTATCACGAAATGCAAATTGTTGCAACGGCGAAATGTTAAAGAATTTTTTTCGTCAAAAGCGGTCCGGTTTCCTCTTGACGAAACCGCACAAATGGAATATGATTTTGAGGTTGAATCGCCAGATTTTACGCGCAAGAAAACATACAGGAGTGGTACAGATGCAGAAAAAGCCCTTTGTTACCGCCGATCAGCTCCGCGAAATCGTCAAGGAGTTTCCCACGCCCTTTCACCTCTACAGCGAGCGCGGCATTCGCAGCACCGCCCGCGGTCTGCTCTCCGCGTTTTCATGGAATCAAAACTATCGCGAATACTACGCCGTCAAGGCCTGCCCGAACCCCTTCATTCTGAAAATTCTGAAGGAGGAAGGCTGCGGCGTGGACTGCGCGTCTCTGGCGGAGCTGATGCTGGCCGAAGCCTGCGGCTTTTCCGGCGATCAGATCATGTTCTCCTCCAATGAGACGCCTGCGGAGGAGTACGAGTATGCCCGCCGCCTGAACGCCAACATCAACCTCGACGATATCACCCACATCCCGTTTCTGGCCGCCCACGGCGGCATGCCGGAGCAGATCTGCCTGCGCTACAATCCCGGCGGAGAGCTGCACTTCGGCGCCACCTGCATGGGCCAGCCCGGCATCTCGAAGTTTGGCATGACCAAGGCCCAGATCTTCCAGGCCGTGGAGCAGCTGATGGGCATGGGCGTCAAGCGCTTTGCGCTGCATGCGTTCCTGGCCAGCAACACCATTGAGAACGATTACTACCCCGGCAACGCCCGGGTGCTGTTCAGCCTGGCGGCGGAGCTCCATGAGAAGCTGGGCGCGGAGATCTTCATGATCAACCTCTCCGGCGGCGTCGGCATTCCCTACCGTCCCGAGGAGAAAATGCCGGACATCGCGCTCATCGGCGCGAACGTGAAGAAGGCCTTCGACGAGGTGATGGTTCCCGCCGGCCTCGGCCACGTGCGCATCGCCACGGAGCTGGGCCGCTATATGACCGGCCCCAACGGCTGTCTCGTCGCCACCGCGATCCACCAGAAACACATCTACAAGCAATACGTCGGCCTGGATGCCTGTGCCGCCAACCTGATGCGCCCGGCGATGTACGGCGCGTATCACCACATCACCGTCGTCGGAAAGGAAGACGCGCCCTGCGATCACGTCTATGACGTCGTCGGCTCCCTGTGCGAGAACAACGACAAGTTTGCCGTGGATCGCCCCCTTCCGGAGGTGGAGATCGGCGACCTGATCGTCATCCACGACACCGGCGCCCACGGCTTCTCCATGGGCTACAACTACAACGGCAAGCTCCGCTCCGCCGAGATTCTTCTCAAGGAGGACGGCTCCTTCCAGATGATCCGCCGCGCCGAGACGCCGAAGGACTACTTCGCCACGTTCGACTTCTGCCATGTGATGGACGGTGTGCTGAACCGCTGACCCTCTCCCCAAACGACAAACTCCGCAGACCAGGCTCTGCGGAGTTTTCAGGTTCAACCGGAGATGATTCACAGGCAATTTCTGCATCCGAAGAAGCGAAATCCATTCTTCCCCGGTGCTTACTTCCCCGGTGCTTACTTCCCCGGTGCTTACTTTCCCGGCCCGGCGGGCGCAGCCTTTGCTTCCTTCTCCGGGCGGAGCGGCAGGATGTCGTTGGTGTTGATGCACAGGGAGACGCGCTGGCCGTTTTCGAGCACGATCTGCTCATCAAAGAGCATCTCGCCCTTGAGGGAGAGCCCGCCGGCATCGATCGTGTATCGAATGATGTCCCCGTGGGGAACGCTGTCGGTGATGACGCCCTCCATGTAGACCTGGCTGTGCGTATGGTCGAAGGGCACGGACGAGATATGCACCGCCTCGGGGCGGATGGCCACGTTCTCGCAGCCCTCCGGCAGCGGGACCCGGCTGGAGAAAAACGACGCCTCGACGATATTGTAGCTGCCGATAAACGAAGCGGCGAACTTCGTCGTGGGGTGCGTGTACATCTCCACCGGAGTGCCGAACTGCTCGATGCGCCCCACATTGAACAGGTAGATCTGGTCGCTCATGACCATCGCTTCCTCCTGATCATGGGTGACAAAGATCGTCGTGATGCCCCGCTCCTTCTGAATGCGCCGAATCTCGCTCTGCAGATTCTTGCGCAGCTGCGCGTCGATGGCGGAGAGCGGCTCGTCCAGCAGCAGGACCTTGGGATTGGTCACGAGGGCGCGCGCCAGCGCTGCGCGCTGCTGCTGTCCGCCGGAAAGCTGGGAAGGATAGCGCTTGGCAAAGTCCTTCAGTCCCACAATCTCGAGCATTTCCGCCACCTTTTTGCGAATCAGCTCCTTGGATACATGCGTGACCTCCAGGCCGAACGCGACATTCTTTTCGACCGTCATCGTGGGAAACAGGCTGTACTGCTGGAAGACCATGCCGATATTGCGCTCGCGGGGACTGAAGCCCGTGATATCCTGGGCGTCCAGCACGATCTGCCCCTCTGTGACCGTCTCCAGGCCGGCCAGACAGCGCAGCAGCGTGGACTTGCCGCAGCCCGACGGGCCCAGCAGGGTCACCAGGGAGCCCCTCTCAATCTCCAGCGAGACGCCCTTCAGCGCTTCGAAGGATCCATAGTTTTTGTGGACGTCGATGATTTCAATATACGGAAAAGACATATTCTTCCTCCTCACTTGGCGCTGTTCACCCGGCTGTGCTTCTCCTGGCTGAATCTGCGCAGTGTAAACACCGCAAAAGAGATGACCAGATTGATCGAGAAGATCACGACGATCATCGCGCTGCTCATCTGACCTTCAACGGACCGGGAATTCATCAGCAGCACCATGGCGGTCGTCCAATAGCTGCCGGCCAGAATCTTGATGATGACATAGTCGCCAATCAGTCCCGCCAACGACATCATGGCCGAAATCACGATGCCCGACAACAGAGACGGCAGAATCGTTCGAACAAACGCGTAAAGCTTGCCTGCGCCCAGAATTTCCGCCGCCTCCAGCATATTGAGCACGTTGACGGCATTCAGGCTGTTGCGCACGCCGGTATAGATGTGCGGCATGATGCACACGCAATAGACGCCGGAGAGCATGATGATGCGGTTGCCCAGAAGGCCGGGGCTGGCCGCGTACATCGTCAGCACAGCGACGGCAAGAATCACGCCCTGAATGGTATAGGGCGCCATGCAGAGGATCTGCACCACGCGCTCCAGTTTCGGCGCGTAAACCGTGCATACGTACATCGCCAGCGTGACGGCGGTGGTGGTGATCAGAATCGGCAGCACGGCAATGATCAGCGCTCTGCCGATGGAAGGCAGAAAGCGGGGATCTTCGAAAATCTCCAGAAAGAACTTCAGCGTGAAGCTGCGCGGCAGCAAATCCGTCCAGGCCGTGCAGAAGGCGTAGATAAACGTACACACGACCGGTACCAGAAGATACAGTCCCACGACGATGAGCACCGCGTATGCTGCGGCATTTTTCTTCTTCATTTGCCCATCCTCCTGTCCAGCATCCATTTGACGAGGTTGCACACGCCCATCACCGCCACCAGAATCATCAGCATCACCGTGGACAGCGCGCTTCCCAGCTCCGGCTGCAGCTTGACGTCTCCCACAAACATGCTCTGGATCTTGATCGGCAGAATCAGAAACGAGTTGCTGACCAGCGCATAGATGCAGTTGAAAGCCGTCAGTGCATTGGCGAACAGGATCGAGAAGGTGCTCAGCATGCTGGGCATCAGCACCGGGATGCCCACCCGCAGCCAGAAGATCGGGCTCGACGCCTTCATCAATGACGCCGACTCCTTCCACTCCACCTTGATGGCCTCGAAGGCCGGCAGCAGCAACAGCGTCCCCAGGGGAATCTGGAAGTAGATGTACATGAAAATCAGTCCGTTGCGGCTGTACAGATCAAAATTGGCCAGAAAGCCGATGTTCAGAATCCTGCCCACGTTGACCAGCACGCCCGCACTGCCCAGAATGATGATAAACGCAAACGCCAGCGCGACGCCGCCGAAGTTCGAGGTGATATTCAGAAGCGACAGGCCGACGCTCTGAACCTTTGCGGAGACCTTCGTGAGCGAAAGTCCCGTCAGGAAGGAGATCGCAAGTCCTGCAAACGCAGAGAGCAGCGAGACGTACAGGCTGTTCTGAATGCAGGTCCGATAGAGCTTTTTGGAAAAGATCGCCTGATAATTCTCTATGGAAAACAGCGTCGTTCCCGGGGCATAGAATCCGCGAAGCAGAATGAATACCAGCGGAACGACCTCGTAAATGCCAACGATGATCAAAAACGGCATCAGCGGCCAGTAACAGCCCAATCGCTTGATGATTTTCATAGGGCTCTCCTCCTGATCTGATTGGGAATCATTCCCGCTGGCGGCGTCAGACCCAGCAGCGCGCAGACCAGCGGCGCGATCGTGCGCTGGGAGACCGGCGCCGACGAAAAATCCCCGTTTGTCACGGCATCTGAGAAGATATACAGCGGTACCTCCCGCTGGATCGGAAGATTCCCCCCGTGCATCCCCTGCGCATCCATGCCGTGATCCGCCGTGACGACCACGGAATAGCCGAGCTTCCGCCAGTGCTCCAGCCGCTGGGAAATCAGAATGGAGGCCCTCATTGCGCTGAAGCGGTACTGAACGCTCTCTGCGCCGAACTTGTGGCCGGCATCATCGATGTTCATCGGATGAATCAGAAGAAAGTCCGGAAGATGCTGCGCGATCAAATGATCTGCATCGGCAAACAGGTGGGAATCCGGATAATCGTCCTGAGAATAGAAGACGCCGTGCTGAATCATTTTTTCTTCGTCATCGCAATAGCGGTGGGCCGCCAGATCAAACGGTCCGTCGCCATTGTAGAGCTCCCGCATCCAGCTGTAGGCTGCCGCCGCAGTCGTCAGCCCGGCTCGTCTGCAAAGGCTGAACAGATTCTCGCACCGGCTGGGCCGGTGATCGTCATTGCTGAAAATCCCATGCTCCCCCGCCTCAAGCCCCGTCATAATGGTTTCATACATCGGGCGCGACATCGAAGGCAGGCAGCCCGTCACCCTGTATTTGGCGCAGCCGCCGGTTTCGACGGACTGCTCCAGCGTTCCGGCATAGTGCGCCGCCGCATCGTATCCGCAGGCATCCAGCACAATCAGGATCGTCTTTCCCATGTTTTCATCCTCCAAGCATCCATTCAGCGTTCCCATTCCCGGCCATCGGGAATGCAAAGGGGCCGCCGCAGGATGGCGGCAGCCCCTTTGCTGTTTCCGGAATGGATCGTCTTTATTTTACTGCGGAAGGCTGGGAATAACCTCTTCCTCCCATGCCTGGGACATATAGGCCACGGACTCGGTCCAGGCATCGTAGTCCTCAATGAAGCGTGCATTTGCATACTGCTCGTCGGGGATCATGGCTTCCGCGAGTTCGGTGGGCAGCTCCACATCGCGCACCGGCTTGGCGTAGCCGCGCGCAAGGTTGATCTGGCCGGCATCGGAGAAGATGTACTCCCTTGCGAGCGCCGCGCCCCAGGGATTCGGCGCGTACTTGTTCAATACGGTCGTATAGCCGGACTGGATCGCACCGTCGCTGGGAATGTGGATGTCAAAGCTCATGTCCGGATTGTTGGCGAGAATGGTGTCGCGGCGCTGCAGCGCCAGATAGTCCCAGGTCACCATGACGGCGATTTCGCCCTTCTCCAGGCGGGCCGTGGAGGCATCGCCCGGATCGATGCGGCCAGCTTCCGCCAGTTCGATGAAGAAGTCAATGCCGGGCTGGACGTCGGCCTCGCTTCCGCCGAAGGCCAGGGCCGCGGACAGCACGGAGCACTGCGAGGATGCGCCCACCGTGACGTCGCCGATGCAGATCTTGTAATCTCCATCCAGGACGTCCGCCCAGCTCGTCGGCGGGATGTCCACCAGGGACGTATTGGTGATAAAGCAGATGGTGCCATAGTATGCCATGATGCAGTTGCCATCATCATCCAGCTTTGCGAAATCCGGAATGCTGTCCCAGGTGGTGGGCTTGTAGCTCTGCACCACGTCCATCTCGACGGCCACGGGCGCGTAGCTCTGTCCGACGTCGCCGATGTCCTTTGTGCCGGCCGCGCTCTCCGCTTCAAACAGCGCCAGCTCCTCGCCGGAACTCATGTCGATATCGCTGTGCGTGATTCCGTAGATCTCCAGAATGTCGCTCCAGGTTTCTCCCCAGTTTGCCCAGTCGTCCGGCATGCCGACCGACTGGATGTCGCCGATCTCTTGCGCCTTTGCAATGATCTCATCAAGAGTGCAGTCGTTCAGGTTTACCGTCTCCGCCTGCGCCGCCGTCAGCGTGCACAGAACCATTATGAGTGCGAATAAAAGCGAGAACGTCTTCTTCATGGTCATCCATCCTTTTCAAGATTTTTCGGCGTAAGCCCATCGTTCAGCTCCCGGGCCGCCGAACGATGGGCGAATTATAGCATTCGAAAAAATGCATGTCAAGCGACTCTTTTCGGATCAATTCGGCGAATTTTGCAGGATTCAATTCTGTTCTTTTCAAACTCCCGGTTTTTCCTGCAAAATCTTATCCCTTTTCCGCCATTTCTCCCCTCCCCGGCAGATCCTCAGGGGCATTTTTTCATATTTTGACGGAACCGTTTCCACGAAAAATCAAGGTTATGTAAAATGCAAATCAATTTACATGCATCCAGCGATGGAGTTTCCCTGCGTTCTGCGCGGAGCAAACCGCGCCGAAGTTCAGGAAAATTGTATTTACATCGTCAAAAAATGCAGAAATGAAGCCTCATTCCGTCAATTTTCCGGCTAAAAATGAATTGTTAAAAGTTTATAATTGCAATTTTCAACATCTTCGATTGACAATGCACTGCGTTCAATGTAGAATAATTCATGATTATGCAAGGAGGAACCGCGCATGTCAGAAAGCGTACTCAGCATCGGCATCGACATCGGCACCAGCACGTCGCAGATCATCTTCAGCCGCCTGACCATCGGCAACAGCTCCGGCATGTTCAGCAAGGCGGACGTCCGCATCCTGCGAAGAGAGGTGCTCTACGCAAGCCCCATACGCTTCACGCCCCTGGTCGACAGCTGCACCATCGATCTTCCCGCGCTGAAAACCTTCGTCGACGAATGCTATCGGGAATCCGGAATCCAGCGGAACCAGGTCGCCACCGGCGCCGCGATCATCACCGGCGAAACGGCGCGCAAGCACAACGCCGACGGCGTGCTGAACGCCCTTTCCGAATGCGCCGGTGAGTTTGTCGTGGCGACGGCAGGCGCGGATCTCGAGGGCGTGCTGGCGGGAATGGGCGCAGGCATCTGCGAGCTCTCCAGACGGCGATCCGGGAAATTCGTCAACCTGGACGTCGGCGGCGGCACGACCAATGCCGCCGTCTTCGAAAACGGCGAACCGCTGGACAGCTATGCCCTGGACATCGGCGGCCGGCTGGTGCGTCTGGACAGGAGCGGCGTCGCGACCTACATCTCCAGCCGCCTCGCGCCGCTGCTGGCTCAGGAGCATATCCCGCTCCACACGGGCGCTCCTGCAAACTGGTCCGACCTCCAGAAGCTCTGCGCCGTCCTGGCCCATACCCTGAAGAAGATCTGCTGCGGCGAGCCGCTGAGCGATGCGGAGCGCGCCCTGTACATCGGCCATGCGCCCAAGTCCGGCTGTCTTCCGGATCACTGCTCCTTTTCCGGCGGCGTCGCCGAATATGTCTATTCTGACGCTCCGGTGGATTGCTTCGGGCATCTGCCTTACGGCGACATCGGCCCGCTCCTCGGGCAGTGTATCCGAAGGGAATTCGAGCGCCATGGTCTCTCCATCCTGCCGGCCGCCGAACGCATTCGCGCCACCGTAATCGGCGCGGGCTGCCATTCCCTGCGCCTCAGCGGCAGCACCGTGATCTGTGACGGCGACGCGCTGCCCATCCACAGCATGCCCGTGATTCGCGTCTTCCCCCATGAAGAGGATTACGCCCGGCTGGCGGAATTCGCCCGGCCCGCCCTGGCGCGCTGCGATGGCCGCCGGGCCTGCCTGTGGTTCTGCGGGCCGTCCTCTCCGACCTATCGGCAGATTCTGGAGATGGCGCGCCAGCTGGCTCCGCTCGCCGATGACGACGGACTGCTGACCATCGCGGTGGAGAACGACTTTGCAAAGGCGCTGGGCATGGCGATCCGCCGCACGGACGCTGCGCCCCGCAGCGTGATCTGCATCGATCGCATTCGCCTGGATATGGGAGATTATATCGACATCGCCCGCCCGGTCGCGGATGTCGTGCCGGTGGTCATCAAGACGCTGGTTTTCTGAAATCCTTGATAACTGTATTGCAACACAAAAGCGGGCCCGCGCAGGTTGACAGACATGTCAAAATGCGATAGAATAAAAGCCCATCCGGATAGACAAGGGTGCCTATGCCTTCAACGCATAAGCGCCCTTGTCGTCTATATGGGACAATTGGAGGGATCGAATTGAAGCTGAACGTCAGATTGTATGGAAACAGCTATTGCTTTTCTTCCGTGAAGGAAGTACTCGCCAAGGCAAACGAACCCAAATCGGGCGACGCACTGGCAGGGGTCGCTGCGGAGAACGACCGGGAGCGCGTCGCCGCCAAGATCGTGCTGAGCGAAATGACCGTGCACGACCTGCGCGAAAACCCCTCTGTGCCCTACGAACAGGACTCCGTGACGCGAATCATACAGGATGATCTCGACGAAGCGGCCTACCGTCGCATCGAAGGCAGGACGATCGGCGAAATGCGGGAATGGATGCTGGACAGCGCCACCACCGGTGCCGATATTCTGTCTGCCTCGCGTGGAATGACCAGCGAGGTCATCGCCGGCATCAGCAAAGTCATGGGCAACCTCGATCTGATTTACGCCTCCAGCAAAATCGAGGTGCACTCCCACTGCAACACCGATTTCGGCACCAGGGGATGCTTCGCCTCCCGCCTTCAGCCCAACCATCCCACCGACGAGCCCGCAGGCGTCCTCGCATCGACGCTGGAGGGCCTGAGCTACGGCATTGGCGACGCGCTGATCGGTCTGAATCCCGCCACGGATTCCGTGGAGAACACAGCCGCAATCATGAACCTGTTCTACGAGACCCGGCTGCGCTATGAAATTCCCACGCAGACCTGCGTGCTGGCGCATGTGACCACGCAGATGAAGGCGGTGCGCGCGGGCGCAAAGGCGGATCTCTGCTTTCAGTCCATAGCAGGCTCGGAAAAGGCGCTGAATTCCTTCGGCGTGAGCACCGACCTCCTGGATGAAGCGCAGCAGCTCTTCCTCGAATCGGGTTCCGGCGAGGGGCCCAACGTGATGTATTTCGAAACCGGTCAGGCCTCCGAGCTCTCCTCCGACGCGCACTTCGGCGCCGATCAGCAGACGATGGAATCCCGCTGTTACGGCCTCGCTCGCCACTACAAGCCCTTTCTCGTGAACTCCGTCGTCGGCTTCATGGGCCCGGAATACCTCTACGACGGCCGCCAGGTCACCCGCGCAGGCCTCGAGGACAACTTCTGCGCCCGGGTGCACGGACTGCCCATGGGCTGCGACGTCTGCTATACCAACCACATGAAGGCCGACCAGAACGACATGGACAATCTGACGGTGCTGCTGGCCAGCGCCGGCTGCAACTATGTGATGGGCCTGCCCTGCGGCGACGACGTGATGCTGATGTATCAGTCCAACAGTTTCCACGACATCGCCTGCGTTCGCGAGCTGCTGCACCTGCGCCCCCTTCCCGAATTTCAATCCTGGATGGAGCGCATGGGAATCTGGCAGGACAACCGCCTGACGCCGCGCGCCGGCGACGCCAGTCTGTTCATGAATCTGAAAAAGGGGGCTTTCTGATGCACAGCGAATGGATTGAAGATCTCACCGCCCTTTCCAACGCCCCGGATATCGGCGTGGCGGATCCCCAGGACTCTGCGGAGCTGCTTCGCATGAAGCGGGCCACTCCCGCACGCATCTGCGTTGGACACGTCGGACCGCGCTATCGCACCCGCACGGCACTGCGCTTCCGGGCCGATCAGGCCGCCGCGGCGGACGCCGTGTTCAGCGAAGTGGATCCCCGGACCGTCCGCGAACTGGGCCTGTTTGAGATTCAGACGCTCTGCCGGGACAAGTATGAGATGCTGACCCGCCCCGACCTCGGCCGCCGCTTTTCGGACGAGACGCTGCAGTTGCTCCGGGAGCGGTGCATCCACTCCCCGCAGGTGCAGATTTACGTCGGCGACGGCCTGAGCGCGCCCTCGGTTGCCGCCAACATACCGGACCTGCTGCCCGGCATTCTGGACGGTCTGACCCATGAGGGCGTCTCGGTGGGAACCCCGTTCTTCGTGCGCTATTGCCGCGTCAACACCGCGCGGTATATCGCGCCCGCGCTGGACAGCGCCGTGACCTGCGTGCTGATCGGTGAGCGCCCCGGCCTTCTGACCGCAGAGAGCATGTCCGCCTACATCGCTTACCGCGCGCGGCCGGACATGGAGGAATCCGAGTACACCGTCGTGTCGAACATCAGCAGCCACAGCCTGCCACCCGTTGAGGCCGCTGCAGTGATCACCGAACTGATTTTGAAAATTCTGCGCTGCCAAAAGAGCGGCGTCGCCCTGAACACTGCGGACGCATAGGTCTGCGCCCTTCACCGGGTCAATCCTCGCCCGCGATCTTTCGCATCTTTTTGATGATCCGGCTCTCCATGCGGGAAACCTGCACCTGGGAGACGCCCATATCCCGGGCAATCTCCGTCTGGGTGTGGGACTTGAAGTAGCGGCGCACGATCAGCGTGCGCTCCTCATCGGGCAGATCGCGCAGCAGCTTGGCCAGCGTCAGGCGCGAATCGATATCCCGCATCGGCTCGGTGCCGAGCACGTCCATCAGCCGAAGATCGCCGTCACCGCCGATGGGCTCGCTCAGCGAACGCACGCGATTCCGCGCGTTCAGCGCCAGCAGCACGTCCTCGCGGGACATCTCCAGTCCATCGGCGACATCGCTCACATTTGGCTCCGCGCTGTACTTCTCCCGCCATTCGGCGCAGAACTGCTCCACGCGGCGGGCATTGTCGTGAATCGTTCGGGAGACGTGAATCGGACCGTCATCGCGCAGGTACCGGCGAATCTCGCCGAGGATCACGGGCACCGCATAGGTGGAAAACTGAACGGAATACTCCGGATCAAATCGGTCGATGGCCTTCAGCAGTCCCATGCATCCGTACTGAAACAGATCCTCGCTGTCCGCTCCGCGCCCTGCAAACCGCTTGACCAGGAACCGCACCAGTGCCATGTTCTCCTCAACGAGCTCCTCCCGCGCCTGCATGTCGCCCTCGTGGGCGCGCATGAGCTTGTCCCGCGTGCTTTGGTTGCGCTCTGCGCTCAAGCCTGCCGCGCGAGCGCCTCCGCCCGCGCCGCAATGCGCTTGATCAGCCGCACCGTGGTGCCACGCCCCACTGCGGACTGAACCTCCACCGCATCCATAAAGCTCTCCATCACGGTAAATCCCATACCCGAGCGCTCCTCGCCCTCAGAGGTTGTGTAAAACGGCTGGCGCGCATGCTCCACGTCGGCGATGCCACAGCCGCGGTCGATCACGTCGATCACCAGCGTGCCATCGTCCGAACAGGTCGCATGCAGCCGCACCGTGCCCTTCCCCATGCCGTAGCCGTGAATGATCGCGTTGGTGACCGCCTCGGACACCGCCGTCTTCACGTCCGCCAGCTGCTCCAGCGTGGGATTCAGCGGCAGCATAAAGCCGCTGATCACCATTCTGGCAAAGGATTCGTTTTCGGGAAGCGCCGGAAAGTCCAGCCGCATTTCATTGATGATGCTCATACCGTCTCCTTTCCGGCTACGCCAGCCGCTCGACGAGCTGATACAGCCCGGCCATCTCAAAAATCTGATCCACGCGTCCGTTCCGGCAGGATACCGCCACCGTGCCGCCCCGGCGCGACATCAGCTTGTACCGCCCGATGATCAGCCCAATGCCGGAGCTGTCCATGAATTCCAGTTCGTTCAGATCGAAGACCAGCCGCCGCACCCGCGGATCCAGAATCAGCTCGTCCACCTCCGCGCGAATGGCGCCCGCAACGCTGTGATCCAGTTCTCCCGTAAGGCGCACCGTCAAAGTATTCTTCTTCTTTTCATACAAAAGCATGGAATCATCCTCCTGTGAGGGAATGATTCCATGCTTGCTTGCGCGATTCCTCTTGCGAAATCAGTCTGCTTTTGCCGCTTCCGGTCTTTCGTTCGACAAATCGCCGAGAATCCCGGCAACCTCGTCGCCGGTGAGCGTCTCGCGCTCCAAAAGCGCCTCTGCCAGGCGGCCCAATGCTTCCACATGGGTGGCCAGCAGCTGCTGCGTGCGCGCATACAGCTCCGCCAGAAGCTCTCTGCACCGCTCGGCCGAATTGCCGCTGCCGCCGCAGCTTCGGTTCAGCGCCTTGAGGGACACCGCCGGTTCGCCGGCCATGCCCAGCTCCGTGACCATCATCGCTACGGTCTCCGTGGCACGGTCGAGATCGTTGGAGGCACCTGCGGTCAGTGCATCCTCGCCGAGAATCAGCAGCTCCGCCGCACGCCCTGCCAGCAATACGCAGACCTGGTTTTCCAGATCGCGTTTGCTCAGCATCACCCGCTCCGGCGGAATCGCCAGATTGTACCCCGCCGCGCCGCGGCCGGCGGGCAGAATGCTCACCCGCGTCAGCCGATGCCTGGGCATCAGCGCCCGCGTCGCAATCGCATGACCGGCCTCGTGCAGCGCGATGATCCTGCGCTCCGCATCGTTTGCGGTGCTCTCCCGATCCGCGCCGACGATCGTCTGAACCAGCGCCGCGCGAATGTCCTGCATCGTGATCGAGGGCTTGTCCCGCGCAGCCGCCAGGATTGCCGCCTCATTCAGCAGATTTTCCAGTGAAGCGCCGGAGAAATAGGCGGTCTCTGCCGCCAGGTGCTCCAGACTCACATCCTCGTCCAGCGGCTTGTTGCGGCTGTGCAGCTCAAGAATGCTCAGCCTCTCCTTTTTGCCCGGAAGTCCCACCTCGATCTGGCGATCGAAGCGGCCCGGGCGCAGCAGCGCGGGATCGAGCATCTCCAGCCGGTTGGTCGCCGCCAGCACAATCACGCCCTCACCGCTGTGGAAGCCCGACATCTCGCTCAGCAGGGCATTCAGCGTCTGATCCCGCTCATCGGAAGAGTGATCGCTGCGCCGCTTGCCCATGGCATCAATCTCATCGATAAAGATCACGCACTTCCCGGCTTTTCGCGCCTTTTTGAACAGCTCGCGCACGCGCATTGCGCCCACACCCACATATTTTTCGACAAAGTCCGAACCGGACAGCGCAAAGAACGGCACGCCCGCCTCCCCGGCCAGCGCCTTCGCCAGCAGCGTCTTGCCCGTTCCGGGCGGTCCGTACAGCAGCACGCCCTTGGGCATGCGCGCGCCATAGCGGCTGTACTTCTCGGGATGAACAATGTAGTCCCGGAGCTGCTCAAGGCTGCCGCGCGCCTCGTCGTTGGCCGCAACGTCGGCAAAGGTGCAGGCCGGCGCGCTGCCCTCCGCCGTGGCGTCGCTGCCAATCGTCATCGCATCCGCGCGCATGGCCTTCGGGCGCAGCAGTGCACAGAGAATCAGCCCGATCACCGATGCCGTCACCAGCCCATGCCCCAGCGACGCGCGGAGCATCGCGCTTCCATTGGCCGTCAGCGACAGCGCCGCGCCGCTCACGGCCATTCCAATCGCCAGCACCGCCAGCGCACAATACCATCGTTTCAAATCGATCACCTCGGTTTGTTTTTCAACATATCTATTGTAACAAACCCATCCCTGCGTTGTCCACGGACAACTTCTGGCAGCCATGTCTAATTCCGTCGCGTCTGGGAAAGATTAGAACAGAAAACAGGCAAAGCAGGTGAATTCATGGCCAGAAAAATCTGGATCGGCGCGGCGGCTGTGCTGGCCGTACTCACGGCTGTACTGATCTGGCAGCTGGACATTCCCAACTGGCAGAAGCTGGATCTGAACAAGCTCTACGCCCAGCCCCGGTCTTCCATCGTCTATGACGCCTCCGGCAATGCCGTGGGCGCCTTCGCCACCGGCAAGCTCCGGGTGTGGACGCCGCTCAAAGACATTCCCGAACAGGTGCGCAACGCCTTTATCGCCGCTGAGGATCAGCGCTTTTACGAGCACCACGGCATCAGCGTGCGCCGCATTCTGGCCGCGCTTTTGAACAACATCCGCACGCGCAGCTACTCTCAGGGCGCATCGACCATCACCCAGCAGCTGATCAAGCTGACGCACTTGAGCGAGATCAAAACCCTCTCCCGCAAGGCGCAGGAGGCCGTGCTCGCGCTGCAGCTGGAGCGCAAGCTCTCCAAGGATGAAATCCTGGAGTGCTATCTGAACACCGTCTACTTCGGAAACGGCGCTTACGGCATCGCCGCTGCAGCAGAATCCTACTTCAGCAAGGAGGTCTCCCAACTGACGCTGGCGGAATCCGCGCTGCTGGCCGGCGTCATCAAGGCACCGTCCAGCTACGCACCCCATCTCGATCCCGAAAAATCCGTGCAGCGGCGCGATCTGATTCTGGGCCAAATGGAGGAATGCGGCTATATCACGCCCCAGCAGGCCGAGAGCGCCCGGCAGGAGACGCTTCGCCTGGTCATGAGCGACAACAGCGCCGAGCTTTACGGCTGGTTTATGGATGCGACGCTGGATGAAGCTGCCTCGCTGCTCGCAATGAGCGTCGACGACGTGCTCTCCGCCGGCTATTCCATCCAGACGGGTTTCGATCCCGCCCTTCAGGATCAGGCCGATGCGCTCTTTGAGGATGATACCAACTTCCCCGTCAGCGCCACGGATGGCACGCAGGTTCAGGCCGCGCTGGTGGCCATGCGGCCCGACACCGGCGAGATCTGCGCGATCGTCGGCGGCCGTGAATATGAGGTGCAGCGCGGGCTGAACCGTGTGCTGCAAATCCGGCGCTCGCCCGGGTCCGCAATCAAGCCCGTCTCCACCTATGCCGCCGCCATCGATGCCTTCGGCTTCACGCCGACATCCCTGGTGGAGGACACGCCCCGGGAGTTCTCCGGCGGCTATACGCCGGGCAATGCGGGCGGAAACAGCTATGGCACCGTTACGCTTCGCGAAGCGCTGTCTCGCTCCCTGAACATCGCCACCGTGGATCTGGCAGATCTGATCGGCATCACCGCGGTGCGCAACTACGCAGCGAGGTTCGGTCTGGAGCTCTCCTGGCAGGATGACAATCTGGCCCTTGCGCTGGGCTCCATGACCAACGGCGTCTCCCCCGCACAGCTTTGCGCCGCCTATGCAGCGCTGTCCAACGGGGGCATGAAGGTCTCCCCGCATCTGATTCGGAGCATCTCGGACTCCGAGGGGAACCTGCTCTATGAAGCCGAGATTTCCAGCGAGCGCGCCGTCCAGGATTCCACCGCCTATATGCTCACGGATATGCTCAAAACCGCCGCAACCACAGGAAGCGCAAGAGCGCTGACCGCAGCCGGCATTCCCGTCGCGGCAAAGACCGGCACTGTCTCCGACACCGACGGCTCCACCCGCGACATCTGGACCGCCGCCTACACCCCTGACCTCGCCCTGACCGTCTGGATGGGCTATGACACGCCCGATGCGGCCCACCAGCTTGCCTCCTCCGAGGGCGGCAGCGGCTATCCGGCAAAGCTCTGCGCCGCGCTGCTGAAAAACTGCCGCACCCTTCTGACCCAGGCTGATTTTGCAAAGCCCGCCTCCGTGCGAACCGCACTGGTGGACTCGCTGGCCCTGGAAAAGGACGCCGTACTGCTGGCGACGGACAAGACGCCGTCGGACTATGTGGTCGCGGAGCTGTTTCATTCCAACGACCTTCCGCAAGAATTTACCGACGAATGGAACGCGCCGGATCCGGTGACCGATCTTACACTTCTGAGCAGGAGCGGCGAAACGCCGGTCCTCCAGTTTACCTCGCTGAGTGAAAACGCCGAATATCTCATTCTGCGCAGCACCGGCGGCGTCACGGACATCATCGCCACGCTGACCGGCGCGGAAGGCGAGGTACTGCGCTTTTCCGACGAGGGCGCCGATCTCTCCGAGCGCATCTCCTACACCGTGCTTCCCCGCCACAGGCTTCTCCATGAGCGCGGCATTCTGCTTTCGGGCAAAGAAAGCGCCGCCGTGACCTACTCGCCCGGCGGCATGATGAATCTGTTCTTCGGCTCCGACGGGACGACGCCCGCGCCGGAGCCTGCGGATATTGAATTGAATGAATCTCAGTCGTTGTTCGGCTGACCGGCCGGAATCAGCTCGGCCTCGCCGGACTGGATCGTTCCGATGGTGGTGAAAACCAGCTCGCCGTCCCTCTCGGTGGCCAGCACACGGTCGCCCAGGCTGATGTGGCCGAGCAGGATCTCCTCGCTCAGCGCGTCCTCCACCATTCGCTGAATTGCGCGCCGCAGCGGCCTCGCGCCATACTGAAGGTCGCAGCCAGCCTCGCTGATCTTGCGCAGCGCGCCGTCGTCGATCTCCAGCTCGATGCCGCGCTCGGCCAACCGGCTGCAAACCTGCGAGATCAGCAGGCGCGCAATCGAGTCAATTTCCTCCTGGGTCAACGCATGGAACACGATAATCTCGTCCACGCGGTTCAAGAACTCGGGGCGGAAGATCTGCTTGACCTCGCCCATGATGTTCTCCTTCATGGAATTGTAGGTCTTCTCGGAATTCTCGCTGCCGCCGAAGCCCACCGCCCGCTGCTTCTTGATGGTGTGTGCGCCGGCATTGCTGGTCATCACGATCACGGTGTTTTTGAAGTCCACCACGCGCCCCTGGCCGTCGGTCAGGCGACCGTCCTCGAGGATCTGCAGCAGCAGGTTGAACACGTCCGGATGCGCCTTTTCCACCTCGTCCAGCAGCAGCACCGCATAGGGCTTGCGGCGGACGCGCTCGGTCAGCTGGCCGCCCTCCTCGTATCCGACATAGCCGGGCGGAGAGCCGATCATCCTGGAGACGGAATGCTTCTCCATATATTCGGACATGTCGATGCGAATGAGGCTGTCCTCATCGCCGAACAGCGCCTCGCCCAGCGCCTTGCACAGCTCCGTCTTGCCCACGCCCGTGGGACCCAGGAAGATGAACGATCCGATGGGGCGGTTGGGATCCTTCAGTCCCGCACGGGCACGGCGCACGGCGCGGGCGACGGACTTGACCGCTTCCTCCTGGCCGATCACGCGCTTGTGCAGGGTTTCCTCCAGATGAATCAGCCGCTGCGCCTCACCTTCGGTCATGCGTGCCACGGGAATCCCGGTCCACATGGAAACGATGGCGGCGACTTCCTCCTCGCCAACTGTTTCAATCTTGCTGTTGAGCTTCTCCTCCCACTCGCGGCGGCGGGAATCCATCTCGTTCTGAAGCTCCTTTTTCCGGTCGCGCAGATTGGCAGCCAGCTCAAAGTCCTCCTGCCTGACCGCCTCCTGCGTTTCCTTGTTCAACGCCTCCAGGCGAACCTGCAGATCCTTCATGTCCGGCGGCGCAGTAAACGCCTTGATGCGCACGCGGGAGGCCGCCTCGTCGATCAGGTCAATGGCCTTGTCCGGCAGGAAGCGATCCGAGATATAGCGGGACGACAGGTTCACCGCGGCATGAATGGCCTCGTCGGTGATGCGCACGCGGTGATGCGCCTCATAGCGGTCGCGCAGGCCCATCAGAATTTCGACGGACTCCTCCTTGGTCGGCTCGCCCACCTGAACCGGCTGGAAGCGGCGCTCCAATGCGGCGTCCTTTTCGATGTGCTTCCGGTATTCATTGAGCGTAGTCGCTCCGATGCACTGCAGCTCGCCGCGGGCCAGCAGGGGCTTGAGGATGTTTGCCGCATCCAGCGCTCCCTCGGATGCACCCGCGCCGCAGATGGTGTGCAGCTCATCGATAAACAGGATGATGTTGCCCGCCTTGCGAATCTCGGCCATAGCGTTCTTGAGTCTTTCCTCAAATTCGCCGCGGTACTTCGCGCCCGCCAGCATGCTGGCCAGGTCCAGCGACACCACGCGCTTGCCGCGCAAGAGCTCCGGAATGTTTCCCTCGACAATCAGCTGTGCCAGGCCCTCAACAATGCTGGACTTGCCCACGCCGGGCTCTCCGATCAATACCGGGTTGTTCTTCCTGCGGCGCGACAGAATCTGCACGATGCGCTCGATCTCCTTCTCGCGGCCGATCACGGGATCCAGTTCACCCTCGCGGGCGGCACGGGTCAGATCGCGCGAAAACTGATCCACCAGCGGCGTCTCCGCCTCCCCCTCCGCATGCGCGGGCACGGATTCATCGGCGCCGGAGAGGATATTCAGCAGCTCCTCCCGCGCCTTCGACAGATCGACGCCCATCTTGATCAGCACATGGGCCGCGACGCCTTCGCGCTCGCGCATCAGCGCCAGCAGGATGTGTTCGGTGCTGACATAGTTCTGCTTGAGCTCGCGGGCCTCGCGCATGCTCTGCTCCAGCACCTTTTTGGTTCGGGGCGTATAGACCATCTGCTTGCCCTCCACAGACTCCTCGCCCCGGCCGAGAATCTGAATGACCTCGGCGCGCACCGCATCCAGCGCGATGCCCTTCAGGACAATCGAAGCCGCGCCGGGCTCCGTCAGAACGCCCAGCAGCAGATGCTCCGTTCCCACATAGCTCCGACCGAGCTTCGCTGCCTCGAGCTGTGCCGCCCGAAGCGCCCGCTGGCCGCGATCGGTGAATTGTGCAAAATATGCCATGAGTTTCCTCCAATTGACTTCCGGCCGTGCAGCCTTCGCAGTGCCTGCGCCAGACTCCGGCCCAATATTATTCCGAGACGAGTTTGGGCAGCTCATCGCGCAGCACTTTAGCGCGCAGAATCTCTGCCTCGCGTTCGCCGATCAGCTTTCCGGCGCGCACGCCCAGAGAGCCCGGCTGCACGTCCATCATCAGCACGTCCAGACCCGGCAGCGGCGCATGCAGATATCCCATGCTCGCGGCATAGCGGATGTCCGAATACCTGCGCATGAACTCCTTCGTGGACATGAGCCGCGCGTACATCAATTCTCCCCAGGAACGCAGCAGCGTATCCTGAAGCTGCATCATGTCCTTCTTTTCGGCGGCTTCGCGCATGGCGCGCTCATGGCCGACAATCTGCTCCGTGGCTGCCGCCAGAGAGCGGACAACGTCCTCTTCACTGCGGCCCAGCGTGGCCTGGTTGGACAGCTGATACAGGTGTCCGCGGGCTTCGCTTCCCTCGCCGTAGAGGCCGCGGATGGTCAAGCCCAGCTTTGCCACCGCCTGCATCACCGCGCCCATCTGTCCGCCGGTGGACAGCGCCGGCAGGTGCAGCACCACTGAACAGCGCATGCCGGTGCCGGTGTTGGCCGGACAGGCTGTCAGGAAGCCCAGCTGGCTGTCAAACGCGAAGGGGTACTTGTCGCCCACCTGCTCGTCGAGCCGAAGCGCCATCTCCGCCGAGCGCTCCAGCTGGAGTCCGGGCAGCATGCCCTGGAAGCGAACGTGATCCTCCTCGTTGCACATCACCGTGATGGTCCCTGCGGAAGAAACCATCGCCGCGGAGCGGCTGGTGAACTTGAGCAGATCATAGCTGATCAGATGGTGCTCCACCAGCCGGGAACGCGCATCCTGCTCCATCTCGCTCATGCGGAGCAGGGAAAATGCGTGGCCGTTCTCGCCGTTGAACACCGCGTCGGAGGTGCGCTCGATGACCTCCTCGGCGTACTCCTTCGTCAGCTTGGGCGAAAAGGGAAGGTCGTCATAGTTTCTTGAAAGGCGAACGCGGCTGGAAATGACGACATCCTGTTCAGGCGCCTGCACATAATCAGTCATTGCTCTCGCCTCCCTCTGAATGTTCCGCCTCGATGCGCTGCGGCGGCGCGACCTTGATGTCGGTCTGCCGCTCCTGCTCGGCCAGCTGGGCGGTCAGCGCGCGGATGCTGTCGCGCAGCTTCGCCGCCTGCTCATATTCTTCCTCGGCGATGGCCTTTTGCAGGCGCTGCTTGAGGCGATCGATGTTCATGCGGATGGACACGCCGCTTCGCACGCTTCCGGGAATGCGGCCCGCGTGCTGCGTATTGCCGTGGATGCGCTGCAGCAGCGCGTCCAGCGGGGCTTTGAAGGTCTTGTAGCAGTTCGCGCAGCCCAGCATCCCGCACTTCTGAAACTCCGCATAGGTCATGCCGCACTGTTCGCAGGTCAGCGCTCCCAGGGATTCATCCACCTTCTCCCGCTCCTTGCCGGGGCGGCTGTCCAGGATGCTGTTGAGGATGCCCGCCAGGTTCGAAAAATCGATGCCCGGCAGCTGTTTTTGATATTTCGCCATGCACACCGGGCAGAGATTGCGCTCGGTGCGCTCGTCATTCATGATCGTCATCAGATGAAATTTCGCGGGGCGGATGCCGCACTCCTCGCACATCATTTCTGTTCTCCTCCTTCGATGTTCCGAAAAACCTGAACCAGCATATTCCGAAGGACCGCCGCGCGAAGCACGTCCTTGGCGCTGATCGGCAGCGCCAGCGCATTGCGCGACACGCCCGCGCGCATCAGCGCCGCCTCATTCGCAGTCACCAGCTTCAAATCCGTCAGATGGGTAATGATTGCGTTAGCGGTTTCCTCGTCCACGGAATTTCCGACGCGCTCGAGCAGGGATTCCAGCAGATTTCCTTCCTCCCGCTCCTGCATGCGCATGATGCGCACATATCCCCCACCGCCGCGGCGCGATTCTATAATGTAGCCGTGATCCACGGAAAAGCGCGTGGCCAATACATAATTGATCTGGGAAGGCGCGCATCCAAAGTGCTGCGCCAGTTCATTTCGCCTCAGCTCGATATGCGCCTCATCACACATCAGCTCCTTAATAAACTGTTCTATACTGTCGCTGAGCTGCGCCATGTTCTCGCCTCCAAAGTCTTTTGACCATCTTTGACTTTATTATAGCGCAATCTGCCGCGAATTGCAAGCGGTAAATGCTGCATTCTACAAATTGTATTGCCATACGCTTCATTTTATTCCTTTCACCGGCGAAAACAGCGCGGCGGACCTCCGCCATTTCCAAATTCCGGCAAATGATGGAAATGCGCCTTTGCCCGGAACGCGCAAACCCCGCATTCAACAGCTGATGCGGGGTTTGGCGACCGTCTTCTGTGCTTATTCTTCCGCGGGCAGATCGACCTTGATCTTCAGGGTCTCCAGCTGATCGGGGCGTACATCCGCAGGCGTCTCCATCATCAGGCAGTTCGCGCTGGTGGCCTTCGGGAAGGCGATGACGTCGCGCAGGCTGTCGCTGTCGGTCAGCAGCATGACCAGACGGTCGATGCCGAACGCCAGACCGCCGTGGGGCGGAGCGCCGTACTTGAACGCGTCGAGCAGGAAGCCGAAGCGATGATGGGCCTCCTCGCTGGAGAGGCCGATCATGTCGAACATCTGCGCCTGCAGGTCGGCGCGGTGGATGCGGATGGAGCCGGAGGCCAGCTCGATGCCGTTCATCACCAGGTCGTAGGCGCGGGAGCGCACCTTCTCCTTGTCGGTGTCGAGATACTGATTGTCCTCGGTGTACCAGCTGGTGAAGGGATGATGGGCGGCGACGTAGCGGCCCTCCTCCTCGCTGTACTCGAACAGCGGGAACTCGGTGACCCAGAACAGATTGTACAGGCTGTGATCGATCAGGCCGTGGCGCTTGGCGATCTCGCAGCGCAGCGCGCCCAGCGACTGCCAGACCACGCTCTTCTTGTCCGCGCCGAAGAACACGATGTCGCCGGGCTCGGCGTTCATGGCGGTACGGACGGCCTCGATCAGCTCCGGGGTCAGGAACTTGTTGAACGAGGACTTGACGTTGCCGTCGGCGGTGAAGGTCATGTAGGGCAGGCCCTTCGCGCGATAGGTCTTCACAAACTCGGCGTAGCTGTCGATCTCCTTGCGGGTCATGGAGGCGAGGCCCTTGGCGTTGATGGCCTCCACGCGGCCGCCGTTTTCGATGGCGTTTTTGAACACGACGAACTCGCTGCCCTTGACCGCATCCGTCAGGTTCACCAGCCGCATCTCGAAGCGGGTGTCGGGCTTGTCGGAGCCGTAGTTCTCCATGGCGTAGGCCCAGGTCATGCGCGGCAGGGGCAGCTGCAGCTCCACGCCCTTGACCTCGCGGAAGATGCGCGCGAAGACCTTTTCGATCACGCCGTAGATGACCTCCTCGTCGATGAAGGACATCTCGATGTCGCACTGGGTGAACTCGGGCTGGCGGTCGGCGCGGTTGTCCTCGTCGCGGAAGCAGCGGGCGATCTGATAGTACTTGTCAAAGCCGGACAGCATCAGCAGCTGCTTGTAGATCTGGGGGCTCTGGGGCAGCGCGTAGAACGTGCCGGGATGCTGGCGGCTGGGCACCAGGAAGTCGCGCGCGCCCTCGGGCGTGGACTTGGACAGGATGGGGGTTTCGATCTCGGTGAAGCCCTCCTCGTCCAGCGCGTAGCGGATGCAGTTGACCACCTTGCTGCGCAGGCGGAGCTTCTCCTGCATGCTGGGGCGGCGCAGATCGAGATAGCGGTACTTCAGGCGCACCAGCTCGTTCTCATCGGCCTTGTCGTCGATGTAGATCGGCGGGGTTTCGGACTTGTTCAGCAGCACCGCGTCGGTGACGAACACCTCGATGGTGCCGGTCTTGAGTTCGCGGTTGATGGCGTTCTCGGCACGCAGGCGCACCTCGCCCTGCACGGTCACAACGTACTCGCTGCGCAGGGAGCGGCCCAGGTCGAAGATCTCCTGGGAGCAGACCGCCGTGTCGAACACCAGCTGCACCAGGCCCTCGCGGTCGCGCAGCCAGACGAACACCACGCCGCCCAGGTCGCGGGTACGCTGCACCCAGCCGGAAAGGTGGACGCTCTGACCGGCCATCGCCTCGGTCAGCAGGCCGCAGTAATGATCTCTCTTATGGGAAAGCATATCTCATTCCTCCCGAATTTATTTCATTTGCAGAATGGTCTGAACGGCCTCGCTGCGGGCAACTTCCGTCTCGGAGCTGTTCGACATGTCGCGGACCTTGACTACGCCCTTCTCCAGCTCATCACCTGCGATCACGATGACCTTCGACGCGCCGACCTTGTTGGCATACTTGAACTGGGCCTTCATGCTGCGGGCCGCGTGATCCAGATCGGCCTTCAGTCCGGCAGCGCGCAGCTCGCTCACCAGGCGCACGCCCTCCATGCGGGCCTCGTCGCCCATGGTGACCACGAACGCGTCGTACAGCGCGGGCGCCTCCGGCGCGATGCCGCGCAGATCCTGCACCATAATCATGCGCTCAATGCCCATGCCGAAGCCAATGCCGGGGGTGGCGGGGCCGCCGAGCTCCTCGACCAGGCCGTCGTAGCGGCCGCCGCCGCAGACGGTCAGGTTTCCGCCGGGAGTCTCGGTGATGATCTCAAACACGGTCTTGGTGTAGTAGTCCAGGCCGCGCACAATGCGGGGATCGACGGCGTAGTCGAGGCCCATGGCGGTCAGATACTGCTTCAGCTTCCCGAAGTGGGCCGCGCAGTCCGGGCAGAGGTTGTCCAGCATGGCGGGCGCGTCGGTCAGCTTGTCGGCGTCCTCCTTGCAGTCGAGAATGCGCAGCGGATTGCGCTCGAAGCGCTCCTGACAGGTCTTGCACAGCGTGGAGAGCTTCGGCTCCAGATAGGCGCGCAGCTTCTCATGATAGGCCTTGCGGCACTCGGGGCAGCCGATGGAGTTGATGTTCAGCTTCAGATCGCCGATGCCGTTGGCCTCGAGCAGCTGCATGGCCAGCTGGATGATCTCGGCGTCCACGCTGGCGTCCTTCGCGCCGAACACCTCGACGCCGTTCTGATGGAACTGGCGCAGGCGGCCGGACTGGGGCTTCTCATAGCGGAAGCAGGGGCAGGAAGCATAGTAGAGCTTCACCGGCAGCGCGTCGGCATACATGTGGGACTCGATCAGCGCGCGGACTGCGCCGGCAGTTCCCTCCGGCTTGAGGGTGATGGAGCGGTTGCCCTTGTCGTTGAATGTGTACATTTCCTTCTGGACGACGTCGGTGGTGTCGCCCACGCCGCGCTGGAACAGCTCCGTGTGCTCAAAGATCGGGGTGCGGATCTCGCGATAGCCCGCGAGCGCGCAAATTCTGCGCATGTTGCCCTCGATCGTCTGCCAACGGTGCGCGTCCTTCGGCAGCATGTCCTGAGTGCCCTTGGGCGCCTGGGTCAGCATAGCAAAGACTCCTTTCGGATTAAAGTTCATGAGAATAAAAAAACAGCCTCCGTCCCAACGTAGGGGCGAAGGTCTCGCGGTGCCACCCTGCTTTGGACGAAAGTCCATCTCAAGGCCCTGTAACGGGGGCGGGGCGCCGCGGAGGCGGATGCTCAGGGGTGTCGTTCGCCGGAGCCTGGAGCGCGGATGCTTTCAGCCGATGACATCCTTCTCTTGCAGCGCTGTGAACCGGTTACTCTTCCCGTCGACGCATGTGAATCTTCACGATGCAAAAATTATACGGCCCGACGCGAGGAATGTCAAGCAAAATCGCGAAAACTTAAACTGTGCTGCGCAGGTTTCCATTGCCGAATGCAACTTTTCCAAAACCCGGCTTGCAAACGGGTCAATTCTGTCGTATCATGGGACCGGAGCGTGATTTTTATGACGAATCGACTGTATTATGACAATGCCTACCTGACGCAGTTTGACGCACAGGTGCTCAAATGCATTCCCCGCGGCGATGTCTATGACGTGCTGCTGGACCGCAGCGCCTTTTATCCCACCTCCGGCGGTCAGCCCTTCGACACGGGCACGCTGGGAGACGCCCGCGTGGTGGACGTGAACGTGACCGACGGCGAGGTCTGGCACACGGTGGACGCGCCTCTGCGCGAGGGAAGCGAGGTCCACGGCGAGATCGACTGGCCGCGGCGCTTCGACCACATGCAGCAGCATGCGGGCGACCATATGATCGCCGGCGCGCTGCACCGGCTGATGGGCGGCGTGACCATCGGCCTCCACGTCAGCGAGGAGATTTCCACCATCGACGTGGCCATGCCCGGCGGCGCGACGCGCATCTCCGACGAGGACATCCGCCGGATCGAGCTGGACGTCAACGAGCACATCCAGCGCGACGTTCCGATTCGATGCTGGTTTCCGTCCGAGGAGGAACTGCCCACGCTGCCGCTGCGCAAAAAGCCCACGGTGAGCGAGCACGTGCGCATCGTAGCCATCGGCGATGATGAAATGGTTGCCTGCGGCGGAACCCATCCGTCCACCGCGGGACAGATCGGGCTGGTGAAGATCGTGTCCGTCGCGCCGGCGCGCGGCAAAATGCGCCTGGCCTTCCTGGCGGGACAGCGCGCGCTGAACGACTATCTGAACTGCCATCAGGCAGCGCACGCCGCGGCGGAGCTGTTCTCCACCGGCGTGTCCAGTCTGACTTCGAGCATACGCTCGATGCAGGAGCGGCTGCACGCCGCGGAATATGAGCTCGTCCGCCTGCGCCGGGAGCAGCTGCTGTCCGGGGCGGACGGGATGCTTGCACAGGCGGAGCTGCTTCCCGACGGAACAAGGCTCATCGCGCAATTCGTGGAAGCAGACGGAATGCTGCTGCGCGAGCTGACCTCGAAGCTCATCGAGTCCTCCGGCGTCATCGCGCTGCTGGGCGCGATGAACGGCGAGCAGGCCGTCTACGTCTTCGGCCGCTCGGCTGATGTAAACGCAAATATGGGCGCGCTGCTGCGCGATGCGGCCCGTCCCCTGGGCGGCAAGGGCGGCGGAAAGCCCGACTTCGCCCAGGGCGGCGGCCCGAAGGACGTTCTGGACGCGGCGCGGAACCGCATGAAGGAGGCGCTCGCATGAGCCGGAGAAGCGGCGGCATAGACATGACGGTCGGCAGCCCCACGAAGCTGCTGGTGGTGTTCGCCATTCCGATGCTCATCGGCGCGGTCTTCCAGCTGATGTACAACATGGTGGACACCATCGTGCTGGGCCGCTTCGTCAGCGCGGAGGCGCTCGCCTCCGTGGGCGCGACGACCTCCAGCACCGGCATGATCATCATGATCGGCAACGCGCTGACCAACGCCGTATCCATCCTCGTCTCCCATGCATGGGGGGCGAAGGACGAAGCGCAGGTGCGCAGAATCGTCGGCGGCGCGCTGAGCGTGGTGGTCGTCTGCAGTCTGGCCATCGGCGCAGCGTCCGTCTTTCTGGCGCAGCCGCTGATGCGGCTGCTGGACACGCCCGCGAACATCATCGAAGGTGCGGTGCTCTATCTGCAGATCGTCTGCGGCATGTACATCGCCCAGATGCTCTACAATACCTCCGCCGCGGTGCTGCGGGCCATCGGCGACAGCCGCACGCCGCTGGTATTCCTGATCCTCTGTTCTCTCATGAACATTGCGCTGGATCTGGTCTTCGTGCTGGGGCTGAACGCCGGCGTGGCGGGCGTGGCCTGGGCCACAGTGATCTCCCAGCTGACCAGCGCGGCGCTGTGCTGCGTCTATATGTGGAAGAAATACCCGGAGCTGCGCTTCTGCCGCGCGGAGCTTCTGCCCGGCGGCGATCTGCTGCGCCGGTTCTGCCAGATTGCGCTGCCCATGATGGCGCAGAATGTGATGCTCACCGCAGGACAGATGGTGATCAGCCGCGTGATCAACGGCTTCGGCTCCGACGTCGTCGCCGCCTACACCGTGGGCGGAAAGGTTGAGCAGCTGACCACCGTGGTGATCTCCCAGGTGGCGTTCTCGTTCTCCATCTACGCCGGGCAGAATTACGGCGCCAAGTGCTACGACCGCATCCACCAGGGCATCAAGCGCGCGCTGGCGCTGCTGGGCGCGCTCACGGCGATCGCCATGGTCATGCTGCTGGGCTTCGGCCGCCCGCTGGCGCTGCTGTTTGTGGACGCGAAGGAGACCGCCATTCTGGACTCCGCCATGGATATGCTGCGCGTCGAGGCGGCGTTCATGCCGGCGCTCTGCGCCATCTGGCTGTACAATTCCGCGCTGCGCGGCATGGGACTGGTGCGCCCCACGGTGATCTCCGGCATGCTGGAGCTGGTTGCGAAGGTCGGATTTTCCATTGCGCTTTCCTCGATTTACGGAACGATGGGCATCTGGTTTGCCTCGCCGCTGGGCTGGATCATCGGTTTGATGATGAGCGCAGGATACTATCACTTCGCCCCCTGGAAGAAAAGAGCGCTGGCGGCGGATGCCGCAGCCTGTGAAGGAGAATGAACGTGGATTTCAATTTCGACGCGGCCATCTTCGATCTGGACGGAACCCTGCTGGACAGCATGCGCTACTGGCGATTCACGACGCTGGAATTTCTTCTGGCGCACGGAATGCCCGTGCGAAATGAGGATCTGGTGCGCATGCTGGATACCTCGAGCCGAAAGCTGCTGTTTGAGATCGCCGAGCGCGAAAAGATCGAGATTGGCGAAAGGGCCGCCGTCGTCTCAGAGATCGAAGAATATATGAACCGCCACTATCTCAACGACACGCCCCTGAAGGACGAGCATGTGCCGGTCTTTCTGCAAAAGCTGAAGGATCGTGGAATCCGCCTGTGCGTTGCGACCGCCTCCCGGCGCGAATTTGCCCGCAACGGTCTGGAGCGCCTCGGCATTCTGAAGTTCTTCGACTTCGTCACCGACAACTATGAGCGCGGCGACGGACTGACCAAGGAGAATCCGGAGTATTTCATCAAGCTGACCGGCCGCCTTGGCGTCGCGCCTGAGCGCGCAGTCATGTTCGAGGATGCGCTCTATTCCATGAAGTCCGCCAAGGCCGCCGGATGCCGGGTGCTCGCCATCGAGGACTCAACCGCCCATCTGCAGCGCGAGGAGATCCGCCAAATCGCGGACTGGTACATCCGCAGCTATGCCGAGCTGCTTTAACACGGGCAGACTGCACCGCCGTCTCCCCTGCTCCACACAAGTGATCAAAGCCGACGGACTTCTCGGTTCCAAAGAAGTCCCTCAAAAATGGCCGTTTCTCCGCCGCCTTCGGATTGACAGCCCGCAGCCGAGTATGTATACTAAAATTACAATCATTTAGGAATGGAGGAGAACCCCATGATTCAGAGTATGATTGCCATTCTCGATCTCGGCAGCACGGAGAATGCGCGCATTGCGCGAGAGATCCGTGCGCTCGGCGTGTACAGCGAGATTTTCGCCCACGACATCACCCCCGAGGCGCTCAAGGCTGTCCCCGGCGTATGCGGCGTAATTCTCAACGGTGGAGAAAACCGCATCGTGAATGGCGCAGCGATCGATGTGGATCCTGCGATTTTCGAACTGGGCCTGCCCGTGCTGGCAGTGGATCATTCCAGTCCCGCCCACCCCGCCGATCTGGAGAAGTGGCCCGAGGATTCCAAGGCTGCGCTGGACGCATTCATCGTCCGCTGCGGCGCGGAGCGGAATTGGAACATGGAAAACTTCATTGCAGACCAGGTGGAGTTGCTGCGCAAGCAGATCGGCAACCGCAAGGTGCTGCTGGCGCTGTCCGGCGGAGTGGATTCGTCCGTCGTGGCCGCGCTGCTGATCAAGGCCGTCGGCGATCGTCTGACCTGCGTGCATGTCAATCACGGACTGCTGCGCAAGGGTGAACCGGAGCAGGTTGTGCGCGTCTTCAAGGATGAAATGGGCGCAAACCTGATTTACGTGGATGCCGTCGACCGCTTCCTCGACAAGCTCGCCGGCGTGTCCGACCCCGAAAAGAAGCGCAAGATCATCGGCGCAGAGTTCATCCGCGTATTCGAAGAGGAAGCGCGGAAGCTGGATGGAATTGAACTGCTGGGCCAGGGCACGATCTACCCCGACATCATCGAAAGCGGCACCAAGACCGCCAAGATGGTCAAATCCCATCACAACGTCGGTGGCCTGCCCGAGGATCTGCATTTCGAGCTGGTCGAGCCGCTGAAGATGCTGTTCAAGGACGAGGTTCGCGCCTGCGGCAAGGCCCTCGGCCTGCCGGACGACATGGTCTATCGCCAGCCCTTCCCCGGCCCGGGCCTGGGCGTGCGCTGTCTGGGTGCAATCACCCGCGACCGTTTGGAAGCCGTCCGTGAATCCGATGCCATCCTGCGCGAGGAATTTGCCAGAAACGGCCTGCAGGGCAAGGTCTGGCAGTACTTCACCGTGATTCCCGATCTGAAGAGCGTAGGCGTGCGCAACCACGAGCGCTATGAGGGTTGGCCGGTGATTCTGCGCGCCGTCAACACCGTCGACGCCATGACCGCGACCGTCGAAGAGCTTGACTGGACATTGATCCATACCCTCACCCGCCGCATCACCAGCGAGGTCAAGGGCGTCAACCGCGTCCTCGTCGATGTCACCCCCAAACCCACCGGAACGATCGAGTGGGAATAAGCTGAAAAACCGCTCGAAGGCCCCTGTTTTCAGGGGCTTTCGGCTTTCAGGGAAGCCCCGTGATAATGATTTGATAAGCAGTGCCATCGGACGCATCATTTTCTGTGCGTCGCCTGGCTTGCAGGTTTGAGAAAACCTGCCGCATGTTTCCATAGGAAAGCCATTGCTGATGAAACCCATCGGCAGTGGCTTTTGTCGTATCTGAGGGAGCCTGATTGGAGAAGGGGTGATACAGTGCGGTTCGTGCGCAGATGATATTTCATCGCATGTATGATATATACCTGCGCAAAA
>JBJEUD010000232.1:27662-31856 GCA_051883655.1 Candidatus Faecivicinus sp. | reverse complement strand
GTCTGGGACAGCGGATTCAACAGCAGCTTCTGCTCCTGATTCGACGGACTGTTTATCGCTCAATCCCCATCCTGAATCGAACAGCTTTCCAAGGTCAGGCGGATTGATCGGGGCGGGTGTGGCGATGTTTTCAAAAATCCTGCCGAGATCGGGAAAATTGCCGGCTTCGGTGGTTGGATCAGGGGCGGCGGTGCTGTCGGCCGTCTGTTCTGAATCAGATTGCCCGCCAGGTCCGGGGATTTCCACAGATTCCGGCCATTCGCCGGGCAGCGGAAGTCCATTCGGAGCGGACGGATTGTCGGGCTCGGGCGTTTGCTGCGACTCTGAAGGGACATCGGCCTCAGGCGTTTCGCTTGGCTCAGGCGTCGCGTCGGGCTCCGGCGTAGGATTCATGTAGCCCATGTCGATCAGCGCCTGACGCACGCGCGCATCCTCGTCTTCACAGCCGGACAGGCTCAGACAGAGCGCGGCCAACAAAGCCAAAAGAAGTGCGCATCGCATTGTTTTCTTCATTTCGAACCTCTCCTTCTTCATCGGAACAGATCGAGGAATTTCTCTCCGAGGCTCTTTTCCGGCTCCTCCTCGACGACAATCTCCGGCTCTTCGGCCTCGCTGACGCCGGGCACGCGGATCACGAACTGCACGCTCTCCACGCTGTTGCGCGCGTCCGCGTAGGAAACGGGTTCGTAGTCGCCGCCGGTAATGGAGGAGATCGCCTCGTCCACGCCCTCCTGCACCTGTTCATCCATGTTGCTGGTGCCGTCGCTGAGCTCATTCACGCCACCCTTGAGGCTGTTCGCGCCGGAGGAGAGGGAGCTTGCGCCGTTCAGCAGGGTATCCGTGCCGGCGGCGAGGGAATCCACGCCGTCATCCACACTGGAAATGCCCGCGCTGAGCAGGGCAAAGTTGGCCTGCAGCTCGCCGATGCCGCTGTCGAGGGCCTGAACACCTGCGTCCATCTGGCGGATCAAGGCGCAAAGGGAAGCCATTACATCATCGTTGGAGCCAGCGCCGCTTGCCTCCATCCTGTCCAGCAGATCGAGGATCGACTGCAGGGACGTTTTGACTTCCGCCAGCGTCGAAAGCGCATCGGTGATCTCGCTGTCCAGCTTGCCGAGGGGATCGGCCAGCGCGGCGGCCAGCGAACAGCTCTCCTCTGCACAGCTCCGGATGCTTTCCAGATTGCTGTTGATGGCCGAGGCGCTGTCCAGAATCCGGCCCAATGCCGCTATTTCAGAAGCGAGGTAGGTGCTCACATCGGAATTTCCGGATGCCCTGCCCAGCAGTGTGCGCAGCAGGGACATGTCGGAATCGGAGAATCCGGCCTTCGAAATCAGATCGCACAGCTCTGCGGCCTTGCTTTCCAGCGCCTTTGCCGTGGCGGTGAGATTGGAGAGCTTTTCCTGGAGCGCCTTCAGCGAGGCTTCCTGACACGACACGGCGCTCAGCATCGCGCTGCACAGCGAGCGAAGCTCGCCGATGGACATCTGCGGACTGCCCGAAGTCTTTTCCTCGAAGCTGTCCACGGCGGATGCGATCTGCGCCGACGCGGCGGCGAGCTCCGAGGAGCCGGCCCTGGCCTCGTCCAGACCTGCGGAAAACTGCGCCGCGCCGCTGACCAGGCTGTCCGTGCCCTCGGCCAGCGTCACCGCGCCGCCCTGCAGCTCCGCTGCGCCGCCCTTCAGGCTGGACGCGCCGCTGGCAAGCCGGGAGGAGCCGCTGCTGAGCTGGGACACGCCGTTCTGAAGCTCGCTCACCTTGTCGTCGATTTCGCTGGTGTCGATGTCCACGTCCATGCCCAGCGGCACGCCGTTGATGCTGATGTCCACCATGGCGAAGTCCGTCACGTCGGCGGTGATGGTGTAGGTCACGTCCGGGCTGGGCAGCACCACATAGGTCAGCAGGCGGTCGGTGCCGGAATTGGCGATGGTCGCACCCTCGGCGGTGATTTTGCCGCACCGGTTTCCATCCAGCGTGACGGTCATGTTCAGCGCGTAGTGCTCGTAGAAATCGGTCAGTTCCTCGCTGCCCGGGCCGATGGTGATCTGCATCTCCAGCGCGCCGCTTTGCCCGCTGAGATCCTCTGTGCGCATCGGCGCGCCGTCCAGCGTGTAGCTCACCCGGAAGCTCCACGGCAGGGCAGCCGAGATCGGATCGCCCTGATAGAACAGCGTTCCCGCGGGCACCGTCAGGCGCACGGAATCAGAGTTCTGCTCCAGCGGCGTGGCGTCGCTCAGGTTGGTGACCTTGTAGTATCTGCCATAGTCCACCACCGTCTCCGGGCTGGACGCCTCGAAGCGGTTGACAATATAAACCGCGTCCAGATCGCCGCCGGAACGAAGGTTGACATACACGATTTCATTTTTTTCCGCAGCCATGGCGGCGGGCGCAAGCAGGCTGCCGGTCATCAGACAAATTGCCAGCAGTGCCGCAATCCACTTTTTCATGCGGTTTTCACTCCTCCTGATCGTTGTTTTTGTGATAAAGATCCACGATCTGCATTGCGGAACGATAGAAATCCAGCGCTTCTTTCAGCATTTCAATCTCCCTCCGCAGCCGCGCATTTTCGCTTTGAACGCGCTCCAGTTCGGCGGACTCTGCGGGCGCGGCAGGCTTTTCCGAAACGCAGATCGCTCCATATCGCTCATCGAGCGCCGCGTGCCGGGCAGACCGGACAGTCGGCCGGGAGGATTCGATCTCATCGTCGTCAATCACGCCCGGCGCCTCCCCTTCTGCGGCGGCTTCTGCGGGCCTATCCAACTCGTCAACAGGTTCTTCCGTCTCAGCATGTTCTTCCTCGGCGGATTCCTTCGCCTCTGCAGGTTTCGCTTCAGCCGCTTCTGCCTTCTCCAGCGCGGCGGAGTTTCCAGCGGGAACCGCATCGGCCGTGCCGGCGCGCAGCTTTGCGGGCGCCAGCTTCAGCCCCAGTGAGGTATGGCGGATCAGGCCGTCCAGCAGGTACAAAAGCCCCGGCAGCACGAAGAACACGATGGCCAGCGAGCACAGCGTGCCCTTGCCCAGGAACATGCCCAGCTGGCTCAGCAGGCCGTGGGTGGAGAGATAGCCCAGCAGGAAGCCCACCACCGTCAGCGTCATGCCGGAGGTCAGGATCGAGGCGGTGACGGCGGAGACCGTATTGACAATGGCGTCCCGCTTGCCCATGCTGCGCCGGAACTCCAGATAGCGGTCGGTGAACAGGATGGCGTAGTCCACCGTCGCGCCCAGCTGAATCGAGCTGATGATGAGGTAGGCGATGTAGAAGATCGTCCTGTCGAAGAAGTAGGGCAGCGACAGGTTGATCCAGATGGCCGTCTCGATGGCCATCACCAGAATCACCGGCAGCGATATGGACTTCATCGAAAACAGCAGCACCAGGAACACCGCAGCGATGGCGAGGAAGTTGACCTTGGTCATGTCGGCGGTGACGGTGCTCATCAGGTCCTCGGTGCTCACGCCCTCGCCCGCCAGCCTCCACTCGCCGGGATACCACTTTTCCGCGACGGCGCGGACGCGGTCGATCAGATCAAAGGTGGCTGCGCCCTCGAAGTCCGCGTCCACGCTCAGCACCAGGCGGCTGTAGTTCTCCGACATCAGCAGCGACAGCGTCTCCTCCCCCACAAACTGCGTGGGGATGGTGGTGCTGGCCACATCCACATAGGACAGGATGCTGGTGACTTCAGGCAGCTCTTGCAGCTCGTCGGAGAGCTGACGCTCCCGCACCACGTCGCCCCGGGGCACCATCAGCACATAGGTGTCGCTCTTGCCAAAGATCTCCTCGATTTCTGCGGTGTCCGCGCCCAGCTGGGTGTCCAGACCGAAGATATGGGCGGAACCATAGTAGTATTCATTGCTGTTGGAGGCCCGGTTGGCCGGATAGATCAGCAGCAGGAAGACCAGCACCGCCGGGATCATCAGCCGGTACACCACCTTGCCCAGCGTCCGGAACGAGGGCAGCAGGTAGCGGTGGCGGGTCTTCTCCATCAGCTTGTGGGTGGAGAGAATCAGCGCCGGGGAGAACACGAACACCGTGATCAGGCTGATGGCCACGCCCTTCGCCAGCACCAGGCCCAGGTCCGGGCCGATCTGGAACTGCATCAGGCACAGCGCCAGAAAGCCGATGACCGTGGTCAGGCCGCTGGAGAGAATCGAACCGGTGGACATGCACAGCGCCTGCACCATGGCCTCGCGCTCGTC
>JBJEUD010000232.1:0-27562 GCA_051883655.1 Candidatus Faecivicinus sp. | reverse complement strand
AGAGAATCGAACCGGTGGACATGCACAGCGCCTGCACCATGGCCTCGCGCTCGTCGGGATTCTGTGCTTTGCATTCCTCGAAACGATGAATCAGAAACACCGAATAGTCCAGCGACACCGCCAGCTGCAGAATCGAGCCCGCGGCATTGCTGACGAAGGAGATCTCTCCGAAGATCAGGTTCGAGCCGCTGTTGATCATGATGGCCACGCCCAGACTGCCCAGCACCACCAGCGGCTCGATCCACGAGGTGGTGCTCAGCAGCAGCACGATCAGCACGAACAGCACCGCGAACACGGTGATCGTGCGAATCTCCGTCACCGTGCTGGTGGTCGCCACCGCCGAGGACACCGCCGCGCCGGTCATGGCGTTTTCGTCGCCAATGATGGCGCGCAGATCGTCCACCGCCTGCAGGTTCTTGCTCTCGTCAATGGTCACGGTGAACAGTGCGTTTCCATCGCAGTAGTAGGTTTCCACCTCGTCCTGGTCGAGCATGGACAGCGGCTGATGCACGTCCGCCACGTCGTCCAGCCAGGTGACATCCGTCACACCGTCCACCTCGCGGAAGCGCTCCTTGTACGCAAGCGCTTCCGCGATGGACACGTCATGCACCAGGATGCGGGCGTTGGGGATGCCGCCCTCAAACTCCTCGCCCAGCAGATCCAGTGCCCGCGTGGAGGCGCTGTCCGGCGGCAGGTAGTCGTTCATGTCGTAGTTGACGGCCACCATGCCCTGCATGACAGCGCCGCACAGCGCCGCGACTACAAATATGATGAGGATGATGCGCGGATGATTGACAATTTTTCGATAGAAGCTCTGCATTTCGTTTCCTTTCTCAGCATCTGACGGGCGGAGGGGTTTCTCCGCGTTATGCCGCGCGCCTGCCGCCAATCAGCACGGCCAGCGCGTCCACCACCGCCTCCACGATCAGCGTGACGCCGGTGAAGCGCCAGATCGCCACCGTGGTGGAGAAGGGCCGGCAGAGGATGACGACGGCAAAGGCGATGGACAGCGCCGCGCTGAGCGCCGGCCAGCCCCAGCCCTTGCGCCCGTTTCGGATCGCGTCCACGGTGAGCTGCACCTTGCAGAAGCCGCCGATCAGGATGGCCGCGCCGTAGAGGGCCGTGAGCACCGGAAACGCCGCGATGACCTGCTTGGTTCCGGCAACGCACAGTCCGCCCAGCGCCAGCCCCATCAGGCAGAGCACCAGCGTCCTTTCCCGCTCCGCCACGGCGGGCGAGGCCCTGAAGTAGCGCCAGCCGTTCATAAGACCTCCAACAATCAGCAGAACGCCCGCCGCGATCACGATCCCCGCCGTGAAGTAGACGGGGTTCACCAGCAGCAGTATGCCGATCAGAACCTCCAGAATGCCCATGATGATCCACTGGGACTTGCCCCTGAGTTTTTCCTTCATGCGTATAACCTCCCGTTTTTGTCCTCATGCTTCCCGGATGCTGCCGTGGAGCGCGTAGCTCCGTCCGTCCCAGTGCAGCATAAGCTCCAGACTCTCCAAATCGATCCTTCCCTCCGCCGTGAAGGGCAGATTTCGCATCAGTGTGCGCATCCGCCCCATCAGCGTGCACGCGCCGTCCGCGTGCACGGTACCGCTCACCGGATTGCTGAAGCTCATCAGCGACAGCACGCCCCGGCAGTCCCCGGCGATGGCGTTCAGCACGAGAACGCCGCGCTTCTTTCCCAGCGGCGCGTCCAGCGTAATTTCGTAGGTGTACTCCATCATGTTCACGCCTCCCTCAGTCCGGCAGCAGCTTTTCCAGCGGATTTCCGCCTTGGAAGAACTCCTGAAGGCGCTGCTGCGTCTCGCTGACCGACGCGCACAGCGCGGCGATGTCGTCCAATGAGTCGTTCAGCTGCTCCACCTGAGTTTGAAGCTGCTGCGCCTGCCAGAGATACAGGCAGGTCCCCACCGTTTCCACCGCGAGAAACAGCAAAAGAATGATTGCGCAGGCCCACAGCAGCCCCTTTATGCTGCGATTCATGTTTTTTCCTCCCCTCGGATCATCTGCGTCCACTTTAGCGCGTCCGCTCTTCGCAGGAAATAGACAATCCACCCCGCTTTGCCCAGTTTTTGGACAAATGTCCGAAATTGACCAACGAACTGAGCCGCTGCAGCATATTGACAAGCGAGGCCGGCTCTGCTATAGTGATGCAAATTGTAAAATACGGGAGGATTTTCGATTCCATGAAACGCACAAGCTCCTCGCAGGAAACGAAGCGGGCGCTGGCTGCGTCGCTGAAGAAGCTGATGAACAGAAAGCCGCTGTCCAGGATCACGATCAACGAGATCGTGCAGGACTGCGGCGTGAATCGCAACAGCTTCTACTATCACTTTGAGGACATCTACGCGCTGTTCAAGTGGATGCTGGAGCAGGAGGCCGTGGAGGTCGTCAGGCAGTTCGATCTGGTGCTCGACTATCGCGAGGCCATAGAATTTGTGATGGACTATGTCGCCGAAAACAGGCACATTGTCAACAGCGCCTACGATGCCATGGGCCGCGAAGGGCTGAAGCGCTTCTTCTATGCGGATTTCATCGATATTGTCAGAAGCTATATCGACAGCGTCGCGGCGAAATATGATGCGGATGTGGATGAGGATTACAAGAACTTCCTGGCAGAGTTTTTCACCGAGGCCATTTCCGGAACAATCCTGAGCTGGTGCGCCAGCGAGCACAGCGATCTGGAAAACCGGGAAAAAACGCTGACCTATCTGGAGAACATCATGCACAGCATCGTCCCGCAGACGCTTGTACTGAACACGCGGCCATCGGCGCCGGAACAGGGCAAGCCTTGAGTCCTTATGCTCCGGTGCTCGCCGAAAGAACGCTTTAGCCCTGAAAGCCTGTGCCGGACAGAGCAGAAAACACAGACTCTCCGCAGAAAGCCTGTGTTTTTTCGCTTCCTCAGTCCTTCTTGCTCAGCTGAAGCACCAGAGAAATCAAACCGATCGCAAGCATCACCACGCACAGCGCGAGCTGTAACTGCCAGGTGCTCCCCAGCCGATAGACCGGCTTGCTCAGAAATCCCCACACGCCGACTCCGCCGACCGCGACCGGAAACAGCGAGACCCAGACCTGATCCCTCTTCAGCACGCAGAGAACGATGCCGGCCGCTCCAAGGACCAAATGGAGAATCGGCATTGCAAGAATGCTGTTGACGTCAAATGGTTTGCCGGTTGTCTCGGCAAAGTAGCTCTCCAGGTCCCCATAATCCATCGGGAACCAGATGTATCCATTCATCGAAGCGGATTCCTCCCCCGCTTCTCCATAATGCCAGAAGGGAACAAACTGCAAGACGAGCAGCGCCAGCATGATTATGGCGCAAAGGATGCTGCACATCGGGATAAACTTGGCTTTCATGGCTGAACTCCTTTCATAAATGCGGGCTGTGTGATTCCAACCCGATAGAGCGCGGCGTGCCGCACTGCATCGGCGTTCAATGCCAAATCCGCGTTCGCCGTTAAAGGGCCTTCATCACGCACTGAACGTAATCAATATTATATGAATTCCGGAAACCAGGTGCATTGGACAGGAAGCGAAGAGCGTCAAACTTTTGCTCACATCGCCGTTTTTATAACATTTTAGGACACATACCGCTTTTTGTCCGGAAGGAACGGCATTCCCGATCCTTGAAACGCGCATTCGACATCTGCTATAATAAGCTTGATCATAAGGGCGGATTCGGCGCTGCGGGAATGCTGTCGGCATTCTGGCGGCCTCGCGGATGAGCTTGATCTGGCCGTTATGACAAAGGAGGAGCCCGAATGCCCGATTCCAACATTACCAAAAAGGCACTTTCCGCCGCGCTGATCGATCTGATGAAAACGATGCCCTTTCAGAAGATCAGCGTTCGGGATATTTGCGAAAAGTGCAGCATGAATCGCAAGAGCTTCTATTATCATTTCAAGGACAAATACGATCTGGTCAACTGGATTTTCGATAACGAATTCATCTCCATCGTTCAGCGCAAAAGGGAGAGCGATCCCTGGGAATTTCTGCTGGAGGTGCTCCGGTGCTTCTATGCCAACCGCCAATTCTATCAAAAGGCACTGTCCTACCGGGGGCAGAATTCGCTGAGCGACCACATCTTTGAGGTTTCCGAGCCCATCCTTCGTGCCCGGATGGCTGAGGTGCTCGAGGGCGAGGAAGCCCTCACATTTTACATCAATTTCGCTGCAGACGCGCTTTTGACCTCGCTGATGCGCTGGCTGCGCGAGGAAGACTGCATGCCGCCGGAACAATATCTGGCCATGGTCAAGACCATCATTCTGAGGATCAGCAATTACTATGTGAACCAGGAATTATTGGAAAACGAAGGACGTCAGCCGAAGTGCTGACGTCCTTCTTCTGTCTCAAATCGCAGGGGCGGCCTTGTTCAGCGCGCCGCACAGAATTTCCTGCAGCGAGCTGCGGAACAGGTTGAACTCCGTTCGCAAAGCCTGCTTATTGAAAATGAACAGCGTGCCGTCCCGCTCAAAGCCAGCGGAGCAGTCGTCATCGGAAATGATCCTGTCCACGAGCAGATTGTCGTTCAAAAGCTCCCACGGAACTGTTCGGTAACTCTGCTCCGCCCGCGTCCGGATCACATAGTCGTGGACAATCTCCCTGGCCGTCTCAGAGCAGTCCCGCATCGGCACAAATACGGTAAACGCCGCGTGCATTGCCTCCGCATCGCAGATCAGATTGTCCCCGAGGATCTCCCTGACATTTCCGTCGGAATAGGGAATGCCGACGGAATAGAGCATCCTCCGCTCTCTCAGCCGGGCGCAGGCGGTCGGCGCACTCTCCCGGAGCAGAACCACGATCATGACATTCCTTACGGCGTCCAGCTCCTCGAGAAAGCAGTCGTCCACCTCCTCTGGCTCGCAGAACAGGACAAACGCACACTCCGGATTGGCAGACATCAGCGGCAGGATTTCGCGGGAACACCGCTGCGCATGGACAAACCAGGTGTAGATTCCCAGCTCGTTCCCTTCGGAGATCAGCCTGTCATAGCGATTCATTCCGCGTGAAATTTCCCCGCATTCGACGTCTAAAAACAGCGACCAAGGGATATTGAACCTTTTTTCCGCCTCGATCCTCCGAATCCGCTCCGCGCCCATGGTACAGCTGTTGTACCCCAGCGCCATGCCAAACTCCAGCACGCGCTCATGATCCACATTGGCCGCGATGTCCTGAATCAGCGGATAATAGGCGCTGTGCTCATTGCCCAGCATTTGCTGTGCTGTCTCGAAAAACAGCTTCTGAAAGCGTCCCTCGCTGAAATTCAGCGCCATGTCCACCAGATTGCGGCTGCTTCGCTCCGGAGAATCCCTGATTTCACGCAGCGTTTTGCGAACCATCGTCTCAATCAACACATAGGAAACCGTCTTTTTCATCGCTTCACTTCCTTCTGCGCGCCGCGCTGCAATCTGCCGGGACTTTGGATTCATCAATAGCTTAAGCACGCCGTCCGCTGTCGGCAAGGGACACTTTTCCGATTCTGTCCCAAAGTGTAACACCTGATTGACTGCGTCGGAAAATATGACGCTCGCTTTCGATCTGTCCCATGACATTTTCTGCCCTGCTTTCTATAATTTCTACAATTCTCACAGCGAGGAAGGAGCATTATCATGAATGCAAAGGATACAATGCAGAATTTCGCCGTCAATCAGGCGCTGAACTGCCTGGAGAAGGATCCCGAGGCCAACATTCCCAGGCTGATGTCGCTGGTGGACTGATTCTCGCCGAACGGCTGGTACGAAGGTCAGCGCCACCCAGGATGAATGGAAGAAGCGCGAGGGCTGCAGCATTCCCTGGGCCATTCTGCTGGATCCCACCTCCGCCTGCAACCTGCGCTGCACCGGCTGCTGGGCGGCAGAGTACGGCAGCCGGCTGAACCTGAGCCTGAAAACCATCGATTCCATCATCCGCCAGGGCAAGGAGATGGGCACCTGCATGTACATCTACACCGGCGGCAAGCCGCCCGTGCGCAGGGACGACCTGATCCGGATCTGCGAAATGCATCCGGACTGCGGGTTCCTCTCCTTTGCCAACGGCACACTGATCGACGAGGCGTTCTGCGAGGAGAAACCGGCACCGGCAAAGCCCGTTTTCTGTATGGGCCGGGCAGCGATCTGACCGTTCATCCGTTTACGCGATGCAGCACGGAGGAAGGTTCGCCACAACTTTCCAGACCTATCCGGCCCCATACAGCGCACACTTTGGACAGACGCCCCGCCATGCCAGCGCGCCTCTGCGCAGAGGAACTCCAGGCAGGGGCCTCTGACCACTGTGTTCGGACAAACCAATCAATACGGAGGAAACCATGAACTATCAGTACGTAGCTATTGAGCGCGAGTATGGCAGCTGTGGACTGGAAATCGGCAGGCTCGTCGCCCGCCAATTCGGCATTCCCTGCTACAACGGCGAAATTCTGAATCTTGCTGCCCAGAAAGCGTGTGTTTCGACATCCAGAATCGAGCGGATGGAGCAAAACATCGCCGACAGCTATTTCTATTCGCTGTACATGGAAAGCGAGGTCAATTCTCCTTCGGACCAGGATCTGCATCTCGCCCTGCAGAGCGCCATCCAGGAGTTGGCCGCGTCCGGCCCGGCCGTCTTTGTCGGCCATAGCGCGCAAATCGCGCTTCAGCCTCTGAAGGAAACGCTCTCCGTGTTCGTCTATGCGGACCGGCAATTTCGAGTCAACCGCCTCATTTCAGAGCACGGCTTCTCCGCCGGACGAGCGTCAGAGGAAATCCTGAAAAGCGATCGTCGCCGCTCCAACTATTTCTATTACTGTACAGGCGCCGGCTGGGACAGCACCGCTCGCTATGATTTGCTGCTGAACAGCGGAAAAATCGGCGTACAGGGCTGTGCCGCCGCGCTGATTGCACTGTTGGACAGCTCATGTTAGTTCCGCAAACCAGGCTGTCAGCCGGGAGAATGGAGAAACATGCTTTCAAAGAACGAAAAAATCAATGCGATTTCCTGGAAATGTGACGAGCTTGGCATTTCCTACGGGAAGCTGATGTGCAGAATCAGCGAGTCGGAAATTGAGCAGATCTACGACGAATACGAAAAGGTGCTCTCGGAGCGCGAAAAGCGATTCCAGCGAATCGCCATGACGGCGGTCAGCACGCCCAAGGAAGAACGTCCCGGCTGGCGCCGCTACAATCGAAAATGATACGCTTCGCGCCGCACAGGCGAAAACAGGATTGCTTCGATGAACGAAGCGATCCTGTTTTCGTCTGTTCAAACCGTTTTTTATGCGAACGATGTGCAGTACGAGTTACAGCTGAATAAACAGACACAATGTTCAATTCCATTTATGCGCTGGAAGGTCGAATCGAAATGCAAGAACAAGCGTCGTTAGGGTAGCAGTACTCTATGGATCTATGGTATAATCAAATCAGTCCATCAAAAGTCGGAGGGGATCTCTATGGGAGAACTGTCAAAGCTGCCCAACATTGGAAAAACGGTTGAGGCGCAGCTCACTCAGGTGGGCATTGATTCGGCCGAGGAACTGAGGCGGATCGGCTCCAAAGCCGCATGGCTGCGGATACAGGCGGTGGACGAATCCGCCTGTATCCACCGCCTGATGGCGCTGGAGGGTGCGATCCGGGGCGTGAAAAAGGCGATGCTCCCAAGCGAGGTCAAGGAAGGGTTGAAGCAGTTTTATCTGCAGAATCGGAAATGAGCAACTCCCGGAGTTGGCACAGTCGAAGGAAATAATGGTTCAGGATTCCCCATCGGATTGCGTTTCTGATCGCGTTGCCAAAGCGGCGATTGTGCGCAATGCGAATACGACGAGCGATGTCCGCTCCGCTCGGAGTTGATGGCGGAGCGGACAGACATACAGGCAGGAAAGACATAAGGATATTTTTGCAAAAGAGACGGAGGAATGGATTGTGAACAGTATTATTGAAGTGCTTCGAACAGTGCTTCCGGTGATTCTGATGCTGTCTGTCGGCATGCTCTGCCGAAGCAGAAAGCTGCTTTCCCGCGAGGGCGTCAACGCCCTGAAAAGCGTGGTGGTCAACATCACGCTGCCCGCCGTACTGCTAAGCGCCTTTGCCTCCACGCAATACACGCTGCAGGACGTGATCATCCCGCTGATGATGTTCGCGGTCTGTCTGGCCGCCTGGCTGCTGGGCTGCGCGGCCGCTAAGCTTTTCAGGATGTCCTCCCGCTTTGTGCCCTTCCTCACCACCGGCTTTGAGGCGGGTATGCTGGGCTATGCGCTGTTCAGCATGCTCTATGGCGCGGAACGCACCGCCGAATTCGCACGCATTGATCTGGGACAGGTGCTGTTTGTATTTACATTGTACAAGATCCTGCTGGGTCTGAGCGGCCACGAACGCACGAACATCAGGAAAATGCTTCGGGAAATGGCCTTCTCCCCGATCATCATCGCCATTTTTGCGGGTGTGGTCCTGGGCGCCACCGGGCTTTATCAGCGTCTGATTCCCTCCGGCATAAGCACCCTGTTGGATGCCTGCACGGATTTCGTGGCCGCCCCCACCAGCGCCATCATCCTGTTGACCATCGGCTACGATCTGGTGCTCAGGGATATTCCCTGGGGTCCTACCTGCAAGATCGTGGCGGTGCGCTTTGCCATCATGATGATCCTGCGCGCCGCCTTCCTGGCGCTGATCCGCGTTTTCTGGCCCGGCCTGGCGCTGACTGCCGCCGTGAACGTCATGTTCATACTGCCGCCGCCCTTCGTACTTCCCGTCTTTGCCGACGATGCAGATCAAAGGGTCTATGTCTCTTCGGCGCTGTCGGTATCCACGCTGGTGGCCATCCTGGGCTTCGCCGTACTGGCAGCTTTAGGTGCATAGCCGGACCTTTGCCGGAACCATCGCCAATTCAAAGCTCTGTCCCTTGACGATCGCTCTCAAAACCAGAATCAGATCCATCCACATCGCAGGTTTGGTCGCCTTTGTGGATGGCTTCGGTGCCGGCCTCCAGCGCGGTTTCATAATACCAGCACTTGTAGTCGATCACCTTCAGGGTTTCCTGCAGCTGCGCAATCTGCTCCTCCACAGCCTTCCGGCGGTCCAGAAACATCTGATGGCGCTCCTTCAGGGAAGCGTCGCCCTGCTGCAGCCATTGGGTAAATTGCCGGATCTCCTTAATCGGCATGTTTGTTTTTTTCAGACACTCGATCACGCGCAGAAGTCCCAGATCGTTCTCTGAAAACCTGCGGTACCCGCTGTCCGAGCGTTCGACGAATGGAAGAAGCCCCTGTTTGTCGTAATAGCGAATCGTGCTGGTGGGCAGTCCGAGAATATCGGCAATTTCCTTGATTGAGTACATGAAAAAAAAGCTCCCTTTCCCACTTGACATTAAAGCTAGGTTCAATGTTATCCTATTTACAGGCAAAAGTCAACAGCGACCTGAAAGGAGTGAACGGCGAATGGAATACCGCATTCTTCCGCGCGGCGGAGAGAAAATCAGCATCATCGGAATGGGCTCTTCCGTGATTGGCGCGCAACCCCAGGAGGAGATCATCGCAACAGTTCGAGCGGCAGTAGAAAGCGGAATCAATTTCTTTGATATGGCAGGCGGTCACGCATCCATCTTTGAGGCCTATGGAAAGGCGTTGGAGGGTTTCCGGGACCAGGTCTACCTGCAGATCCACTTCGGTGCGAACTACACAACCGGCGAATATGGATGGACGACAAAACTTGAAGACATCCGGAAATCCGTTGCGTGGCAGATGAAAAAGCTGAAAACCGATTATATCGATTTTGGATTTATCCACTGTATTGACGAGCAGCGCGATTTGGATGCGTATGTGAAAAACGGCGTGCTGGATTATGTTCTTGATCTGAAAGCACGGGGCGTTATCCGTCATATCGGCCTGTCCTCGCATACGCCCGCGCTGGTGCACAAAGTGCTTGACATGGGCATCGTGGATATTGTGATGTTTTCCATCAACCCCGTCTATGATTACGGACAGGGAGACTACGGCATCGGGAGTGCGTCCGAACGGCAGGAGCTGTACTGCCGCTGCGAAAAGGAGGGCGTGGCGATCTCCGTGATGAAGCCGTTCTGCGGCGGCCAGCTCCTGGATGCGCAGAAATCGCCGTTCAAGCGTGCACTGACGAAAAATCAGTGTATCCAGTATGCGCTGGACAAGCCCGGCGTCATTGCGGTTCTGCCCGGCTATGGCAGCCTTGCAGAGCTGCAGGAGGTGCTCGGCTATCTGAACGCTCCCTTTGAGGATCGCGACTACTCAATGATCAGCACCTGTACGCCTGAGGATACGAAAAACAGCTGCGTGTACTGCCAGCATTGCCATCCATGCCCGAAGGGACTGGATATTGCGCTGATGAACAAGTATTACGATTTGGCCAAGCTGGGCGATTCTCTGGCGAAGGAACACTATCTGACTTTGACACAGACGGCCGGAGAATGTATTCAGTGCGGCCATTGCAATCGTCGCTGCCCGTTCCATGTGGACCAGATGAAGCGGATGCGGGAGATCGCGGCGTATTTCGGCAGATAATTGCAATCCATATACAGTTTTCAGGAGGTCAATATGCAGTACAAGGCTTTTCAGGGTGTATCTCTTTCCCGTCTGGGCATGGGAAATATGCGCCTTCCCACTTTGGAAAATGCGGACGGACAGCCCATTGATTATGCCAGGGCCAAGGCGATCATCGACAGTGCGGTTCAGGCAGGTGTGAATTATTTCGATACGGCCTATATCTACCACGGCGGTGAATCGGAGTGCTTTGTCGGAAAGGCGCTGGCAGACTATCCCCGCGAGAGCTACTATGTGGCGGATAAATTCAATCTGGAAGCCAATCCGGATTACAGGGCGGAATTTGCAGAGCAGCTGGAACGCCTCAACATGGAGTACATTGACTTTTACCTGCTGCATGGCATCGGGGATCATTCCGCCGATTCGTTCATGAGCAATGGCTGCATCGAGTATTTCGACGGCTTGAAAAGGGAAGGAAAGATTCGCTGGCTCGGATTTTCGTTCCACGGCTCTCCGGACACGCTTCGCCGGCTGCTGAATGCATACCATTGGGATTTTGTTCAGATTCAGCTGAACTATTACGATTGGTACTTCGGCACGGCAAAGCAGCAGTATGAAATCCTGACGCAGGCGGGAATCCCGGTCATGGTCATGGAGCCTGTTCACGGCGGCATGCTGGCAAAGCTGAACGAGAAGACCGCTCAGATGCTGAAGGACGCAGCGCCGGAGCGCACACTGGCTTCCTGGGCGATGCGCTGGGTTCTGGGGCTCGACAATGTTCAGGTGGTGCTCAGCGGCATGTCCGATCTGGATCAGCTTCAGGACAATGCCAGCACCTTCTCCGAAAGCCTGCCCCTGAACGAGGAAGAACAGGCGTTGGTGGAGAAGGTGGTGCGGCTCTATCGCGCGGACGTCTCGGTTCCCTGTACGGCTTGCCGGTATTGCTGCCCGGACTGCCCCGTCGGCTTGGAAATTCCTGCATTGCTGGCGGCCTACAACGATGCGAAAATCGGCGGCGCCTGGAGGCTTGCCTCTCTGAACGCCTTGCCGGAGAACAAGCGGCCCGCCGCATGCATCGGCTGCGGTTCCTGTACCGGGCACTGCCCGCAGAGAATCGATGTTCCGAAATACATGCGGGAGATGGCGGAACTGATGAAATAAGCCTGAAAGCATCGCCTGGAATCCATGCAAACCGCGATGGAGCAGGCTGATGAATGCTGGCTGTTCCGGAAAAAGCGTGTCAGGGGTTTTCCCCGACACGCTTTTTCGCATGGATTCCAGATTGCAGGTTTCAGAATACGACGTGCAATATTGATCCAAGCGTTTGCCGGACAGCGGTCCGCATCGCGAAAAAATCGTCTGAGATTCGATATGCGTCCCGTGCTTCTATCCTGAAGTTCACCCTGTCGGAGGAAAAGCTGCTCGTCACCGAATAGTCTCTCGTTCAGAACAGTGCATGCAGGCGCGGCTTCCGCCACACGGAAACCGTGCCGGGATTATCGATACAGCGTGACCTCCCGGAGAATCGGCGCATCGACGGCCTCGTCGATCACCAGCCGCGCGCCGCGAATGGTCCGGCCGATGGGAACAATGCGCTTGTGACCGATGGACCGCGCCTCAAAGAAGGGCTGCCACCCTTCGCCGGCGTCGATTTCCACATGGAAGCGGCGCACGCGCTGGCCATAATGGATATCCTCGGCGATGACCAGATTCCGGATGCTCTGTGGATGGTCGAGATTCAAATCAAAGCTCGTTCCGGTTCCGCGCACACTGGCGGCCGGATCGCGATACAGATCGCGCACAAGCTGGCCAAAGCGGAGAAATTGCCGCTCGTCCTCCTCCGGGAAGCGGCCGCGCTGATCGATGCACATGCCCAGCAGCAGATTGGAATTGCGTCCGACAGAGGTCAGATAGGTGTCCATCAGTTCCTCCGCAGTATACACCAGATGGTCCTCTCCTGCCTTCCAGAACCAGCCGCCGCCCATGGCGCACTGCTTGCGGCTGGCCATGTCGGTCTCCGCAGGAATCCAGTGCGCGCCGTCAGGGCTGCCAACGCCGGTTTCGTCCACCTTGTCATCCGCAAATCCGGTGGAACCGACGCCCGCCGTCGACCAGCAATCGATTGGCGCGCGCCCGTTTTCATTCCCGACCCAGCGCAGATTGGTGGCGTGACCGCTCGGGCCCTGGAAACAGATGGCGTTGGGCTGGTACCTCTCAAGCAGTCCCAGAATATCCGGACCGCCCATCTCCTGCGGAACCACGCCGCCGTCAAACCAGATCTCGAACATCTCGCCGTACTGGCTCCACAGTTCGGTCAGCTGGCGGCTGACCATGCCCACATACTGCTGATACCGTTCGGACCTGTAATCGATCTTCTCGTCGTCGTCGATGCCGTAATGAGCGTTGCAGCCCGTGGAATAGTACAGTCCGGGCCGGACGCCATATTTTTTACATGAGTCGACAAAGTCCCTCACCACGTCCGCCTGACCGTTCCGGTAAGGAGATTTTGCCATGGAATAGTCGTTTTCCTTCGTGGGCCACAGGGAAAAGCCCGAGCAATGGTTGGCCACCAGCACGGCATACTTCGCCCCCATCTTCGCGGCTGTACCGATCCATTGATCCGTATTCTCGTCAGTCGGCGCGAAGGACTCCGCGGGCATGAGGCTGCCCGCCTTCTTCCAAAGATCCTCCGGGATTTCCGGGTGATAGGTTTCCATGCAATGGTGGATGATGACACCCATTTCCATGTCCGCCCATTCCTCCTGGCGTGACGTGGGCAGTGGATAACGATTCATTGGCATTCTATCCTCTCTACATTTTATCTTTGATCTTTCGCCGCAGCCAGCCGCCTGACTCCAAAAAAACCCCGGACAGCGCATCGCCTGCGTTGTCCGGGGCCTGATCGAAAGGTTATACGCCGCGGCTCTCGTTGCGAAGCTTTCCGGCGAGGGACTGATCGGTCACGCGAACATGACCCTCAAGCGGCACGATCTTGGCGTCGATGGCGTCGAGGATCCAACTGGGCTGCGGGAAGAAAGCCTCCTCCAGCTCGTGGGCAGGCGTGATCCAGTTTCTGGAAGCGACCACCACCGGCGGCGCATCCAGCTCGTCGAAGGCCATCTCGGTGACCTGGCGGGCCACCTCGCTGGCGAAGGAGCCGCGCTCGCAGGCGTCGGTGACGATCACCAGGCGGCCGGTCTTCTTCACGGATTCGATCACGGTCTCATAGTCGAAGGGCACCAGCGTGCGGGCGTCGATGACCTCGGCGCTCATGCCGTACTTCTCCTTGAGCTCGTCGGCGGCCTTCAGCGCGCGATACAGCACCGCGCCGAAGGTGAGGATGGTCACGTCGTCGCCCTTGCGCTTGACGTCGGCCTTGCCGAAGGGGATCTCATAATACTCCGCCGGAACGCCGCCCTCGTGGAACTGCTCGCCCACGTCGTAGATGCGCTGGGACTCGAAGAACACCACGGGATCGGTGCCCACCAGTGCGGTGGCCATCAGGCCCTTTGCGTCGTAGGGCGAGGCCGGGAAGGCGATCTTCAGACCAGGGATGTGGGCCGTCAGGCTGGTCCAGTCCTGAGAATGCTGGGCGCCGTATTTGGAACCCACGGACACGCGCAGCACCACGGGCATCTTGATGACGTCGGCGGACATGGCCTGCCACTTGGCCATCTGGTTGAACACCTCGTCGCCGGCGCAGCCGAGGAAGTCGCAGTACATCAGCTCGCACAGCGCGCGGCCGCCCGCCATGGCGTAGCCGACGGCGGAGCCGACGATGGCGGATTCGCTGATGGGCGTGTTGAACAGGCGATGATACGGCAGCGCCTCGGTCAGTCCGCGGTAGACGGCAAATGCGCCGCCCCAGTCGCGCACGTCCTCGCCGTAGGTCACCAGAGTGGGATCCTTGTAGAAGCGGTCGATGATCGCCTCAAACAGGCCGTCGCGCAGCTGATAGACCTTGTTCTTGGACACGGGATTGCCGTTCTTGTCGATGCCCCAGCGCTCCTTCTTGGCGATGGCCTGCACGCGGGGATTCTCCTCCATGGGCATCAGCACGTCGGGCTTGGCATCGGAGAAGGCTTCCACATGGCCATTGGTGAACATCAGATCGGCGATGGCGTCGGGATCGGCCTTCAGGTCCATGCGCGGGGAGATGCTGTCGTCGATGGACAGCTTGAAGTTGCGCAGGTTGGTGGCCTTGACCTTGGCGACGATGGCGTCGCACTCCGCATCGGTCAGCACGCCGGCCTCGATCAGCTGGCGGCGGTATTCGATGATCGGATCCTGGGCCTCCCAGGCGGCGATCTCTTCCTTGGTGCGGTAGGAGGAGCTGTCCGACGGGCTGTGGCCCGCGAAGCGATAGGTCACCACGTCCAGCAGCGCGGGGCCCTTGCCCTCCAGCAGCAGCTTCTTCTTGCGGCCGTAGGCCTCGATGACCGCCAGCGGGTTGAAGCCGTCCACGCGCTCGGCCAGCATCTGGTTGGGATTGAAGCCCGCGCCCAGGCGCGCCGGCGCATCGTAGCCCATGGTCTCGCCCACGGTCTGGCCGCCCATGCCGTACTGGTTGTTGACGCAGTTGAACATGACCGGCAGGCCGCCCTTCATCTCGTCGTCCCACAGCTGGGTCAGCTGGCCCATGCCGGACATGTTGAGGGCCTCCAGCACCGGGCCGCGGCCCATGGAGCCATCGCCGATATTGGCGATGACGATGCCGGGCTTGCGGTTGACGCGCTTGTAAAGCGCCGCGCCCATGGCGATGGTAGCGGAGCCGCCGACGATGGCGTTGTTCGGATAAATGCCGAAGGGGGTGAAGAAGGTGTGCATGGAGCCGCCGAGGCCGCGGTTGAAGCCGGTCTCGCGGGCGAAGATCTCCGCCATCGCGCCGTAGAGCAGGAAATCGATGGCCAGATCCTTGACGCTGTCATGGGACTGCTTCTCCACCACGGCCAGCGTCTTGCCGTCGAGGAAATTCTTCATGATCTCCATCAGCTCGTCGTCCGACAGCTTCTCGATGGCGGAAAGGCCCTTGGCGAGGATGTCGGAGTGGGCGCGGTGGGAGCCAAAGATGAAGTCGTTGACGTCCAGGTGGAACGCCTCGCCGACGGCGGCGGCCTCCTGTCCCATGGACAGGTGGGCCGGGCCGGGATGGTTGTAGGCCACGCCCTCGTACTCGCCGGTGGTCTTGATCAGGTTGATCATGGTTTCGAACTCGCGCAGGGTCAGCATGTCGCGATAGATGTTGACAAACTGCTCCTTCGTGAAGTTGCCCAGCTCGTCCTTGACGCTCTTCTTGTACTGGTTGACCGGAATATCCTCAAAGTGAATCGTGCCCGACGCGCGGACGACATTCGGATCGACAAACAACTGCTTGGACATGGAATTCTCTCCTTTATCTCATCGCTGATTGCGCAATGTACTCGACCGCTCAGCCGCGGGCCAGCAGCAGCGTGAAGTTCTCCAGATTGGCCTTCAGGTCCACCAGGAACTTCGAAGCCGGCGTGCCGTCCAGCGCGCGGTGGTCGTAGGTCAGGGACAGGCCCATGCTGGGATAGACCTTGATCTCGCCGTTCTCCATGCGGAAGGCGTCCTTCATGGCGCAAACGCCCAGGATGCCGGTCTGCGGCGGATTGATCACGGGGGTGAAGGATTCGATGCCGTAGACGCCGATATTGGAAACGGTGAAGGACGCGCCCTTCAGATAGTCGGGGCTGATCTTGCCCTCCTTGCAGTCCTTCGCCAGCTTCTTGGCGGTATCGGACAGCTGCTTGAGGGTCATCTTGTCGGCATTGAAGATGGTGGGCACCATCAGGCCGCGGTCGGTATCCACCGCCATGCCCAGATGCACGCCCTTGAAGTACTTCATGGTCGCGCCGTCGTCCACCAGATTGGCGTTGAGCGCCTTGTGCTCCGGCATCGCCAGCGTGCGGGCCACCGCGTACATCACGATGTCGTTGATGGAGATCTTGTCCATGCCGTACTTCTCGCCCTTGGCCTTGAACATCGCGCGGGCGTTCTTGACCTCGGTGGCGTCGTAGGACAGGTTGTGCGTCAGCTGCGCCATCGTGGACAGCGAGACCATCATGTTCTTCGCGATCACCTTGCGCATCTTGCTCATGGGCTCGGTGTAGCTGTCGTCCACAGGCACGCCCAGCTCCACCGCCGCCGGCGCCTCCGCAGCGGGCGCGGCCGGGACTTCCGCAGCCTTCGCCGCCGCCAGCGTCTTGCCGGCATCCAGCAGCGCCTGCACGTCGCGCTCGATCACGCGGCCGTCGGGGCCGGTGGGAACCACCTTGGACAGATCCGCGCCCTTGCTCTCCGCGAGACGCTTGGCGCGGGGCGAAATTCTGAGATTGCCGACGGTCACCGCAGGCTCCGCGATCTCCTCCGCGGGCGCTGCCGGAGCAGCGGCAACCGCAGGTGCGGCAGCGGGCGGCTCCGCGCCGGGGCGGAACGCCTCTGCATTCGCGCCGGGCTTGCCGATCACGCACACGTTCTCCAGGCAGGGCACATCGTCGCCCTCTTCGAAGAACACCGCCAGCAGCGTGCCCTCCACCTTGGCTTCCTCGTCGAAGCCGGCCTTGTCGGTCTCATAGGAGAACAGCAGGTCGCCGACCTTGACCTCATCGCCCACATGCTTGTGCCATTCATTGATGACGCAGCTCTCCACGGTGTTGCCCTGTCGGGGCATGATCACCGGAACGCAGTCACCCGCGCTCTGCGCAGCCGCCGCGGGCGCGGCCGCCGCCGGAGCCGCTTCGGGTTCAGCGCTTCCGCCGGCCAGACAGGCGTCCGGATCCTCGCCGGGCTCGCCGATCACACACACATTTTCCAGGCAGGGCACGTCGTCGCCCTCCTCATAAAGCACCTTCAGCAGCGTACCCGCGACCTTCGCTTCTTCCTCGAAAGCGGCCTTGTCCGTCTCGTAGGAAAACAGGATATCGCCGACAGCCACCGCATCGCCCACATGCTTGTGCCACTCGTTGATGACGCAGCTCTCCACGGTATTGCCCTGTCTCGGCATGATCACTGCAACGGCCATAAACATCCTCCCTCGCAATTATGATTGTACTCAATTTCAGGCATTTGCCTGAACTTATTTCTCCACTGTTTATTTTATCAGCCCGGGCAGAAACATTCAACGCATAAACATCATGTTCATATCAATTTAACATTATTTAACAATATAGCCACTATGCGGCTCGGATTAAAGATTCTGCCAGCAAAAATGTTCTCAAAGATTGATCTTTGCCCAAATTCATCGTATAATAGAATTAACTTTGTCACACAGAAGGGACTGACCGACTTGCCCATCCGCAATTCAGCCAAGGCCATCGTGCTCCATGAGGGAAAGATTCTGGTGAACCGCTGCAGCTCCCGCTTCGGCGAATACTACGCGCTCCCCGGCGGCGGACAGCGCACCGGCGAAATGCTCCACGAGACCGTCAGGCGCGAACTCCTGGAGGAAACCGGCTATGCCGTCATCCCTCAGCGCCTCTCCGGCATCTATGAGCGCATCAACGAGGGCCGAAGCGATGAGAACGGCCACAAGATCTACTTCATCTTCCTCTGCAAGCTCGCCGAAGAAGCGCGCCGCAAACCCACCGAGACCGACCGCTTTCAGATTGGCATGGAGTGGATCAACATCCGCGACGTGCGCCACATCAACCTCTTTCCCCGCGCCATTCGCGACAACATCTCCGCGCTGATCGGCTACGGTGAAACCATATTCATCGGCTCTGAGAAGGATCGGTAGCGGAATGATGAAGCTTTTCGAAAGATCAGATGGAGTTTTTCGGATACTTTGGCCCCGGTGATTGATTTATCCCCATCGTTGAGCTATAATGAAGCCGCAACCAGCGCGCCTGGAGCGCGCCTACGATGATCGACGTTTCCCAACGTGGAAATGAAATAAGAGGAGAATTGCCCATGATTATTACGCAGAAGAAGCCCATTGAAGAGGTCATGGCGCTGCTGGGTGACGCAAAGAAGATTGCGCTCATCGGCTGCGGCAGCTGCGCCACCGCCTGCGCCACCGGCGGTGAAAAGGAAATCGCAGAGCTCAAGAGCTACCTCGAATCCCACGGCAAGCAGGTCGTCGCCACCGGCATGTCCGACTACTGCTGCATGAACATGATGACCCGCAACATCGTCAAGAAGCTCAACACCTCCAACCCCGACGCCATCATCGCCATGTCCTGCGGCGACGGTGTACAGGTGGTGGCCAAGCACGCCAACTGTGCCGTCTATCCCTCCAACAACACCATGTTCCTGGGCGAATCCATCAAGCTGGGCCTGTTCGAGGAGGCCTGCCACATGTGCGGAAACTGCGTGCTGGGCCAGACCGGCGGCATCTGCCCCATCTCCCGCTGCGCGAAGTCCCTGGTGAACGGCCCCTGCGGCGGCTCCCGCAACGGCCGGTGCGAGGTCAATCCCGAGAATCCCTGCGCCTGGATCGAAATCTACAACAAGCTGGTCTCCCTCGGCCAGGAAGAGAAGATCGGCATCACCCGCGAGGACAAGGGCTACGAAAGTGTTTCCTATCCCAGAACCGTCAACATCAGGGGGGACAGAAAATGAGCGCACTTCAGAAAGCACTGGAAAACGGCCAGTTTGGCGTAACCGCAGAAATGGCGCCGCCGAAGGGCTATGACTTCACCGAGCAGATGGAGGCCGCCGAGCTGCTGCGCGGCAAGGTCCACTCCATCAACGTCACCGACATGCAGTCCGCCTGCCTGAAGGCGTCCTCCATCGGCCTGTGCATCAAGCTGAAGCTGGCGGGCCTCGACCCGATCATTCAGATGACCGGCCGCGACCGCAGCCGCATGGCCATCATGGGCGACATGCTGGCGGCGGCCTCCTTCGGCATCGACACCATGCTGGCCCTCACCGGCGACCACACCATGGTCGGCGACTGCAAATCCTCCAAGCCCGTCTACGATCTGGATTCCGTCGGCATCCTGCGCATGCTCTCCACCATGGAGGCCACCGGCAAGGACTGCGGCGGCAACGAGCTCGCCGGCGGCGCGCCGAAGTTCTACAAGGGCGCGGCGGTCACGCCGGTCTATGAGCCGCTGGTGCTGCAGATCAACAAGCTGCGCCAGAAGGTGGACGCCGGCGCGAAGTACATCCAGACCCAGGGCATCTTCGACATCGAGAGCCTGAAGCGCTTCATGGATGCGGTGGACAAGGCCAACATCAAGGCCCACATCATGGCCGGCATCATCCCCCTGAAGGCAGCCGGCATGGCCAAATACATGAACGAAAACGTGCCCGGCATCGCCGTTCCCCAGGACCAGATCGACCGCCTGGCCGCCGCAGCGGCGGAGGGCAAGGCCAAGGGCATCAAGGGCCTCCCCGCCCAGCTGGGCATCGAGATGGCCGCAGAACTGATCGCAAAGATCAAGGCCGAGGGCCTGTGCGACGGCGTACATATCATGGCCATCGGCGCGGAAAAGAACGTGCCCGCCATTCTCGAAAAGGCCGGCATCGCGATCTGACCGCCGGCATTGCCGAAACATAGCAGAGCGAAGGCCGTTCTGGTCTTTACCCTGATTCTGCTGACAAAGCCTGCCCCCAAGAAAATGGGGCAGGCTTTTCTGCGTCCTAAAGAGCGGGAATACAGGCTCTCCTGATGCCTGCGCGGCTGAATCAAGCATAACAAAAAGCAGCTTGTCTTGGGCAAGCTGCTTTCATGTATGGGTTCTCTTCTCAGTCCGCAGGCTGAATTGTGGCGGAGTTGAATCGGATGGCGTACGACATTTCCACCGGCTTGCCCAGCGCAGTGCTGTCCACGGTCACGCCCAGATTCCAGTCAAAACAGCGAACAGGCATCTCGAATGCCGCGTTGCCATCGGTTTCCACAACCGGAACCAGCTCGCCGTCCACGCGCATGTCCGCATATTTCTTGCTGCCCCAGACCACCGTGACAAAGGCCTCGCCATTCTCCACCCGAAGCTGAGCCGGAGATTCCACGCTCGCCTTGCCTGCGTCGCCCACCAGCTGCGCTTCCACAGTGTACTGGCCGTCGGCCAGTCCCAGCGCAGACGCAGTGGTCAGCGCGCTCTCGTCGAAGGCATCCAGCGGCAGGGAATCCGCGCGGAAGAGCAGTTGGCGTTCATACCACATCTCCTTGCGCTTGCTGAAGGCTGCGCAATCCACCGAAGCGTCCAGCGCGGGAACCGGCACGGTAAAGGAGTGGGCCCCGTCGGCATCCTCCACATAGGGAATGAAGTCCTCCTCGGCGGCGTTCAGCGCTTCCTCGCCCGTTCCCATGAACACCTTGAGATAGCCGGTGCCGCTCATCGTCATGGTCGCGGTCATCGCTCCATCCTGCACCGTCAGCGTGCAGGCCACCACATTGAACATGGAGGAGCTGGAATTCACGGTTACGGGATACACGCCATCCCTGATCTGATCGCCGCTGATGGGGGTCATGCCCTCCTCCACCACGTCCACGGCCTCCACGGTATCATCGCCGCTCGCCACCTCGGCCAGACCGCACACGCTCAGCATCAGCACAAGGGCCAATGCAAAAATCCGCTTCAACATTGCACACACTCCCTTTTATCATCATGGGCGGCGGCTCTCAGAGATCCGCCGCCCGCCTTGAACCGGATTCAAATTCATTCGGACAGGCTGTCGATCGCGGCCTGCGCATGGGCCACCAGCAGCTGCTGAATGGCCTCCAGCTCGCCCAGGCCCTTGACCTCGCAGGTCACTTCGTAGCCTGCAGCCTCGAAGGCGGACTTCCAGGAGTCCTCCTCGTCGCCGGCCATGTCGTTGTTGGCGTGATCGCCAGCAACGATCATCAGGGGGCGCAGCACGACCTTCGTGTAGTCGCCGGCCTCGACCGCCGCCAGGACATCGTCGAGCGTCGGCTCGGCTTCCACGGTGCCCACATAGTAGTTGGCATAGCCCGCGTCGGTCAGGAGCTGCTGCATCTTCCCGTACACGCCGTTGGACTCAGCCTCGGTGCCGTGGCCCATGAAGCAGATGGCGGTCTGGCCGTCGTCAAACTCGGCGGTGGCATCAACGACCGCCTGCATGACGGTCTGGAAATCCTCGTCGCTGGTCAGCAGCGGCTCGCCGATGGCGATCTGCTCAAACGCGTCGGCATAGGAGGCCAGCTCGGCCACGACGTCGTTGTACTCCAGGCCATTCATCAGATGGGTGGGCTGCACCACAAGCGTCTTGACGCCGTTGGCCACAGCGCGATCCAGCGCCTCGGTCATGTTGTCGATGACCTCGCCGTCGCGGGACTTGACGTGATCAATGATGATCTGGCTGGTGAAGCCGCGGCGCACGGAGTAATCCGGGAAGGCCTCCTCCATGGCGGCCTCGATGGCGCCAATGGTCAGGCGGCGGTTATCGTTGTAGCTGGTGCCGAAGCTGACAACCAGCAGCTCGTTTTCGCCGATATCGTCCGCATTGCGGGGATCGTCCAGCGAGGCGTCGCCGGTCTCGTAGTTCTCTTCCTCCTCCGCCAGAACGCTCAGGCCGGAGAACAGCAGCATCAATACCAACAGCACGGAAAGCAACTTCTTCATACAAAAAACCTCTCTTTCGAAATCTGCGAAGAACGTCCACCGGCGCTTCATATGAATCTCTTTGACTCATTCCGATACGCCGGCGTGCGCTCTCCTCCGGTTCACAAGAGAGATCCGCCGTTGCTTCATCAGAATCAGGATTCAAGATCCGAAATCCAAAACTCCACCCTGCAGGCAGGTCTCCTGGCTTCGTTCATCGCCCGTTCTCTCTTCCCAGCTTCAGCCAGTGATTCGCGAGAAGGGCTCCCGTACACAGTGACGGCATCGCTCCGGATTCACACCGGATTCCCTTTTCACCCCCGCTTCCGGGGGCACCTGCGGGCTATAAAGCCCGATATTCATTTTTCGCTCGAAGGGCAGCTGCCCTTCCCGTCTATTATAATCTTCCTGCAGCCGCCTTGTCAATATCCCGAAGAAATATTCAGCTTCCGGTCAAGGCCATCCATGCCGCAGTGCAGCTTGCCCAGCTCCTCCGCAGCCTCGAGCAGCGCGCGCATCCGCCGGTTGCAGTCGCCGATCTCCACGCCCGCGTCGATGACAATCCGGCTGAGCCGAACGCACTCCATGGCGCGATCGAACGCGGCGTCGCTGATCTCGCAAAACGGCTTATCCTCGATGACCTCCTCCGCCAGCAGCCGCGCCAGCTGATAGTCCACATCGTTGGTATAGAGAATGCCCGCGCGGAAGGAGACGCCCCTCTTCTGAAGCGCGCGAAACACCGGAATGCCGCTGCCGCAGCTGGAGAGCACCATCACCCGGGCTTCTCCCTCGGGCCGGGGCAGCTCGATGCTGCCGAAGCGCGGGTCGTAGAAGCCCTGGTCGATGTCGTACAGCGCCCGAATGGATGCCTCGTCAAAGACCTCCTCGGGCGCGCCGCAGCGCGCGATGGTATCGCCCTTCACGCAGATAATCCGGTCTGAAACCTTCTGGGCCAGATCGATTTCATGCAGCGACATGACGACTGCAATCCCCTTCTCCTTCGCCATGCTGCGCAGAATGGACAGCAGCTCCAGCTTGTGGCGGATGTCGAGAAAGGAGGTCGGCTCATCCAGCACGATGATCTCCGGCTCCTGGCAGATGGCACGCGCCAGGAGAATGCGCTGGCGCTGGCCGTCGCTGATGGCGTTGAAATCCCGCTCCGCTAGCTCCAGCGCGTGCACAGCCTCCATGGCGGATGTGACGCAGGCCTCGTCCTCCTTGGTCAGAATGCCCAGCCGGCCGGTGTAGGGATAGCGCCCGGTGGCGACGACGTCGCGGCAGGTCATCAGCTCCGGCTTCAACCGCTCGGTGAGCACCACCGCCATGCGGGTCGCCAGCTCTCTGTGGGAAAGCGCCCTGAGGCTCTTCCGATCGATCTCTACCGTGCCTGCAATGGTCCTGAGCTGGCGCGTGATGGATTTCAGGATCGTGGATTTTCCTGCGCCGTTGGGGCCGATCAGCGTGACGATCTCGCCCCGCTCCACGCCGATGGTGATGTCCCGGATCAGCGGCTGCCCGTCGTAGCCCACGGTCATGTTCTTCGTCTGAAAGTAATAGTCCGCCATGCTACCTCTCCTTCTGCCGCTTCAGCATCATCGCAATCACCACCGGCGCGCCGAGGACGGACGTCACCGTGGAGATATTGAGCTCCGTGGGCGCAAAGGCCGTGCGGGCGATCAAATCGCAGATCATGCAGAACACCGCGCCCCCAAGGAAGGTGGCCGGAATCACGACGATGGGTCTGGACGTGTTCAGGCCGCGCTTGACCAGGTGCGGCACGGCGATGCCCACAAAGGAAATCGGCCCCGCAAAGGCGGTCACACAGGCGGAGAGGATGCTGGAGAGCACGATCAGCGTCACGCGAAACACCCGGATATTCACGCCCATGCTCTGCGCATAGGCCTCGCCCAGCTGATAGGCGCCGATGGGCTTGGACAGTAGAAACGTCATCGCCGACGTGACGCCCACGACCAGGCCCGCAACCGTCACATTGTCCCAGCTCATGCCGGAAAAACTGCCCTGACTCCAGCCGTGCAGGTTCACGATATCGCTGTCCTCGGCAAAGGTGATGATAAAGTCGGTCACTGCCGAGCAAATGTACCCGATCATGATGCCCGCCACCAGCAGCACCGCCATGTGCTTCAGCCGGCGCGACATCAGCAGGATAAAGCCCACCGAAATCAGCGAGCCCACAAACGCCGCGACGATGAGCGTCCACGAGGACACGATTTTGAACCGTTCCAGAAAGTAGATCATCGCCAGCGCCACCACCATCTTCGCCCCCGACGAGATCCCCAGCACAAAGGGGCCTGCGATGGGATTGGCGAAGAACGTCTGCAGCAGAAAGCCGGACAGGCTCAGCGCACCGCCCAGCATCGCCGCCATCAGGATTCGCGGCAGGCGGATCTTCCAGATGATGCTCGTCTGCGTCGGGTCGCCCTCACGCCTGAACAGAATTCCTGCGATCTCCTCCACCGAAATCGGCACGCTGCCGATGTTGATGTTCATAACCACGACGATGCACAGCGCCAGAAAGAGCGCCAGAAACACGCAGACATATCGCGCATTTCTGCGCAGATTCCCGGAATACATATTCTGCATGGCGTTCTCCTCCGGTCAGTCGAGCTTGTAGATAAAGGTCATGCCATCCTCACGGCCGGTCAGCATCCGGTTGATATCGGTGATCAGACTGCCGACGATGTCCGTGGCCTGATACAGATACTTTCCGGTGCACCAGACGTTCCTCTCCCGAACCGCGCGGAAGTCGGCGAAGAGATCGCTCTTGGCCAGCAGCTCGTCGAGACTGGCAATCGGATTGTCGATGGTTGCGTTGTAGATGAGATAGTCGGCGTCGACCGCCGCTGCGTAGAACTCCTCCATGGTCAGCGAGACCGTAGAGCGGCTGCTCTCCGGATCGGACAGCCCGTCAAAGAGATAGCGCCCGCCCGCGATTTCGATCATGCTGGCAATATAGTCTCCCGACGCGCGCACATTGACTGACCCGTCGGAGCTGACATAGAAAAACGCCACCGTCTTTTCCGTGTTCTCGAAATCCTTCAGCTCCTCGATGACCTTTGCCTGCTCCTCAAAGAAGTCCGCCGCCTGCTTCTCCCTGTCCACCAGCACGGAATAGAGCTTCACCCACTCCGTCCGGCCCAGCGGGTGCGTCTCATAGCTGGAGCGGTCGACGAACACCGGGATGCCCAGCAGCTCGATCATCTCCTTCACCTTGGGCTGATGATAGATCATGGTGGATTCGATCGCCAGGCTGCAGCCCTCGTTCACCAGCAGCTCGTAGTCCGGCTCGCTGTACTTGCCCGCGAAGAGCATCTCCCCGCTCTCCATGGCGGCGACGGCGTCCTCAATGTACCAGCCCGAGGCCTGCAGCGCGGACAGGCGGACCGCATCCAGCGAATCCAGCGCGTCAAACAGCGCCATGGCCGAGGTTGCCGCAAGGTAAATGCGGTCAATGGGCTGCTGCAGGAGCACGATGTCCGCGTCCAGCCCCTCCGGAACCGGCATGCCCTCCGGAACCACGAGGTAGCGCGCCTCGTCCACCACATCGATCAACGCATATCCGCCCTCGTAGTAGTCCACCGCAAAGCAACTTGCATAAACCGTGTCCATGCGGGATTCCCACTGAAGCCCCGGCAGTTCGGCGCCGCCCTCGCAATCGCCCGGCACCGTCCAGAGCACCAGCGCCAACACAATTCCCAGCATTGCAATTCGCATTCTCATTGTCTTCCTCCGTCGTCCCGCTGCGCTCTGCATCTCAGTCGCCCTTCATCTGCGCATAGACCTCGCCGGCCTGCTCTTCGCATCCGAAGATCGCGCCATAGACCTTCAGCCATTCCAGCCGCCCCTGCTCGGTCGATTCCTCGGCGGCGCGGTCCACAAATGCCGGAATGCCCAGCAGCTCCAGCCGCTCTGTCACCTCGGGCAGCGACGTTCCGCCGGGGAGAACCGCAAGGTCGCATGCGGCCTTCAGCATTGCGGCATAGTCGGGCGCGTCGGCGCGCCCCGCGAAGACAATTTCACCGTCCGCCATCTGCCGGGCAAGGCCCTCCGACGGACAATCGTCCTTCCCGAAGCCCGCCGCGGATACCGCCTTCATCGGCCCCCCGGACGGCAGCAGATCCAGCAGCTCCAGCGCGCCCTCCGACGCCATATAGGCCCGCTGCACCGGCATCTGCATGAGGACCGCCGATTCCTCCAGACCTGCAGGGGCTTCCGCTCCCTCGGGCACGAGCAGATACTGCGCCGCGCCCGCCACCTCGATGGCCACAAAGCCGCCTTCATAGCGATGGATGCTGAACAGCTCCGCGCTGTCGAGCGCGTCGTCGGATTCCCACTTCAGGCCGACCAGACCGTTTCCATCGCTTTCCGCGCCGAGGCCGACGTAGATCGTATACTCAATCTCGTGGTCAGAGGACATCTTCGTGGTCATTCCGACGATCTTGTTGCTGCTGTTCAGCACCACGGGAATCTCGAAGGTGGAGGTCTCCGCGTCATGATCGCCATAGTAGATCTCATCCCCCACCCTGACGTAGCCGTAGCTGGAGCTGCTGAACACGATCGTCGCCTCGGCGCTGCCGCCGGAGATGGTCACCTTGTCACAGGTGATGCTCACGCGGCCGGAGCCTCCCGACCAGGAGAAGCTGTCCGGCGCATAGACGCCATCCGGCAATCCGGAGACGCCTTCCGCCTCCGCAGTCGCCGCAATGCATGCGGCCAGCAGCACCAGAAGTATGGAAATCCATTGACTGAGTTTGCTCTTCATCGTCTTCTCCTTTCATCGAACGCTTTGCACAAAAAATGCGTCTGCCCTTCCCTCCGGAAAGCAGACGTCATCCAAAAGAGCCACCTGTGGCTCGACGGGGCAAATCGCTTTCTTCGGAAGCTATGCGCCGAATTTTCAGCAGGTTTCCTGACTTGCGGATCATCAACACACGCTGCGCCTTCTCATGCACGATGCACAATGGTCGTCTGCAGCCTGTCTCCCCGTTCACAGTGACCGGATCGCTCAGGATTCACACCTGATTCCCTTTCATCCCGACGGACCTGCGCCCGCCCGGCACTGAAAATCCCAATATTCAATTATGACTGCACCCGCAATACTGCGGGATCCTGTCTTTCATTATAGCATGGAGGAATAAAAAAGTAAAGTCTCGCTCCGACGGTGCCAAAGCAATCCCGGCAAAGCCGTTTCAGGGCAGCGTCAGCCTGCGCGGAACCTCTTTGAGGTGCGCCAACACAAAGCAGCAGCCTGCGCATTGCACACTGCCGCTTTCCCTGGAGCCGCCGCCCGGCTTCAAATTGAAGGGCTTCCCGCGATCATTTTTCACGGGAAGCCCAACGGCAGTCAGTCCAGCATATCCGGGCGTTCCTGCCTTTTCGATTACTGTTTCCGGTAGCCGCACTTCGGGCAGACGCCGTTCTCGTTCAGCGCGATGCCGCACAGCGGGCAGCGATCGACGCTGATGCGGGAGGGATACTCCTCGCTGGCCGCGTTCACGCCGCTGGTGAAGGTCAGCTTGACGATGTT
>JBJEUD010000231.1:0-31876 GCA_051883655.1 Candidatus Faecivicinus sp. | reverse complement strand
AATGAAGGGCAGGTCGAGCCCGTTCTCCGGCGATGCCAGTCCATAGCCCAGCCGCGCGCCGTCCAGGTACAGATAAAGGTTCCAGCGGTCGCACACGCCGCGCAGCGCCAGCAGCTCGTTGCGCGTGTAGATCGTGCCCAATTCCGTGGAATTGGAGATGTACACCGCCTTGGGCATTACGATGTGCTCCTTCTCACTTTCCGAGAAGTACTCGCGGCAGTATTCCGAAACCTGTCCCGCGTCCAGCTTGCCGTTCCTTCCGGGCATCGTCAGCACCTTGTGGCCGCAGGCCTCCACCGATCCCGTCTCGTGCACCGCGATATGGCCGGTGTCCGCGCTGATCACGCCCTGATAGGGGCGCAGCGCTGCGGAGAGAAAGGTGAAGTTCGTCTGTGTGCCGCCCACCAAAAAGTGCACGTCCGCATTCGGCGCGGCGCAGACGCCGCGAATCCGCTCGCGCGCTGATTCACACACCTCGTCCCTGCCGTAGCCCGACCGCTGAACGGTATTTTCGTCCATCATCCGCTGAAGAATCCGCGGATGCGCACCTTCCACATAGTCGCTGTTAAACCGGATCATGTTCATCATCCCATCTCATTTGATTGATCAGCTCCTGGAGCTGCGATTCGCCGAACACGCGGATGCCGTTTGCCTTGAACAGCGCCGCCGTCACGCCGTCGCCCGGACACTTTGCCCCGGAGAAGGTGCCGTCGTAGATCTCCCCTGAGCCGCAGGAAGGGCTGCGCTCCTTGAGCAGCGCGTACTTCGCTCCGTAGAGCCGGGCGATCCGCAGCGCCTCCTCCGCGCCCCGCTGAAAGGCCTCTGTGACGTCCTCGCCCTGCCGGTTGACGACGCAGTCTCCTCTGCGCTCGGAAGGCGCCCGCGGCGTGGTCATCCCGCCCAACACCTCCGGGCATACCGGAATCCATCCCCGGGCGCAGGCCGCATCCCGCGCAGCCTCGTTCACCGCGCACTTTCCATCGTAGCGGCAGCACACGCCCAGCAGGCACTGACTGATCACCGCTCTGCCCTTCATAAGGCACTCCTCCTCCGCAAAAACTTTCTATATGATACCACCTTCGCCTACGCCATGTCAATATCGCCCGCTCACGATTGGCCGTTCTTGAGCACCGTTTGGCCAGAATTGCTCTTCCAAATTCCGGAAAAATAGGCTATAATATGGATATGCAGCAAACCTACGCGCCAAAGCGCTCAATGATCAGAAATCAGGAGGAATCACCGCATGAATACCGAACGCATCCGCGAAGCCATTGAACTCGGAAAAACCACTCTCGGCGTCGAATTTGGCTCCACGCGCATCAAAGCCGTGCTGATCGATGAAAATCATGAACCCGTCGCCTCGGGCAACCACGATTGGGAAAACCGACTGGAAAACAACGTCTGGACCTATGCCATCGAGGACGTATGGACCGGACTTCAGGACGCCTATCAGAAGCTGGCGCAGGACGTTCGCGAGAAATACGGCGCAGAACTGACCACCTTCGGCGCGATCGGCTTCAGCGCCATGATGCACGGCTACATGGCCTTCAATGAAGCCGGCGAGCTGCTGGCGCCCTTCCGCACCTGGCGCAACACCATGACCGGCCCTGCCGCCGCCGAGCTGACCCGGCTGTTCGACTTCAACATTCCCCAGCGCTGGAGCATCGCGCACCTGCGTCAGGCCATGCTCAACGGCGAGGCGCACATCCCCCAGATCCGCTATCTGACCACGCTGTCCGGCTATGTCCACTGGAAGCTGACCGGAGAAAAGGTATTGGGCGTCGGCGAGGCCTCCGGCATGTTCCCCATCGACAGCCGCACCAACGACTATGATGCAGGTATGGTGGAAAAGTTCGACGCGCTCGTGGCCCCCGAAAATCTCCCCTGGAAGCTCCTGGACATTCTTCCCAAGGTGCTGGTCGCCGGGGAATCCGCCGGAAGCCTGACTGCCGAGGGCGCAAAGCTGCTGGACGTCAGCGGCCGTCTGCAGCCCGGCATTCCGCTGTGCCCGCCGGAGGGTGACGCCGGCACCGGCATGGCCGCCACCAACAGCGTGGCCGTGCGCACCGGCAACGTCTCTGCAGGCACCTCCGTATTCGCCATGGTGGTGCTGGAAAAGCCGCTCTCCAGGGTGCACACCGAGATCGACATGGTGACCACACCCACCGGCAAGCCCGTGGCCATGGTTCACTGCAACAACTGCACCTCGGACCTCAACGCCTGGGTCGGCCTGTTCGGCGAGTTCGCAAAGCTCATCGGCGCGCAGCTCGATCCCAACGATCTCTACGGCAATCTCTATCGCAAGGCGCTCGAAGGCGACCGGGACTGCGGCGGCCTCCTCTCCTACAACTACTATTCCGGCGAACACATCACCCACTTCGAGGAGGGCCGTCCCCTGTTCGTGCGCACGCCCGACAGCCGGTTTACGCTGGCCAACTTCATGCGCACCCACCTCTATTCCGCGCTGAGCGTGCTCAAAATCGGCATGAACATCCTGCTGGACGAGGAGCACGTGCAGATTGACCGTATGTTCGGCCACGGCGGACTGTTCAAGACGAAGGGCGTCGGGCAGAGCATCATGGCCGCCGCCATCAACGCGCCCGTGTCCGTGATGGAAACCGCCGGCGAGGGCGGCGCCTGGGGCATCGCGCTGCTGGCCGCCTACATGAAAAACCGCTCCAAGGGCGAGACGCTGGACGCCTATCTCTCCCAGCGCGTGTTCTCCGGCAAGCTCGGCGAGGAAATGCAGCCCGCCGCGGAGGACGTGGCCGGCTTCCAGGCCTTCATCGACAGCTATGTCAAGGGACTCCCCATTGAAAAGGCCGCAGTGGAAGCAATTTGATTCCCAGAAACCGGCGCTGCAAAAGTTTACATCCATTTAACGCTTTACTTGGGTAAAACACCGTTGACAAATCCGCGTTCCGTGTCTATAATTTTTAACATAGATTTGGAACCGGAATGCTGCGAGAGGAGGATATGGATCATGACTATGAATTCTCTTTGTATCGTGAAATCCATCTCCTGCCCTGAAGTTTCCGTCAAGGCAGCGGTTTCTTTCGCCTTTATGAACGCAGTTCGCTTTTTCAGCGCACTGCGTTTTTACTTTTACGGCTTTTATTATCGTTCCAAGCTCAACTGCCATCTGAAAGAAGAACAACCTTGCTGAACAACGACGTTCACCAAAGCGGCTCTCTTTTAGATGAGAGCCGCTTTTTTGAGCAACGACGAGGAGGTAACCGTCATGAAAAAGCGATTCGCTCTTCTGTTGGCCGCATTGATCCTGTGTCTGTCCGCCTGCGCGTCTGCCGCAGAGGAACCGACCTATCGCGTTGGCATCTGCCAGCTGGTGCAGCACGAGGCGCTCGACGCCGCAACCCTGGGCTTCAAGGATACGCTGACCGCGCTTCTCGGCGATCGCGTGACATTCGACGAGCAGAACGGCTCCGGCGATCTCTCCGCATGCTATGCCATCGTCAACTCCTTCGTGTCCCGGGACGTGGATCTGATTCTGGCAAACGCAACGCAGGCCCTGCAGGCCGCGCGCACTGCCACCGGCGAGATTCCGATTCTCGGCACCTCCGTGACCGATTATCCCGCCGCGCTGGACATGGACGAGTGGAACGGCGTGACGGGCGTCAACATCTCCGGCACCTCCGACCTGGCTCCCCTGGACGACCAGGCCGCACTGATTCAGGAACTGTTCCCGGAGGCTGAAAGCGTCGGCCTGCTGTACTGCTCCGCCGAGGCCAACTCCATCTATCAGGTGAACGCGATTTCCGACCTGCTGACGGATATGGGCTATCGCTGCACCCGCTATGCGTTCGTCGACACGAACGACGTCTTCTCCGTGACCCAGAGCGCCTGCGAGACCAGCGATGTGCTCTATATCCCCACCGACAACGTCGCCGCCTCCTGCGCCGAACTGATCCGCAATGTAGTGGAGGTGGAGGGCGTCCCGGTGGTTGCCGGAGACGAGGGCATCTGCGCCGGCTGCGGCGTCGCCACGCTGTGCATCGATTACTATGAACTGGGCTGCGCCACCGGCGAAATGGCCTACGAAGTGCTGGTCAACGGCGCAGACGTCTCCACCATGCCCATCGGCTTTGCCCCCAGCTTTTCCAAAAAGTACAATCCCGAGCTGTGTGAAAGCCTGGGCGTCGTCATCCCCGACGGCTATGAGGCGATCGGCTGACTTCTCATCGTCTGGAGCCATTCTTCCGCGACCTCGCGCAGACATGGTTTCAAATATTTTCCAAGGTAACGAACGAACAGGAGGAACTCAAAATGAAGAAACTGCTTGCTTCCCTGATGGCAGCTCTGCTCTGCCTGTCCATGATGGTCGTTCCGGCCATGGCGGACGAAGCCGCCTCTTACAGCATCGGCATCTGCCAGCTGGTTCAGCATCCCGCGCTGGACGCCGCCACCCAGGGCTTCCAGGACGCCCTGAACGAGCTGCTGCCCGGCCAGGTGACCTTTGACGTTCAGAACGCCTCCGGCGATTCCGCCGTCTGCACCACCATCGTCAACACCTTCATCTCCAACAGCGTGGATCTGATCATGGCCAACGCCACGCCCGCGCTGCAGGCCGCTCAGGCCGGCACCGGCGACATCCCGATCCTCGGCACCTCCGTCACCGACTACGCCACCGCGCTGGACATGTCCGACTGGACCGGCACCACCGGCATTAACATCTCCGGCACCTCTGACCTGGCTCCCCTGGACCAGCAGGCCGCGATGCTGCAGGAGCTGTTCCCGGAGGCCAAGGAGGTCGGCCTGCTGTACTGCTCCGCCGAGGCCAACTCCGTGTATCAGATTGACGTCATCACCGGCTATCTGACCGAGATGGGCTACAACTGCACGCCCTATGCCTTCACCGACTCCAACGACGTCGCCTCCGTCACCCAGAACGCCTGCGCGACCAGCGACGTGCTCTACATCCCCACGGATAACACCGCCGCTTCCTGCACCGAGGCCATCCGCAACGTCGTCGAGCCCGAAGGCGTTCCGGTCATCGCCGGCGAGGAAGGCATCTGCTCCGGCTGCGGCGTTGCCACCCTGTCCATCAGCTACTATGACATCGGCTATGCCACCGGCAAGATGGCCTACGAGGTTCTGGTCAATGGTGCTGACATCACCACCATGCCCATCGAGTTCGCGCCCAATGTCACCAAGGAATACAACGCTGAGCTTGCCGAGATCCTGGGCGTGACCATTCCTGAAGACTACGTCGCCATCGGCGAATAATCTGATGCCGAAAAGAGCAGCGGCTTCGGCTGCTGTTCTTTTCACGTATTACGTACTTGGGGGAAAAGACATTGAATTTCGTGACACTGCTAAACGCCATGCCCGGTGCGATTGCCCAAGGCCTCATCTGGGGCATCATGGCGATCGGTCTGTACATCACCTATAAGGTTCTTGATTACTCCGACCTGACCGTTGATGGCACGATGGCAACCGGGGGCGCGGTTTGCATCATGCTGATGATCAACGGCGTTAACGTGTGGGTGGCACTCGTCTGCTCTGTGATCGCAGGCATGCTGGCGGGACTGGTCACTGGCCTGTTTCACACCGCCATGGGCATTCCGCCGATCTTGGCAGGCATCCTCACCCAGCTGTCTTTGTATTCCATCAACCTGACGATCATGGGCGGCAAGGCCAACCAGGCTGTCAGCGTCACGAAATACGATCTGATCGTCAGTTCCCGCTACGTCAGAGAGCTGTCCATCCAGAATCCAATCTTCATCACGCTGATTTTCATCGTCGTGCTCATCGCGATCCTGTACTGGTTCTTCGGCACCGAGCTGGGCTGCTCGCTGCGCTCCACCGGCGCAAACGAGGCCATGTCCCGCGCGCAGGGCATCAACACCAGTCTGGCCAAGATTCTCGGCCTGATGATTGCCAACGGCATCGTCGCACTCGCCTCCGCCATGTATTCCCACTATCAGGGATTCGTGGACGTGAACATGGGCCGCGGCGCCATCGTCATCGGTCTGGCCTCGGTCATCATCAGCGACGTCATCTTCGGTCGCCTGTTCTCCAACTTTGCGCTGAAGCTGTTCGCCGTCGCCCTCGGCGCAGTGATCTACTACATCGTCATCCAGATCGTGCTCTGGCTGGGTCTGGACACGAACCTGCTGAAGCTGCTCTCCGCGCTGATCGTCGCGCTGTTCCTGGCACTGCCCTATTGGAAGGGAAAGTTCTACTCTTCGCGGAAAGGAGGTCGCAGCCGTGCTTGATCTGATCAATCTTCGCAAGACCTTCAACCCGAAGACCGTCAATGAGAAGGTCGCGCTGAACGGCGTGGACCTGCACCTGGACGACGGCGACTTTGTCACCGTGATCGGCGGCAACGGCGCCGGCAAGTCCACCACCCTCAACGCCATCGCCGGCGTGTGGCCCGTGGACGAGGGCCAGATCATCATTGACGGCACGGACATCACGCCCCTCTCCGAGCATCGCCGCGCCGCGCTGCTGGGCCGCGTGTTCCAGGATCCCATGACCGGCACCGCCGCCACCATGCAGATCGAGGAAAACCTGGCGCTGGCTGCCCGCCGCGGCCAGATTCGTTCGCTGCGCAAGGGCATCACCAAGGCAGAGCGCGAATCCTATCGCGAGAAGCTCAGGATGCTGGGCCTTGGTCTGGAGGATCGCATGACCACTCGCGTCGGCCTGCTCTCCGGCGGCCAGCGCCAGGCGCTCACACTGCTGATGGCCACGCTGAAGAAGCCCAAGCTGCTCCTTCTGGACGAGCACACCGCCGCCCTGGACCCGCGCACCGCGGACAAGGTGCTGCAGCTCTCCCGGCAGATCATCGAGGAAAACCACCTGATGACCATGATGGTCACCCACAACATGCGCGATGCCATCGCCTACGGCAATCGCCTGATCATGATGCATGAGGGTAAGATCATTCTGGACATCAGAGGCGAGGAGAAGAAGCACCTCACCGTTGAGATGCTTCTGGAACAGTTCGCGAAGGCCAGCGGCGACGAGTTCGTCAACGACCGCGCGCTGCTCTCTTGACCGCGCAATATGCAAAACCGGACTCCCCAATCGGGGAATCCGGTTTTTTCAGCGCACGATGCCTCGGTAGTTCTCCTGCACCTGCCGATAGCTCTCCAGATTGCCGATATCATAGCGGCTTCCGGGCATCTCCATGGAGTGCACCCGGGTCTGCGTGCACAGCCAGGCGATGAAGCTGCCGGGCGCGTCCGTCCCGCAGCCCTGAGCGATGCCGTCCTTCACCCGCCGCGCATCCTCCCGTGTGTAAAAGTAGAACGGCGGCGTGCACCAGTGAGACTTCGGCTGCGCGGGCTTTTCCTCCAGCGTGAGGATCAAATCGTTTTCATCGATCTCCGCCACGCCGCATTTGCGCAGCCGATCCTCCCGCGCCTCATAATAGCGCATCACGCACGAGGTGCCCTTCGCCTTCGCGTAGTCGATGAACCGCGTCAGCGAAAAGTCCAGCACGTTGTCACCGGCAATCACCAGCATGTCATCGTCCAGTTTCAGCGCGTCAATGGTAAACTGAATGTCCCGAACCGCGCCCAACCGCGTCTCGTTGGAGGATGTGCCGTCGTCCAGCACAGTGACCCGGCAGGATTTTCCACGGGACCACGTGTCAAAATGATGGGCATATTTGTGGTTCGAAATCACGACGTACTCGTCCACGGCCCCCGACGCATCCATATCGTCCACCAGCCAGTCCAGAATGGTCTTCTCCCCCACCTTCAAAAGCGGCTTGGGGAAGTTCTCGGTCAGCGGGTACAGGCGGGTTGCGTAGCCCGCCGCAAGTATCAAACACTTCATTGTGCTCCTCCCTGCGCTCCCACGCCGTCAGCGCTGTGGCAAAAATACACAGAAAAGCGATCTGCCAGCCCGGGGAATTCCTTGAGGTACTGCTCGGTGACCTTCCGTTGAATGGATTCCCTGAAGCTGGGATCAATCAGCGCCATGCAGCATCCCTTGAACCCAGCCCCGGAGAAGCGACCGCCATAGATGCCGTCAGTGCGCAGCATGATCTCATAGAGCGCCTTCAGTTCATCGGACCCGGTCTCCCAATTCTCGATCGACGACCGGCCGCTCTCAAAGGACAGCCGTCCAAACGCCTCGATATCGCCGCGCCGCCAGGCCTCCGCCCCCGCCTGCACGCGGTCAAACTCCGTATACCAGTGCTCCGCGCGCTTGCGCCAGTTTTCCGGCAGGCGCGCGCCCAAGCGGTCGAACACCTCCCGGGGAACATCCCGCAGAACGGTTTCGCTGAATTTACCGTATTCCATGCCGGCGAACGCCTTGAGCGCATAGGCCGCCGACCTGGCTTCGTCCACCCGCATGTTGAAGCGGCTGCCCGCCAGCGATCGCTCCACCCCTGAAAAAAGGATGGCGATTTCATAGGGCTTCATTTCAGGATGCTGCGGAATCAGCTCGAAGCTGTCGTCCAGCGTATCCAGATAGAGCAGCTGATCCTTGCGGCAGTAGACCTCGCAGCTCTGATCCAGCTTGCCCACAGAGACGCCCACAAAATCCGTCTCCGCCCATTGGGCAATCATGATCAGCTCATGCTCGCTCAGCCGAATGTCGTTGACCTTGCACAGCGCAGTCAGGAAGGAAATGATCACCGCGGCGGATGAGGACAGGCCGCCGATGGGCAAGGTCCCCTCAATCACGCCGCACAAGCCCACCCGCAGCGGATAGCGGCGGGCCAGGGAAGCAGTCGCGCCGCGCAGATAGTCAGCCCAGTCATTCTGACATTCGAGCGCCGTGCCGACGTGCCACTGCGCGCGCTTCGAAAAGTTCAGCGATTTCAGTTCGATGACTCCGTTCTGTTTTGGAGCATAGGCGATGTGAATGCCGCGGTCGATGGCCAGCCCAGTGATCTTGCCGAAATTATGGTCGGAATGCGCGCCAATCGGACAAATCCGATACGGACAAAAAGCCACGCCGTCGGGTTCACGGCGGTACATCTGTGAAAAAACTTCTGAGCAGTTCATGGTCTCCCCCTTTTCCTTTGTGACCTGCGCGGTGGAACGGGCCGAAAGATTTCGCACATCCGTGCAAACAGGCACATGAACGCGGCGGCCATCTTTCGTCCACCCTGTTCATTATATCTCACCGACTCATTTCAGTCAATGAATTCTCGATAATGCTCTGCCCTCATCCCCGAACAGCCCTTCCGCAGCGTCCCTGCAGAATGCGGCAGTCTTTGGCCGCCACCTTGCCGCCCAAAATCACACAGTCGATGCCTTCCGGCGGCAGCATGGGATTTTCGAAAGTGGCGCAATCGCGGATCTTTTCAAAATCGAAGATCACCACGTCCGCATCCGCGCCGGCATTGAGCCGCCCCTTGTTTTTCAGACGCAGCCGCTCTGCCGGGAGCGCAGTCATCTTCTCGATGGCCGTATACAGATCCACTACACCCCTTCGCGCGAACTCCGCCAGAAACCTGGGAAACGTGCCCGCGGCGCGGGGATGCCCCTGACCCTTGTCCAAAATGCCATCGCTGGCCAGCATTACGCGCGGGTGGCGAAGCGCCCGCTCCACATCCGCCGGCTTCATGACATAGCAAACGGTGATGCAGTCCGGAAAGTCCCCGCGCATTTCCTCAAAGGTTCCCTTCGTGGCGCGCATGCCCTTGTATGGGCCCTCGCTGAATTCCAGCGCATCGTAATCGCAGTGATATCGCTCCAGCCAGCCGTCGTCGTAGGTGGTCGCGCCGACCTCAGTGGAAAAGGCAAAATAGGGATAGCAGTCCATGGCGATGTCCAGGTTGTTCATCCGGTAGGCGTCCACCTGGCGGAGGACCTCCTCCATCTGCCCGAATCCGCCCATGCTGCCGATGTGGGAAATCTGCACCGGAACGCCAAATCTCGCGCCCAGTTGAGCCACCTCATCCACTGCTCCGAAGATGCCGTCCGCATCGTCGCGCACGTGTGCGGCGATCAGCTTTCCCTCCGCTGCGCAGCACGCCGCAGTCTGATCGAGCTCCGCCTGATCGATCCCGGGCACATACCGCACCCCATAGGACAGTCCCAGACATCCGCCCTTCAGCGCGCCCGCAATGCCCTGGGCCATCGCGCGCTGCTGTTCGGGCGTGGCATGGGCATACTTGTCGGTCGCGCCTGCCGCGCGCCGGAAGTACTCGTGTCCCGCCAGCATCGCCACATTGACGGGCGCGCCATCGCGATCGACGATGTTCAGATACTCCGCCGGATCATATACATTGATGCCGCAGTTGCCGCCGACCGCCGTCGTCACGCCCATGCGGAGCATATTTTCAAAGATGGAATACTCAATCCTCCCGTCCGCGCCAACGGGATCCTCGTGCATGTGCAGGTCAATAAATCCCGGCGCGACGATTTTTCCGGTCGCGTCGATCACCCGATCGGCTTCCGGCGTCTGCGCGCCAAGCCAGCAGATCTTCTCTCCCTCAATCAATACATTCAGCGCCGCATCCACCCGATTGGCCGGGTCGATCAGTCTGCCGCCGCGAATCAGCGTTCTCATCCTCATTCTCTCCTTCTTCCGCATTCCCGTGTCATTATACCCCTATTTCCGCGGCGCTTCAACCATTTTCTGCGAATCCTGCGGCGATGTCGTTGATTGTTGCCTCATTTTGTGATACGATATCTTCATCCCCAAAACGAACAGGAGGCATGCGCCCATGATTCCAAGACGATTGAAGCCCGGCGACACCATCGGCCTGATCTCTCCCAGTGCCATCGCCGAGCCCGCATTCTATGCCGCACTGACCACCTCCCTTGAAGGAATGGGATACCGCGTCAAGCCCGGGAACAACCTCTACTCCCGCAGCTGGGGCTATGCCGCCAGCGATCAGGAACGCGCCGACGATATCCATCAGCTGGCGGCCGACGAGGCCGTATCCGCGATCTTCTTTACCGGCGGCGAGGGCGCAGACGAGGTCATCCCCCTTCTCGATTATAATCTGATCGCCCGGCAACCCAAGATCTACCTCAGCTACAGCGACGCCACCAGCATTCTGAACGCCATCCACACCCGCACGGGGCTGGTCACTTATTACGGCCTGTCCTCCCACGAAATGGTCAGCCTGACCGACTACAACCGCGGCCAGTTCATCCGCCACATCGTGGAGGGCAACGTGCACGAGCACGTGAAGAGCGGCCCCTGGCGCACGCTGACCCCGGGCGTGGCTTCCGGTGAATTGACGGGCGGCTATCTGGACAACTACGTCTTTCTGGCCCACAGCGGATGGGTCAAACCCGATTCGGGAAAGGAATACGTGCTGTTCATCGAAGAGCACGAGATGTTCTTCGGCATTGAACACGTCAGCGATGAGCTGGGCCGCCTGGAGCAGAGTCCCATCATGAAACAGGCGACCGGCCTGCTCTTTGGCCACTACTCCAGCCCCGTCTGCGAACCTCTGCTGGAACGGCTCACCCGGCTGGGCCTGCGCCACGGCATCCCCGTGGCGTACTGCGATGACTTCGGACACGGAGAGAACAGCGCCATCTTCCCCATCGGCGCACAGGCCGTACTGGACACGGAAAAGCAAACTCTGACCTATCTCTGACACAACAGACGCGCCGTCCCGGCTTTGCACCGAGACAGCGCGTCTCTTTTTTAATAGGATCAATCCCGAAACCGAAGCGCGCGCATGGCATTGAGAATCGCCAGCACGGACACGCCCACGTCGGCAAAAACCGCCGCCCACATATTCGCCAGTCCCAGCGCGCTGAGTACCAGCACGATCGCCTTCACGCCCAGGGCAAAAACGATATTCTGCTTGACAATGCGATGCGTTCTGCGGGAAATGGAAATCGCCGTGGAGATGCTCGACGGGCGGTCGTTCATCAGCACCACGTCCGCTGCTTCGATGGCCGCATCCGAGCCCAGCGCGCCCATGGCAATGCCGATATCCGCGCGGGAGAGCACTGGCGCGTCGTTGATGCCGTCGCCCACAAAGGCTAGCGCGCCCTTGGACTCCTTCAGCAGCTGCTCCACATGTTCCACCTTGTCCGCGGGAAGAAGGCCGCAGAAGGCTTCGTCCAACCCGAGCTCCTCCGCGACGCGCTTGCCCACGGCCTCGCTGTCGCCCGTGAGCATCACTGTGCGGCGCACGCCCAGCCCGCGAAGCGCCTGAATCGCCTCCGCAGCATCCGGCTTCACGATATCGGAAATCACGATATGGCCCTCGTACTCGCCGTCCACGGCGATGTGAATGATCGTACCCGTGCGCTCGCAAGGCGTCCACTTCGCGCCCAGGGACTCCATCAGCCGGCTGTTGCCCGCCGCGACAACGCGGTGTCCGTCCACCGTCGCCTTCACGCCGTGGCCCGCGATTTCCTCCACCTCCGCCACCCGATGGCGCTCCGGATCGCGGCCATAGGCGTCGATGATCGAGCGGGAGATCGGGTGCGTGGAATAGCTTTCCACCAACGCGGCCAGCTCCAGCAGCTCCGCTTCGCTCATCTTCTCGGGATGCACCGCCGTAACCTTGAATGTGCCCTCGGTCAGCGTGCCCGTCTTGTCGAACACCACGGTGTCCACCTTCGCCAGCGTCTCCAGGAAATTGGCGCCCTTGATCAGCACGCCCTGCCGGGATGCGCCGCCAATGCCGCCGAAGAAGCTCAGCGGGATCGAGATCACCAGCGCGCAGGGACAGGACACGACCAGGAACAGCAGCGCGCGCTTCACCCACATCAGCCAATCGCCGGTGATCAGCGAAGGAACAACGGCCAGCGCCACGGCTGCGAAGCAGACGGCAGGCGTATAGTAGCGGGCAAACTTCGTGATGAACTTCTCGGCCTCCGCCTTGCGGCTGCTGGAATTCTCCACCAGCTCCAGGATCTTGGAGACCGTCGATTCTCCAAACTCCTTCTCCACATGGATGCGCAGCACGCCGCTCTGATTGATGCAGCCGCTGATGACGCTGTCGCCCGTTCGCACGCTGCGCGGCACGGATTCGCCCGTCAGCGCGGCGGTATCCAGCATGGAGCAGCCCTCAATCACCGTGCCGTCCAGCGGCACGCGCTCGCCGGGCTGCACCACGATCACATCGCCGACGGCGACCTCCTCCGGGTCGACCTCCTCGATCGCGCCGTCCCGCTCCACATTGGCCACATCGGGGCGGATGTCCATGAGCTCGGAAATCGACTTGCGCGAACGGCCGACGGCGTAGTTCTCGAACAGCTCGCCCACCTGATAGAACAGCATGACGGCCACGCCCTCCATGTACTCGCCGGACGCAAACGCGCCGATTGTGGCGATGCACATCAGAAAGTTTTCATCAAACACCTGTCCGTGGGCGATGTTGATCGCCGCCTTTTTGAGCACCTTCCAGCCGACCACGAGATAGGGCACCAGAAACAATACCAGCTTCATCCAGCCCTCTGCCGGAATCAGAATCGCCGCCACAAACAGCACTGCGCCTGCCACGATGCGTGCCAGCATCATCTTTTGCTTCTTGCTCATGGGTACACCCGCCTTTGTTGCGTTGTTTTGCTTATTTTACCACCAGTTCACACTCGGAATCGACCTTCTTGATGCGCTTCGCCGCTTCCTTCACGATCTCATCAAACCGCGCATCGTCCGCCTCGAGGGTCAACTTCTGCGCCATGAAGCTCACCGTCGCCTTCTGAACGCCGTCGATCTCGTTGATGGCGCGCTCCATCTTCGCCGCGCAGTTTGCGCAATCCAGGTCGATCATCTTGAATACCTTCTTCATGTGTGTCTCCTCCTCATTCCTCGATGTGTTCCCTTCCCTGGTCGATGATCGACCGCACGTGGTCATCCGCCAGAGAATAGTAGATGGTCTTGCCGTCGCGGCGGCTCTTGACCAGCTTGAACTGTTTCAGCAGCCGCAGCTGATGGGAAATCGCGGACGGCGTCAGGCTCAGCATCTCCGCGATGTCGCACACGCACATCTCCGCTTCAAACAGCACGTACAATATCCGGATTCGCGTCGTATCTCCAAAGACCTTGAACAGCTCCGCAAGGTCGTAGAGCTCCTCCACGTCCGGGAGCTTCGGCCGCACGCGCGCGATCACGTCGCCATGGGGATGGAATCCATCGCAGCACTCCGCCCTCTGTTCGCTCATTCCATTGCTCACCTCCGCAATAACATTTGATCATCTGTTCAAATGTTATTATAATCTCGTCCGACCGTTCTGTCAATAGCCCGGCACAATATTCTATGGATTTTACAAAAGCAACGCCGCGCAGCGATTGTTTCGCTGCGCGGCGTTGCTTCGTTTTCAATATTTTCCGACTCCGGGGAAAATTTTCAGGATTGAGCCGCAGCCAGAATCTCCGACAGTCTGCGCTCGAATACGGGCAGCCACCATTCCCGATAGCCCTCCAGCGTGGGATGGATGGGATCGGCCATGTATCGCTCCCGCTGCTGCGGGGAAAGGGCGTTCACCTGATCATCGCTCCAGAGGTCGATGATCTCGACGCCGTACAGATTCGCACATTCCTTCAGCAGGTCCACCATCCGGGCATAGGCCTCACTGTCGTATCGCGGATTCGTATAAAATGCCACCGGGCAATTCCACGTGCGCCGCGCATACGCGATGATGGATTCCAGCGCACCCGCGATGGTTGCGCAGTCCGCGCTGCCGTCCAACCAGCCCAGCGGAAGGCCCTGGGACGCGTCGTTGGTGGAGAGCTGGCAGACGAACAGGTCGGCCGCCTGACTGACGTCCATCCGCTTCAGCCGCGCGATGTAGGAATCCTCGCCGCTATCCACCAGCGTCGTTCCCGAAACCGCCTCCTTGACCGCATGGCAGCCGCACTGCGCAGCCAGCAGGTCCACAAAGGAGACGCCGCCCGCCGCCGAACCATAGGTCACTGAGGAGCCGAGAAAGAAAATCGTCCTGCCGTTCAAACTGCTGTTCATCGCAAATTCCTCCGCTGTGCGATCGCATTCCATTCATTCACATTGGAGAAATCTTCGCGCCGTCCACGCGATAGATCGCTCCCGCTTCCGCACCTGCCAGATCGTCGGAATCCGTGCAGGTCACCAGCGTCTGTATGCCCTTCAGATGCTCCAGCAAGCGGCGGCGGCGGCTGGGATCCAGCTCACTCATGACATCGTCCAGCATCAGCGCCGGCCACTCGCCCATCTCGTCGCGCATCACATTCAATTCGGCCAACCGCATCGAAAGCGCCGCCGTGCGCTGCTGACCCTGAGAGCCATAGGCGCGCACATCGCGGTCGTCCACCAGCACCGCAACATCGTCGCGATGCGGTCCGACGGAGGTGGTCATGCGCCTGGCATCCGTCTCCCGGGCGCCAAACAGCGCCTCCATGCAGGCCTCTGCCGTTTCCCCATCCACGCAGGGGCGGTATTGTATGCGAAGATGTTCCCGGTCGCCGGCAATATCCTGATGCGTCGCACCGGCCATTTTTGAGAGCCTGTCCACATACTCCCGCCGGTGGCGCATCAGCTCCGCGCCCGCCAGCGCCAGCTGCTCGTCCCAGGAATCCAGCGTTCCCAGCAGCGAGGGATTCGCCGCCGCCGCCCGCAGCAGCTCGTTGCGCTGCTTCAGCGCGCGGTTGTAGCGCTGCATGGCATAATAATACGCCGGGCGAAGCTGGGAAAGCGCCATGTCGACAAAGCGCCGACGCTCAGCGGGGCCGTCCTTCACCGTGCGCAGATCCTCCGGGGAAAACAGCACGCCGGTGACATGCCCCAGCAATTCGCCGGAGCGCGAGACCTCCTGCCCCGCCACCTTGATTTTCCGCTTGCCCAAGGCGGGCAGCAGGATCTCGACCTCATGACTTCCGTCGCGGCGCTCGGTATGAATCTGCACGTCGGCGAAATCCGCGCCCCAGCGGATCAGCTCCCGATCCTGACGAGTGCGGTGAGAGCGCCCCGTGCAGGTGAGATACACCGCTTCCAGCACGTTGGTCTTGCCCTGACCGTTGTCGCCCAGCAGCACCGTTACGCCTTCGCAGGGTTCAAACGTGCAAACCTCGTAGCTGCGATAATCCTTGAGTTCAAGCCTCGTGATGCGCAAAGCCGTCATCCTCCACCGGAATTGATCCAATCCTCTTATCAAGACGGGCGTTCCAAAGCTCCATTCCCAGTTCATCGATGCAGAAATGAATGTTCCCTCGAAACTTTCTGGTCGCTGAACTGCAAATCGCGCCGCCCTCCAGCGCGTCTGCCCCGAACCGAAGTGCGATATTCTCCTGCACAGGCGGTTTCTCTGAATGCTGCGCGGGGAGGCTTTTCCCAAAGAAAAGCCTCCCCCGCAGCAGCACCGTCACTTTTTCCTTGCTTCCAGCTTCTTGCGCGCCTCGGTGCCGAGGATCTTCTTGCGCATGCGGATGGACTTCGGCGTGATCTCCACGAGCTCGTCGTCGTCGATGAACTCCATGGCCTCCTCCAGCGTCAGAATGCGCACGCCGGTGATCTTCAGCGCCTCCTCCGCGGCGGCGGAGTTGCGGCTGTTGGTCATGTGCTTCTTCTTGCAGACGTTGACGTCGATGTCGCCGGGGCGGGAGTTCCGGCCGATGATCATGCCGGTGTACACCTTGGTGCCCGCCTCGATGAACAGTTCGCCGCGATCCTGCACGTTGAACAGCGCATAACTCGTGGACAGGCCGTCCTCCCACGCCACCAGCGCGCCGCTGTTGCGGGTGGGGATGTCGCCCTTGCAGGGCTCATAGCCATCGAACACGGAGCTCATCACGCCCTCGCCGCGGGTATCGGTCAGGAACTCGCTGCGATAGCCGAACAGTCCGCGGGACGGAACGGTAAATTCCAGACGCATGCGGCTTTCGCCGTGCATGGACAGCAGCGTGCCGCGGCGGCGGCCGATCTTGTCGATGACGCTGCCGGAATACTCGGTGGGCACGTCGCAGACCAGGCGCTCCACAGGCTCGCACAGCACGCCGTCGATGGTCTTGTACAGCACCTCGGGCTTGGTGATGGCGAACTCGTAGCCCTGGCGGCGCATGGTTTCAATCAGGATGGACAGGTGCAGCTCGCCGCGTCCGTACACGCGGAACGCATCGGTGCTGTTCGTCTCCTCCACGCGCAGGGATACGTCGGTCAGCGCCTCCTTTTCCAGGCGGGCGCGAAGATGGCGGGAGGTGACATAGTTGCCCTCGGTGCCGGCGAAGGGACTGTCGTTGACGCAGAAGGTCATGGAGATGGTGGGCTCGTCGATCTTCACAAAGGGCAGCGGTTCCGCCATGGCCACGTTGCAGATCGTATCGCCGATCAGCAGATCCGGGAAACCGGACACGGCCACGATGTCGCCCACGCTGGCTTCCTCGGCATTGACGCGCTTCAGTCCGTCAAACTCGAACAATCCGGCCAGTCGCGCCGGCGCGGAGACGAAGCTGGAGCCGTACACACAGCGAATGGCCGTCTGGCCGGCGTGAATGGTGCCGCGCTCGATGCGGCCCACGCCGATGCGGCCCACATAGTCGTTGTAGTCGATGGTGGAGACCAGCAGCTGCAGCGATCCCTCCGGGTCTCCCTCGGGTGCAGGAATGTGCTCAAGAATGCAGTCGAACAGCGGACGCAGGTCGCTGCCGGGCTGCTGCCAGTCCGTGGTCGCCGTTCCAGTGCGGCCGGAGGCGAAGATGATCGGGCTGTCGAGCTGCTCGTCGGTGGCATCCAGCTCCATCAGCAGTTCCAGCGTCTCGTCCACGACCTCCTCGCAGCGGGCGTCCGGGCGATCCATCTTGTTGATCACGATGATGACCTTCAGGTTCAGCTCCAGCGCCTTCTTCAGCACGAAGCGGGTCTGGGGCATCGGGCCCTCGAAGGAATCCACCAGCAGCAGCACGCCGCTGACCATCTTCAAAACGCGCTCCACCTCGCCGGAGAAGTCGGCGTGGCCGGGGGTGTCGACGATGTTGATCTTCACGCCGTTGTAGTGCACGGCGGTGTTCTTGGACAGAATCGTGATGCCGCGCTCGCGCTCCAGATCGTTGGAGTCCATCACGCGGTCGGCCACCTGCTGGTTCGAGCGGAAAACGCCGCCCTGCTTGAGCATCTCGTCCACCAGCGTGGTTTTGCCGTGGTCGACGTGGGCGATAATGGCGATGTTGCGAATGTCATCTCGAACGATATTCAAGGGAAAAAACCTCTTTTCGCAGTTTGAGTTTTTTAGATTTCCATGTCATCGGCCGTCATGCGGTCGGCAGTTTCGGCCAGAACCAGACCCTCGTTGTTTTCGCAGGCCAGGCGGATGCTCCACTCGTTTTCAAACATCAGCACGCTGCGGCCCACGCGGTCAACCGCAACGGCAGTGGTGGAGGTCAGGCGCAAGCGCTCCACGGGCTTCGGCGTCTCGACAATCCAGCGCACGTGGCGGAAGGGCAGCGCCTCGCGGATGATGTCCACGTTGTACTCGCTCTTCAGCCGATACTCCAGCACGTCCATCTGCAGAATGCCGACGACGCCGGCGATCATCTCCTCGCGGCCGATGTTCGGGCGCTTGAAGGTCTGGATCGCGCCCTCCTGGGAGAGCTGGTTGACGCCCTTCAAAAACTGCTTGCGCTTCATGCTGTCTTCGGGCGAGACGCGGCAGAAGTACTCCGGCGCGAACAGCGGAATGCCGCTGTAATGAACCGGACTTCCGGTGCAGATGGTGTCGCCCAGGCGGAAGATGCCGGGGTCGAACAGGCCGATGATGTCGCCCGGATAGGCCAGATCGACGCTCTCGTGCTCCTGGGCCATGAAGGTCTGGGGCTGGGCCAGCTTGATGCGGCTGTTGGACGAGGAGTGCCACACGGTCATGCCCTTTTCGAACACGCCGGAGCACACGCGCATGAACGCCAGGCGGTCGCGGTGCGCGGGATTCATGTTGGCCTGGATCTTGAAGATGAAGCCGGTAAACTTGTCGTCGTCCGGCGCGATCTCGCCGACCTCCTCAGCCTTGCGCGGCGTGGGAGACTTGGTGTAGCTCAGGAAGCGCTTCAGAAACGGCTCCACGCCGAAGTTGTTGGTGGCGGAGCCGAAGAACATGGGCGTCAGCTGACCTGCGAGCACCTTATCCAGATCGAACTCGTCGCCCGCCACGTCCAGCAGCTCCACGTCCTCGCAGAGCTTGTCGTAATAGCTCTGGCCGATGATCGACGGGCAGGCGGGATCGTCGAAGCTGACGGTCTGCACCTCGACCTGGGTCTGGCCGTGGTCGCCTCCCTTGTACAGCTCGATCAGACGGGTGTCGCGATGGTACACGCCCTTGAAGTCGCCGTGGATGCCGATGGGCCAGTTGACCGGGCAGGAGCGGATGCCCAGCACCTGTTCGATCTCCTCCATCAGCTCGAAGGGATCGCGCCCGGCGCGGTCCATCTTGTTGACGAAGGTGAAGATGGGAATGGAGCGCAGCCGACAGACCTTGAACAGCTTGATGGTCTGCTCCTCGACGCCCTTGGCGTTGTCGATCAGCATGACCGCGCTGTCCGCGGCCACCAGCGTGCGGTAGGTGTCCTCGGAGAAATCCTGATGGCCCGGAGTGTCCAGAATGTTGATGCGGTAGCCGTCGTAGTCGAACTGCATCGCCGACGAGGTGACGGAAATGCCGCGCTGCTTTTCGATCTCCATCCAGTCCGACGTGGCGTGTCTCGCGGCCTTGCGCGCCTTGACGGAGCCCGCCTGGCGGATGGCCCCGCCGTAGAGCAGCAGCTTCTCCGTCAGCGTCGTCTTACCGGCGTCCGGGTGCGAAATGATGGCAAAGGTGCGCCGGCGCGCCACCTCGGCCTTGAGTTCGGGATGCTGCATGAATATACCCTCCTGCAAAACGATAATAGTTCTTCGCGCCTGAACGTAAACATCAATGCGGCCCGAACATAGCAACTCTCCTCTGTGTCAAAATCCACTCTTTATTGTAATATTTCCAAAGTCCGCATGTCAATCCCGTTCGCGGATTGTTTGCGTTAATTTGTGAAATGTGGTATAATCATGAGGAGAAAATCGCAGATTGAACGTCGATCGCGCCGATTTTTGTTCATTGAAAGGAGCTATTCTCATGACCGAATACGAAGTTCTCGTCGAAACCATCAATCCCTGCGGCGGCGGCCGCCACGCGGCCAAGGAGTTCATCGAGGTGGAGACCGACAGCCCGGAGGCCTACGTCCGCGAAAACGGCCGGTTCCCCATTCTGGACATCACCGTCAAGCCCGATGGCGACACGGTGATCACCACCGGCGACGAGGCCGGCAACATGGTGAAGTACACCTTCACGGAATAAGCCACAGGAGGTATGCGCGCGATGAACGCCGAATTTTGCACCAGGAGCACCTTCACCGTAATCGGCCGCGAGGGCTCCACCCGCGACGGCGAGGGCTTCATCCAAAGGCTGTGGGCTGAAGCCAATGCCCTTTATCCCGAGATCGAGCCGCTGGTCAAGCGCGGCGCGGACGGCGCGCCTGTGGGCTTCTGGGGCGCGATGTCCGACCCGTCCCGCGCCTTCATGCCCTGGACAAACAATTTCTCCGATGGGCTCTATCTGGCCGGAGCGGAGTGCGTCGATGGCGCAGAGCCGCCGACGGGCTGGACGAAATGGGTCATACCCGCATTCGAATATCTGAAGATCGAATGCGACGGCCCGGATTCCTTCCGCCGGGCGATGGAATATCTCGCCGGGCGCGGCCTGTCACTGGCCGGCGCGGTGCATGATTTTACCGATCCGCACACCGGAAAGAACTACCACATGATTCCCATTCGCAGAATCTGAGCACAAAAAACACATACACTGGAGGCATTTTCATGGATCTTCGCATCTCCGACCTGCTCGCCATGCAGCGCGAGCTTCAGGACAGGCACCTGGAAGACTGGGGCGGCACGCCGCCGGAGCGCGCCCGCGAGCAGCTGCTGTGGGGAATCGCCGAGATCGGCGAGGTGATCGACATCATCAAAAAGCGCGGTGACGGCGAGATCATGAACAATCCCGAGACCCGCCGCCACTTCATCGAGGAGATGGCCGATGTGCAGATGTATCTGGCCGATGTGATGCTCTGCTACGGCATCACCGCCGGGGAATACAGCGACGTCCACGCCCGCAAGCATGCCCGCAACATGAAGCGCGACTACAAGGAGGAGAACCGGCACCTCTTCGACGGCAAGGAATGAGCGCCCGCCTGCCGATGGCCGGGCAGTCTGCCTAGGTACAGACGCCCTCCGGGAATCGGGCGATCCCATAAAACAGCATAAAATCATCCTCCGTATGATCGCAGCATACGGAGGATGAACTGTTTTACGGAGGGTGCTTTCCTACACATCCATCCGCTCCACGCGCACGTCCTCTCCCCTTCGGACGACCAGCGCGAACGGGAACCGGTTCAGCTGAGTGCACATTTCGAAATCCTTCTGCGGAAAGATTTCCGCCTTTGCCGGATCGAAGAACTTTCTCCCGCTGGTATTGGCAAGGCCGGCAATCCCGTCGGAGATGTCCGGCTCCTCGCCGCGGAGCAGCGCGGCAATGTACTCCGCGCAGAGCGTATCCTCCTCCGTCTCCCGCTCGCCGCCAAGGCCCATGCAGACCAGCGAAACCTCCTCCGGATTCCGCCGGAGTATGTATTCCGCCGTGGCGCGGGCGTTCACCAGCGAGGCGGCCAGAATCTCATCGGCGTGCACTGCGTTGGCAATGCCCTGGGTGCCCGCGCTGGTGGTATGGATAATCGTCTTTCCCCGCACATCGAAGTCCTCCAGCTGCGACGGGGAATTGCCGCAGTTGAAGCCCTCGCACTTCTTTCCTCCCCGCTCGCCCACCAGCAGCGCGCCGGGATGCGCCGCCTTCAGCGCAAATGCATCGCCGAGCGCCCCCACCGGGAGGATCAATTTCGCGCCGCGGGCCATGGCATAGCACTCCACCGAGAATGCGCGGAACACGTCGATGATCACGGTCAGCCCACGGGCCTGCCTTGCGCCCTCGACCAGCTGCAGTATCTGTACGTTCATCATGCATCTCTCCATCAAAAACGGTGCTCCCGCCGTGCAGGAGCGCCCCTTTATTAAACGATCTCCTTCGAAATCCGCTCGGCATCCTTGCCCACCAGCGCGGTGGAATGGGGCGCGGAGAGGATCTCGCGCATCATCTGGTTGACGCTTTCGTGCGTGATGGATTCGATGCGGTCGATGACCTCCGCTTCGGTGCGGGTGGCGTTCATCAGCAGCATGCGGCGGCCGATGGACTGCATGCGGGCGCTGGTGGACTCCAGGCCCAGGATGTAGCTGGCTTTCAGCTGTTCGCGGGCCATGGTAAATTCCTCCGCGGTCATGCCCTGATCCGCCAGCTTCTTCGCCTCGTCCAGAATCATTCCGCAGACCTCCACCGCCGCTTCGGGGTTCGTGCCCGCATAGACGGACAGCATGCCCGCGTCGGTATAGGCATTGGGATAGCTGTACACGGTGTAGGCCGCGCCGCGCTCCTCGCGGATCTTCTGGAACAGCCGGGACGACATGGCGCCGCCGAACACGCTGTTGAACAGCGAAAGCTCGTAGTTGCGATCGTCGCCCAGCGTCAGGCCCGGAAAGCCCATGCAGATGTGAATCTGCTCGATGTCCTTCTCCTTCACCAGCAGCGTGGGCGGCACGTCGTTGGTCACGCAGCCGCGCTTCTCAAAGCCCTCCGGCGACCACTTGCCCAGCAGCGCCTCCGCCAGCTTCACCACGCTGTCCCAGTCGTAGTGACCCGCCAGCGCCAGCACGGCGTTCTGGGGGCGATACATGCGCTTCCAATAGGACACGAGGTCATCGCGCACGTAGGTGCTGATGCGCTCCTCATTGCCCAGAATCGGGCGCGCCACGGGCTGATCGCCGAAGTTGGCCAGCATCAGCAGCTCGTGCACCAGATCCTCCGGCGTGTCCTCGGACATGGCGATCTCCTCAATGACCACGCCCTTTTCCTTCTCCAGCTCGCCGGCGTCGAAGGTCGGCGCTGTCACGAGGTCCGCGATGACGTCCATCGCCAGCGGCAGATGCTCGTCCACCACCTTGGCATAGAAGCAGGTGCACTCCTTGGCCGTAAAGGCGTTCAGCTGACCGCCCACAGCATCCATCTCCTCGGCGATTTTCCTTGCGGAGCGCTTTTCAGTCCCCTTGAACACCATGTGCTCCAGGAAGTGGCTCACGCCCGCCTCGGAGGGCACCTCGAACTGCGAGCCCGACCCCAGCCACAGTCCCACCGACACCGAGCGGAAGTGATCGATCCGCTCGCCGATGATGCGCAGGCCGTTGCTCAGCGTAATCTGGTCAAAATTCATATGCGTTCTCCTCATATGCAAAATGGACATACACAGTATGCCCATCTTGCAGGTTATTTCATTCGGAAAGCCGCCGGTCAATCCCTGCGGGGACCGCGGGAACGTCCGCCACGGTCGCCGCCGCGGCCGCCGCGATCGCCGTCACGGCGCGGGGGACGGCGCACGGGCATGGATTCATCGTCGTACACGATGTCGTTGCGCACCAGGTTGATGCGGCCCTGGGAGTCGATCTCGGCCACGCGGCACTCCAGCGTATCGCCGATGTTGACCACGTCCTCCACCTTCTCCACGCGCTTGTTGTCCAGCTTGGAGATGTGGATCATGCCGTCCTTGCCGGGAGCATACTCCACGAATGCGCCGAAGGTCATGATGCGGGCGACCTTGCCGGTGAACACATCGCCCACCTGCAGTTCCTTGGCAATGCCTTCGATGATGGAGCGGGCGCGCTTGGCAGCCTCGGCATCCTCGGTGGCAATGAACACGCTGCCGTCGTCCTCGATGTCGATCTTCACGCCGGTCTCCTCGATGATCTTGTTGATGGTCTTGCCGCGGGGGCCGACGACCTCGCCGATCTTCTCGGGGTTGATCATGAAGTGGACGATCTTGGGCGCGTACTTGGACAGCTCCGCGCGCGGGGCGGGCAGCACCTCGAGCATCTTGCCCAGAATGTGCATGCGGCCGTCGTAGGCCTGAGCCAGCGCCTGACGCAGAATGGCCTCGTCAATGCCCTTGATCTTGATGTCCATCTGGATTGCGGTGATGCCCTGCGAAGTGCCGGCCACCTTGAAGTCCATGTCTCCAAGGAAGTCCTCGAGGCCCTGAATGTCAGTCAGCACGGCCACCTTGCCGGTGTTCTCAACGTCCTTGATCAGGCCCATGGCGACGCCGGCCACGGGGCGCTTGATCGGCACGCCCGCGTCCATCAGCGCCAGCGTGGAGCCGCAGACGGAAGCCTGGGAGGTGGAGCCGTTGGAGGACATGACCTCGGAGACCAGGCGCAGGCAGTAGGGGAACTCCTCGACAGAGGGGATCATGGGCTCCAGCGCGCGCTCAGCCAGCGCGCCGTGGCCGATCTCGCGGCGGCCGGGGGTGCGCATGGGCTTCGCCTCGCCGGTGGAATAGCCCGGGAAGTTGTAGTGGTGCATATAGCGCTTGCTGTCCTCGGTGCCGATGCCGTCGATCAGCTGCTTGTCGGACATGGGCGCCAGAGTGGCGATGGTCATGACCTGGGTCTGGCCGCGGGTGAACACGCCGGAGCCGTGGGGACGGGGCAGCACGCCGACCTCGCACCAGATGGGGCGAACCTCGGTCAGCTTGCGGCCGTCGGGGCGCACGCCGTTGTCGATGATGTGGCGGCGCATGATTTCCTTCTGGATGGCATACAGCGCGTCGCCAACCTCGACTTCGCGGCCTTCAAACTGCTCGGCGAAGTGCTCGGCGACGTCAGCCTTGACCTGCTCCTCGCGGGCATTGCGCTCCGCGCGGTCGAAGGTCTCGAACATCCACTCGACCTTGCTGTACGCATACTCGCGCACGGCGGCCTTCACGTCGTCGCCCGGCAGCTGGAGCGGGAACTCCTTCTTCTCCTTGCCGATCTCGGCGACAATGCCGTTGATGAAGGCGACGATCTTCTTGATCTCCTCGTGAGCGAACAGGATCGCACCGAGCATGACCTCCTCGGAGACCTCCTTCGCGCCGGCCTCGACCATCAGCACGGCCTCGCTGGTGCCGGCCACGGTCAGGTTCATCAGGGAGACCTTGCGCTGCTCGACGGTGGGGTTGACGATGTACTCGCCGTCCACATAGCCGATGTTCACCGCGCCGATGGGGCCCGCCCACGGAATCTGGGAGGTGGCCAGCGCAGCGGACGCGCCGATCATCGCGGGGATGTCGGGGATGTTGTCCTGCTCAACGGACATGACGGTGGCGACCACCGCGACGTCGTGGCGCATTCCCTTGGGGAACAGGGGGCGCAGGGGGCGGTCGATCAGGCGGGAGGTCAGAACGGCCTTCTCCGCAGGACGGCCCTCGCGGCGATTCCAGGAGCCCGGAATGCGGCCGACTGAATACAGCTTCTCTTCAAAGTCCACGCTCAGCGGGAAGAAATCGATGCCCGGGCGCGGGGTGTCGGCGACGGTGGCATTCACCAGAACGCAGGTGTCGCCGTAGCGAACAAAGGTTGAGCCGCTGGCCTGCTCGGCATACTTGCCGAACTCCAGCGTGAGCGGGCGGCCGCCCAGCTCCATCGTGTAGCTCTTGAACATTTTGGGCCCTCCTTATGGGTTCTCTTCTATGATCCTTTTATTGAAACCAATTCAAGCGGGGCAAATCCCCCGATCCATCTGCGCACAGACGCACGCCTGCGGAACCATCTTCCGCATCCTAGCGTCCGCGCGCAGCGCATTCCACCCCACCCCGAAGGCGGAATTCAGTAAAACGCCGCCGCTCCGGAACCGGCCCGGGCGACGGCGATGAACACCTTTCGCGTCTGGCTCCGGCCCTTACTTGCGCAGGCCGAGCTTGGCGATCAGTGCACGATAGGCTTCGATATCGGTGCTCTTCAGATAGTCGAGCAGACCACGGCGCTGACCAACCATCAGCAGCAGGCCGCGGCGGGAGTGGTGGTCCTTCTTGTGCACCTTCAGGTGCTCGTTGAGGTGGTTGATGCGAGCGGTCAGCAGCGCGATCTGAACCTCAGGGGAACCGGTGTCGCCCTCATGGCGGGCATAAGTCTCCATGATTTCCTTCTTGTTGATTTCCATTGTGAGTATCCTCCTCTTTCCTTTTCCCATCCGCCAAGTAAGCCGTCGGAGTGCTCGGCAAACTGAGCGGGCGGTGTCGGCAATACTATTTTGCCACGAACTCTATTTTACCATACCCGGCTCCATTTGTAAACGCCCAATCCCCATATTTCCCAAAACTTATCAGTCGGCAATGCCGGCAGGTCGGCAGTGCCGACGACCGATTGCTGCCGCGCTTTGGTTGACGGATTCTTCGCCGCTATGGCAGCGGCTTGAATCCTGCGCTGCGTTTCTGGCACTGCATCTTACAAACCGACGACCTTGACCGGCATAGATCCGACCGGTCAAGGTCTGCCTTTGCCCGCCTGGCTTCGGCAGGCTGTCGGATGCGAAACGAGGTTTGGGAAAGTGAGGATGAATTTGCAACAGAGAATGCTTGTGATGAGAATCAGAGCAGGCGGTTGCCATCCGGACTTTCGTAGAGCTCGCAGAGCGTATCATTCTCAAAAATCTCCAGCATATCGGCAAAATGCTTGACGCATCTGCGCTTCAGCAATCCCTCTCTGGGAACCCACATGGCGCGGCCCTCGTTCGAGGATCGCAGTTCGCCCTCCCATTGATCGGCACGGAAGTAGATCACAACATAGCGGCTGCCGTCCTCAATGTGAAATTGCTGCAGGCCACAGATGATGGGATTGAGAATGGACAGCCCCGTTTCCTCCCAAACCTCCCGTTTGATCGCATCGACAAAGGCTTCCCGCTCCTCGACATGACCGCCGGGAAGGGTGATGCCCGGCCAATGGGGATCGCTCCGGTCCTGCACCAGTATGTTGCCCTTGCCGTCCGTGACCATGCACATCACGGCCAGGCCGGTTGGTCTGACGTTGGCCATATGTATTTTTCTCTCCCAACTTCAATCAGAAAAAGTGAGCTTCCCCATCGTAGAAGAATTCCGAAACTGCGTCGTCCTCGAAGACCTTCAGCATCAGTTCAAAGCCCGGCGCGCATTCACGCACGTCCAGGCTCTTTCGAGAAACCCAGATCGCTTCACCCTCCGCGGACGAATGCAGTTCGCCGGCATACTCATTCGCACGAAAGAGCAGCACGATGTATCGACTGCCCTCCTCCGTATAAAACTGCTTGACGCCGCACAGCACCGGATGCCGGATCGTCAATCCCGTCTCCTCGCGCACCTCGCGAATCACGGAATCCGCAAAGGATTCTCCGGGTTCCACATGTCCTCCCGGGAACACCAGTCCTGTCCAATTCGGATCGAGCCTGCGCTGCATCAGCACATTTCCGCACCCGTCCGATACCATGCACATGTTCGTCAGTATGACCTGCTCCACCGAGGCTTCACACCCTTCCCTCATCATCCAGCTGCAGCAGCGTTTCAGCCCGCGCCTTCAGGCCCTTTCGCAGCAGCGCGCGGATGCGGGTGGAGGAGATCATGCCCTCCGCGTCCGTCACCGGCTCCACGATCTTCGCGCGATAGCCGTACTTGGTCGCCAGCAGCTTGACCATCTGGGCATTGCCGCGCCCCTCGCGGCCAAAGGTATAGTTTTCGCCGATGACGACGGCCCTTGCGCGCAGGCCGTCCACCAGCAATTCCAAATAGTCCTCGGGCAGCATATCGGCAAATTCCCGGGTAAACGGCTTCACCAGCGCGATGTCCGCGCCCAGGCGCTCAAACTTCCTGAGGTTTTCCTCCAGCGACAGCACCGGCTCGGGGGCGCGTTCCGGACAGAGCAGCGAGAGCGGATGGCGATCGAAGGTGCACACGATGCTCTGCGCATCCATCTCCTTCGCCAGCTTCACCGCCGTGCGGATCAGCCTTTGATGTCCGATGTGCACGCCGTCGAACATGCCCAGCGCCGCCACGGAGGCGCGCCCTGAAAACTCTGTCTCGGAGTGGATCACAATCATGGCTTCACCTCCAGCATCATGCAGCGAAAGCGCACGGAACCGTCCGGCTCCGGCTTGCCGATGCCCGCAAATTCGCCGCTGAGGTAAATGCGCACAGCTTCGGTCTCCGCCGGGACAGGCGCGTCAAGCCAGCACTGCTTGAGCGGATTTCCGTTGATCACCGCATGGCGCGCGCTCTCCCCCACATGAACCGCCGGCAGATGGCCCAGCGGCGCGTCCAGCGGAATCAGCGCTTCCTCCAGCCCGCCTGTCCTGCTGAGGGCGTCGATCTGCTCGCGGGTCAAGGCATCTTCAATCCTAAAAATGCCCGCGGCGGTACGCTCCAGCGACGCCATGTGCGCGCCGCAGCCCAGCGCGCGGCCGATGTCGTGGCAGAGTGTGCGAATGTACACACCCTTGCCGCAGTCCACGCGAATCCTGTAGCGATTCTCGCCCGTGCACTCCAGATATTCCACCGCATCCACCCGGCACTTCCGGGGCTCCAGTTCGACGGTTTCTCCCTTTCGCGCCAGCTGATACATGCGCTTGCCGTCGCGCTTGATGGCCGAATACATCGGCGGGATCTGCTCGATCTCGCCGACAAACCGGGGCAGCACAGCTCTCAGTTCCCGCTCCCCCACATCCACCGCATGCTCGGCGATGATCTGGCCCGTGGCGTCCTGAGTGTCCGTCTCCTGTCCGAGCTGAATCTCGGCGACATAGGTCTTTTTCTTATCGATGATGTAGTCGAACAGCCGCGTCGCGCGCCCGATGCACAGCGGCAGCACGCCGGACGCCTCGGGATCGAGGGTGCCGCCGTGACCAATGGCCGTGCCCCGGGGCAGGCGCTTGCGGACAAACACGACCAGATTGGACGAGGTCGTGCCCGTGGGCTTGTTCGCAATCAAAAAGCCGTTCATAGCATCATTCCATTTCGTTCAGTGATTGTTCAGGGCGATCTGCGCGCGGCCGAGCACCTGCTTCAGCGCCTCTTCCATGGGCATGTTCAGCGTACAGCCCGCCGCCCGGGAATGCCCGCCGCCGCCGAAGGGCCTGGCCACGTTCGCCGCCACATCCAGCCATTCCTTGGCGCGCAAGGAGAACTTGGTCGCGCCATCGCGCTCCTCGGCGAGCGCTGCGAACTCCACGCCCTCGATCTCCAGCAGATAGTTGACGATGCCCTCGTTGTCCTCGCGCAGTGCGCCGCAGTCCGCGAGCATCTGCTCCGTCAGGCGCGCCCACGCCATCCTTCCGTCCGGGCTGACCTCCAGACCTGCCAGCACCACGCCCATCAGCTTCGTCCGGGCGCGGGAGCGGGTATACCAGAGCTGCCGCGTGCACCAGGCGATGTCCACGCCGGCCTCCAGCAGCCGCGCGGCAGCGCGCATGGTCTCGGGCGACGTTCCGGAAAAGCGGAAGTGACCGCTGTCCGTGGAGATCGCGACGAACAGCCAGGTGGCCATGTCCTTCGTCAGCGTCACGCCCAGCGCGTCGATCAGCGCCAGCACCAGCTGACCCGTGGCGATGCAGTCGCCGTCCACGTGACAGATCTCCCCGAAGCCCTCATTCGTGCCGTGATGATCCAGCACCGCATGGGCTTCGCACGCCTCATACAGCGCAGCCGCGTCGCCCAGCCGCTGCGGCTCGGAGACGTCCAGCGCAAAGGCTGTCTTCGGCGCAAAGGGCAGCGCGTCCTGCGGCGCGATGATCTCCGCCGCGCGCGGAAAGCATCCGTACATCCTCGCCACGCCGCCGGGCAGGCAGACAAATGCGCGCTTGCCCAGGGCGTTCAGCGCAAGCGCCGCAGCCATGCAGGAACCGGCCGCATCGCCGTCGGGATGCACATGCCCGATCAATACATAATCATCGTGCGCCTTCAGCCAGTCGGCCAGCGCTTTAATTGTCGCCTGCATCCCCATGACCTTCCTGCTCCTTCAGAATCTGATTGATCTTCGCGGCGTACTCGATGTTGGTGTCCAGCTCGAAGAGAATCTCCGGCACATAGCGCAGATCGATTCTGCGCCCCAGCTCGCGGCGAACGAAGCCCGCCGCGCGGGTCAATGCTTCCATCATGCCCTTACGGCGATCGTTCTCCAGAATCGAAATGCGCACCTTGCAATAGCGCAGGTCGCGGGTCACCTCGCAGCGGACGATGGACCAGGTGCCGCCGATGCGGGGATCGTTCAGTTCATCGCGGATGATGGCGTCAATGGCCTTCTGGGCCTCCTGGGAAATGCGGTCAATGCGATCAAAAGATGCCATAATTTCCTCCTGTCAAAACGCGGATAACGGGCGTTCAACGAACGCCCGTTATGTTATGCGATATGCTTACTTTTCCACTTCTTCCATGATGAAGCATTCGATGACGTCGTTTTCCTTGATGTCATTGTAGTTTTCGATGCCGATACCGCACTCATAGCCGGTATTGACCTCCTTCGCGTCGTCCTTGAAACGCTTCAGGGAAGAAATCTTGCCCTCATGGATGACGATGTTGTCACGCAGCAGGCGGATCTGCGCATTGCGCTGAATCTTGCCGTCGGTGACATAGGAGCCTGCGATCGTGCCCACGCCAGAAACCTTGAAGGGACTGCGCACAGCAGCGTGGCCCAGCAGGACCTCCTTGAACTTCGGCGCCAACAGGCCCTTCATGGCGTTCTGCACGTCCTCAATCGCCTGATAGATGACGCGATAGAGGCGCACGTCGATCTTCTCGCGCTCCGCCATGTCGCGGGCATTGTTGTCCGGGCGAACGTTGAAGCCGACGATGATGGCGTTCGCAGACGAGGCCAGCATGACATCGGACTCGTTGATCGCGCCAACCGCGCCGTGGATGCAGCGCACGCGCACCTCGTCGTTGGAGAGCTTCTCCAGCGACTGGCGGACCGCCTCGACCGAGCCCTGAACGTCGGCCTTGATAATGACGTTCAGATCCTTGATCTGACCCGCGGAAATCTGGTTGAACAGATCGTCCAGCGTGGTCTTCTGCTGATCCTTGATCAGCGCCGCGCGCAGCTTGTCCTTGCGCTCCTCGGCGACCTGGCGGGAGAGCCTGTCGTCGTCCACCGCGCTGATCTGATCGCCGGCATCGGGGACGTCGTTGAATCCGATGACCTCCACGGGATCGGACGGGCCGGCTTCCTTCACGCGCTCGCCGCGGTCGTTGACCATGGCGCGGACGCGGCCGTAGGCCGTGCCGGCGACGATGGTATCGCCGATGCGCAGCGTGCCGTTCTTGACCAGCACGGTCGCCACCGGGCCGCGGCCCTTGTCCAGGCGCGCCTCGATGATGATGCCGCGGGCCTTGCGGTTCGGATTGGCCTTGTAATCCTGAACCTCGGCCACCAGCAGGATCATCTCGAGCAGCTGCTCGACGCCCTCGCCGGTGATCGCGGAGACGGGAACCATGATCGTGTCGCCGCCCCACTCCTCGCAGACCAGATCGTACTCGGTCAACTGCTGCTTGATGCGATCGGGATTCGCGGTGGGCTTATCCATCTTGTTGATGGCGACGATAATCTGAACGCCCGCGGACTTGGCGTGGCTGATGGCCTCGATGGTCTGAGGCATGACGCCATCGTCCGCCGCAACCACCAGCACGGCGATATCCGTGGCCTGCGCACCGCGCAGACGCATGGAGGTGAACGCCTCGTGTCCGGGGGTATCCAGGAAGGTGATCTGCTGGCCCTTGAGGTCGACGGTATACGCGCCGATGTGCTGGGTGATGCCGCCCGCTTCTCCCGCAGTGACGCGGGACTTGCGGATGTAGTCCAGCAGGGACGTCTTGCCGTGGTCGACGTGGCCCATGATGGTGACGACCGGCGGACGGGCGATCAGATCCTCCTCGGTGTCCTCCACATCCTCCTTCTCCAGCGCGTCCTCGGCGGTCTCAGCCAGCTTCAGCTCGAGCTCCACGCCGAACTCGGACGCAACCAGATTGGCCGTGTCGTAGTCCAGCTCGTTGTTGATGGTCGCGATGATGCCCAGCATCATCAGCTTCTTGATGATCTCGCCTGCAGGCTTGC
>JBJEUD010000230.1:0-5662 GCA_051883655.1 Candidatus Faecivicinus sp. | reverse complement strand
CCACCGTATCCTGCTACGGCCACTTCGGCGCCAACGCCAGCACGATGCCCTGGGAAGCCACGGATCTCGCCTTCAGGCTGTAGCTTCCATCTCATGAAAAACCTCTGAGGTCCGATCCTGCAAAAGACGGTTGTCAAGAATGCTATGGCCGCCAGAGAGCAGCTCTTCCAACAGCAGAATGCATATTCATATTTCAGCAATGCTTTTCAGACATTTCGGAAACAAGCGACGGATATAATCCAGTCATCAACCGGCCGGAAACGGCGCGTTGATCCGCAAAATCGCGGATGAAAAGCGAAAAACATGAAGATGCAAGGAGGGGAGAGACATGCTGACCAAGATCATCGTCGTCGCGGTCATCGCGGTTGTGGTCGTCGCAGCCGCGGTCATCATCAAGAAGAAAAAGGGCTAATGAGGAGGAAATCCTATGAAGATTGCCAATCCGGCCGTCACGCTCGCGGATGAAGCGCGCTGCGGTGTGGAGGAGGAGGTTCGCTCCGGCTTTCTGGACTGGCTGTTCCAGTTTTCCATGACCGGAGACGATGGAGAGCTGTATTCCGTGGGCGGTTCCATCCTGTCCATGGCGCAGGAAAGGCTGGATGTGGTGTCCATGACCTGGACCTGCGGCAGCGGCCGCGTGGAGCAGCTGCCGCAGTCCATCTATAAGGTCGCCCGGTTTCCCGGCATGAAGTTCGAGCGCCTGCTGCGAAAGCCTGCAGGATCGCTGCAGATCATTCGGGAGGAACACAAGGTAACCGTCACCTGCGGAGACGAGTACAGAGTGGAATGCTTCGAGGATCACTCCTGGCATCTGATGCTCGATTCGCTGGACGGCGCGTACAGGGCGGATCTGTACCACAGGCCCCACGGCTATCCGCTGTGGTACGGGCGGGAGAAGCCCTCCCATCTGACCCAGCACTCCATCACCTATGGCTACAACTGGGCGGGCGACGCGGAGGGCACGCTGTACCTTCAGGGCAGGCCGGTGCACGTCAGGGGCATGGGCATCCGCGAGCGCTACGTGGCCGTGGACTCCTGCGCGGCCGAGCTGGGCGGCTGGGAGGACTGGGGCTGGATCGGCTTCAATGAAATGCACGCGTCGCTCTACGACATGCGCCTGGGAATGAAGGACTTCTCGCTGTTCGATCTGCAGACCGGCCGGCACTACCCCGAGGGAAAGCTGTCCATCACTCACGAGGACTGGGCGTTCATGCGCGAGCTGGACGGCTTCATTCCCACCGTCTACCGCATCCGGATGGAGGTGGCGGACGGCGTGCTCGAAGCACGGGCCCACGTCTGCAATGCGACAACCTGGGGCGTGACCCATCAGGTTCCGGACTATCCCGTCGCCACGCTGACGTTTGACGAGGTCACGGGTAGCTTTACCGGCGCGGACGGCTCCGTGAGGCCGCTCACCGGCGGGCGCGGCGTGCTGTCCATCCGCCAGTGGCATGCCTATCCCAATATTCTGCCCCGGGAGCTGTACAGCGACGAGCAGCGGCATGGCGAGCGGTTTGACACGCTGTAACGCCGCCGCGCGAGAACGAGAACACGAAGGAGAACAACATGAGCACGATCAAGGACAAGGTGCAGGACATGGCGCTGGAGGCAGTGCTGAACTATGTGTTGAAGAACCCTTCCGAAAATCTGTCAAGGCTGGTGGAGTGGGCCGAGCGGTTTGATGTGGGCGGAACCTATTCCGCGCAGATCGCGGCGGTGCGCGAGCCGGCGATGAATCCCGACAACGTATGGAACCAATTCGTCGTCAAGCTGTGCGATGAGGTGGATCACGACGTCCTCAAGACGCTGGTGCGCAACCTGTTCATCAACGCCAGCATGGACGGCACGAAGCGCCAGGACGCGCTGAAGGAGAAGTACGGCTGCAACATTCCCTGGGCCATCCTGATGGATCCCACCAGCGCCTGCAATCTGCACTGCACCGGCTGCTGGGCGGCCGAGTACGGCAACAAGCTGAACCTCACCTACGAGGAGCTGGACGACGTCATCAATCAGGCCAACGAGCTGGGCACCTACTTCTTCCTCTATTCCGGCGGCGAGCCGCTGGTGCGCAGGAAGGACATCATCCGCCTGTGCGAGGCCCATCCCGACTGCGAGTTCACCGCCTTTACCAACGGCACGCTGATCGACGAGGCCTTCGCCGACGAGATGCTGCGGGTGAAGAACTTCATCCCGGCCATCTCCGTGGAGGGCTTTGAGAAGGACACCGACTTCCGCCGCGGCGAAGGCACCTTTGCCCAGGTGGAGCGCGCCATGAAGATCCTGCGCGAGAAGCGACTGCCCTTCGGCATCTCCTGCTGCTACACCTCTAGGAACGTGGAGATGATCGGCTCCGAGGCCTACTACGATCAGATGATCGACTGGGGCGCGCGCTTCTGCTGGTTCTTCACCTACATGCCCGTGGGCAAGGCCGCCGTGCCGGAGCTGATGGTGACCGCCGAGCAGCGCAAATTCATGTATCGTCAGGTTCGTGCCTTCCGTGAGACGAAGCCGCTGTTCACGCTGGATTTCTGGAACGACGGCGAATATCCCAAGGGCTGCATTGCCGGCGGCCGCGCCTATCTGCACATCAACGCCAACGGCGACATGGAGCCCTGCGCGTTTATCCACTATTCCGACTCCAACATCCGTCAGAAGTCGCTGCTGGAGGCGCTGCAGAGCCCGCTGTTCATGGCCTATCACGACGGCCAGCCCTGGAACGAGAACCACCTGCGGCCCTGCCCGCTGCTGGACAATCCCGGCGCGCTGACCCATGCAGTGGAAATCTCCGGCGCACACTCCACCGACCTGGAGAACCCCGAGGACGTGCGCGAGCTGAGCGAAAAGTGCGTGCATGCCGCCGAGAACTGGGCCCCGGTGGCCGATGCGCTGTGGACAGCCAGCGACCATACCTGCGGAGGCTGCGGGGGCTGCGCCGCCGGAAAATAAAAAATCCCATTGACATGCCGCGCGCAGTTTCGCCGTGCGCAAAGGGAGCCGTCCCTGGATCATGAAAATGGGTGATATCAGTTGTTTCGCATGACGGGCGTCGGCGGCCCGGGCCTTCCGACCGGAGCTGCCAAACGCCCTTTTCAAATCTTCAGACGCACAGGTTGTTTGAAAAAGCCGCCCGGGCGGGAATTTCAGAGATGCTCCGAAATTCCTGCCCGGGCGGCTTTGCAGATTCAGATTCGGCGCGGCCGACTGTGGATGAAGCTGGAAACCGTCCTGTTTCTCCGCAGAAGGGCGTGATGGATCCTGACGGACTCCGTCAGCTCTTCGTTGTGGCGAGAACGAGCTCGATATTTCGCTTCCTGATGGCGGCAATGTACTCCTGGGAGAGCTTGTCGTCTGTGATGATCGTATCGATGTCCTCCAGCGGGCAGCACCTGAAGAGCGCTTTCGCGCCGAAGGTATTGTAATCGCCGAGATAGTAGGTCTTCTTGGCCATTTGAATCATCTGCTGCTTCAGCTGTCCCATCTCCACGCTGTATTCCGTCACGCCGGATTCGGCGTCGATGCCGTCCGAGCAGATGATCGCCATGTCGATCTGCGAAAAATTCCTGAGAAAATCCGAGGCCAGAAATCCCGTGGTGATCAGCTCGTCCTTTTTGATTGCGCCGCCGATGAAATACAGCAGATGATCGGTGCTCTGGCTGATCTCCACCGCCTGGTGAATGCAGTTCGTGATGATGGTCAGGTTCTGCTTTTGGGAAAGGAGCTTTGCCACCTCAAAGATCGTCGTTCCGCTGTCCAAAGCGATCGTGGCATTGTTTGGGATCCGCTTGATCATCTCCTGGGCGATCGCGACCTTTTCGTCGTGGTGTTCCTTCATGCGCACGGCCCAGGACAGCAGCGCCTCCGGCATGGAGTTGTCATACGCCAGCTTTGCCCCGCCGTAGACCCGCCGGATGACGCCTTCGCCTTCCAGAATCGAAAGATCGCGCCGCACGGTTTCGATCGAAATATTGAATACATCACACAATTCCTGATTGGTGACGGTTTTGTTGCTCAAAAAATAGTCTTTCATCTGATGGAGCCGGTCAGTTTTCAAGGCAGCACCCTCCGGATCAATAGGTTGTCCTTGCCATTATATCACATTTCCAGCTGAATTACAAATTGTGATCTTTGTTCACATCTCGGATTTCTCGTCGTGTGTATAATTTTGTTTTGCAAAGTCATTGACTTTCCTGCAAACATTTGGTAAAATACAAGTGCAAAATGACCGATATTGCAAATATTATGATCAATTTGTGGGGCTGATATGAGAAAACATCTGATCATTGTGAGTGTTGATGCCATGGTCGGGCAGGACCTGGAGCTGCTGAGCCGGATGCCGAGCGTTGGGAAACTCCTGCGCGAAGGCTCGCTGGTGAAGCGGATTCAAACCATCTATCCCAGCCTGACGCACCCGGTTCACGCGAGCCTGATGTCCGGCTGTCCGGCCGGAAAAACAGGCGTGCCCAACAACGTTCTGTTCGCCCCTGGGGACAGGGATCCCGCCTGGTTCAATTCGCTGGACCAGATGAAGTGCGACACGCTGCTGCATGCCGCGCACCGCGCCGGCCTGACCACGGCGGTGTGCCGGTGGCCGATGACGGCCGGAGGGTTCGATGTGGTGGACTACCTCGTTCCGGAGGTCATGGACAGCGATGCCGCGCGGGAACCCGACCTGTCAAAGCTGTATGCGGGCATGTGCTCGCCTGCGCTGCAGCCGATCATTCAAAGATATCTGCCGATTTTGAACGCGCCTGAGCGCCACCCGTCCTATGAGATCTTCTCCATGAGATGCGCGGCGGACATCATCCGCGAATTCAGGCCGAACCTGCTTTTGACGCATCCGGGTATGGTGGATCACTGCCGGCATGTCAGCGGACTGTACTCGGCGAAGGTGGACGAGGCGCTGAGGATGACGGACGAATGGATCGGCTGGCTGATGCAGGCGGTCGAAGACGCGGGCATATCCGAAAACACGGCATTCGCCATCGTCAGCGATCATGGCCATATGGAAAAGGTGAGAACGGTTGCTCCGAATGTGTACTTTGCCCAGCAGGGCTATATACGCGTGGATGCAGACGGGGAAGTGGCCGACTGGGATATCTATGCGGTCGAGAGCGGCCTCTCGTGCCATGTCTACATTCGGGACGAGCGGAGAAAGCCGGAATTTGAAAAGCTCCTGAACGATATGTGCGCGACCGGGCTGTATGGATTTGGGGAAGTGCTGTCCGTGGACGAGTGCCGGGAGCGGTACGGGCTGGAGGGTACGTTCAGCTTCGTGCTGGAGGGAGACGGCTATACGGAGTTTTCTTCCGACTGGCTGCCGCCCATGGTGCGCGTCGACGGGAACGCGGGGTGCGGGCAGCACCATTCCAGTCACGGACACAGGCCGGAGAAAGGTCCGCAGCCGCCCATGCTGGTCTGCGGCGCGGGCTTCAGGAAGGGCGTCCTGCTGGAAAGCGCTTCCATTCTGGACGAGGCGCCCACGTTTGCACGGCTGCTGGGCATCGGGCTGCGCGACGCGCAGGGGAGTCCGATTGCCGGGCTGCTCGAGCAGGACGATCAATGACGGTATAATGATTAGGCAAGCCGAAGGCTTGGCCGGGTCGCTTGCGCATTTGCGGGAGCGACAATCATGGTATAATGATTAGGCAAGCCGAAGGCTTGG
>JBJEUD010000229.1:0-32281 GCA_051883655.1 Candidatus Faecivicinus sp. | reverse complement strand
GAAAATCCTCAGATTTTCATCGAAAGTGTCAAAAATCCTTTTTTGACACGCAAAAGCGGCGCTTGTTCCAGCGGGAACAGGCGCCGCAATCTGTCGGGAACCCTGCGGGACGATTCATTCAGAGCGCGACAAAGACGCTTTTTTAATGCGCTGCGGCGCTTCAGGGGAAGGGCACGTAACCCGAGCGGCGGATCAGCTCCTTGCCCTGGTCGGAGCGCAGCCAGTCGATCACAGACTGGACGTTGGGATTGTCCTGCCCCTTGAGGCTGGCGGCGTAGACCTGGGCAATGATGGGGTAGCTGCCGTTGGCGATGTTTTCCTCTGTGGGCGCGACGTCGTCGATGGACAGGAGCTTCACGTTGCTCTCCATCATGTCGGAGACGAAGAACCGGAAGGAGTAGCCGATGGCGTTGGGAATGTTCCGGTATTCGACGACGGAGACGATATCGCTCATGCCAAAGGAATCCATGACCATTTCGGTGGGCGGGTCCATCAGGGGGACGTCGCCCATGAGCTTCTCCAGCGCGGTCTGGCTGCCGCTGCTCTTCGGCCGCTGATAGGCGACGATCTCGCCGATTTCCGGAACGCCCAGCGCATCCCAGGCGGTGATTTGGCCGGAATAGATGGACTGGATCTGGGCCACGCTGATGTCGTCCAAGGGATTGTCCGGGCTGACGAAGAAGACGAACGCCTCCAGCGCGATGGGCGTCAGCTCCAGCTCCACGCCGGCGGCGCGCGCTTTGGCCCGTTGGTCGTCGGAGGGCTGCGCGACGAAGACCAGATCGCATTCGCCGTTGATCAGCCGCTCATATGCGCCGACGGTGTTGGTGTAGGCCATGACGGGGCGCTCCACCGTGTCGGGATTTTCCAGCTGCACGTCCTCCGGGTAGACCGCCTGCACCAGGCCGGAGTACAGGGGAAACAGCGCCGTCGCGCCGTCCAGACAGGGCAGGTTGTCGGTCAGCCGGAGCGAAGCCGGCTCATCCAGCGCAGGCGTCCTTGCACCGGTGTGTGGATAGTAATCCGTCATGTCGTAGGCGGTGCTCACCGGCTCCAGTTCCACGGCCTTGCCGTCCTGAATGGTGAAATAGTGCGGCGCGTTCCAATCGGTTGCGACGTAAGCGCCGTAGCTGGTGCGCTCCATCGTTCCCCATTCGGGATTCAGCGCGATTTCGCCCTTGTCGTTCATCAGGCCGAAGGAGTCGTGTTTTCGAACGATGCACACGCCGTCTTCATCGAAATCGCCGATGAACTGATAGGCGGGGCCGAGCACGAAGGCGCCCTCCCGATTGATGCAGCCGTAGAGCGCGTCGTCGCCTTCGCCGAAGCGCAGGATGCCCAGACCGTTGGGCTGGAAGCCCGCGAAGGGGCCGCCGGAGGATCTGGCGAATTCGTCGTCCGACCAGAAGTAATCCAGCAGCAGCGTTCCGTCCGCGCTGCAGAGCATCCAGCCGTCATCCTTTTTGCCGAAGAACCAGCCTTCGCCCTCGAGCACGTCGTCGAACCCCGCGCGCTCCGCCAGGGCGGGAGCGCACAGCAGCAGTACAATCGCCAGCACCATGCAAAGCCGTCTCATCGAAAATCACCTCCCGAATGTTCTGCGTTTATTATAGCACAGCAGGCGGAGCTTCGCAAGACGGCCCAAAAAGAGGAGAGGAATCGCTTGCTCAAGGCGATTCCTCTCTGAGAAAGGGGGTATAGGGAAATAGATGAAGGAGACTACCGGAAACGAGTCTGCCGCAGCAGTAAAGGGGATAAACAGCTCCGGCACTCATGTTCCGAATGCTTATCGGTTGCTCAAGCCGATGATGTTATTATAGGAGCGGTCCGTGAACCACATGTGTACAAATTGTGAACAACTGCGGGTAATTCTGGGTCAATCCATCATGGCGGAGATTTCCGCGTCGCTGAGCTGGGGATGAAGGGCCGCGTTGACGCCGGAAGCGATCATGCCGGCGGCGCTTTTGACGATGGCGTCGATCTCGCGGGGGGTGACGATCATCTCGCCGATGTCCTGCCCCAGCAGCTCCCGCTCGAGGTCGGTCAGCGCCTCCTCGTCGGGACTCCGGTCGGAGATGGCCGCGAACGCATCCCGCGCGAGCGTGGCGGCGTACACCACTGTGGGCATTCCGACGGCGATCACGTCTACGCCCAGGGTTTCCCTCGTCAGCGGACTTCGATGATTGCCCACGCCTGCGCCGGGCTGAATGCCGGTGTCGGCCAGCTGAATGGTGCTGCCGATGCGGGAGGATTCCCGGGCGGCCAGACTGTCGATGCAGATGACGGCCTGGGGCTGGATGCGGTTGACCAGGCTGTGGACCATCTCCATGGTCTCAATGCCGGTGACGCCCAGGACGCCGGGGGAAATCGCACTGACGCAGCGCATGCTTTCCGGCGCGAAGCCCGCGCCGATCATGTGGCGGGTGACCAGCGTGCGGTCGATGGTCAGCGGACCCAGGGAGTCCGGCGTGATGAACCGGTTGCCCAGGCCGATCACCAGCACCGGCGCGCTGCTGTCCACATGGAGCATCCGCGCCAGTTCCTCGCCCAGCAGGCTGGACATGGCCATGCGCGCCTCCGGATCCCGCTCGCGCAGAAGCCCGCACTCCATGGTTAGATAGGTGCCGCAGGGCTTGCCCAGCTGCCGGGCCGTCTCGGGGTCCTGAATGATCACCTCGGTCATGCGCACATCGGTGGCGTTCCAATGGTTTACGCGGACGCCGGGAATGGAGGATTCGCTTGCGCTGTCAAAGGATTCCATGGCGAGATCGGTGCGGGGATGCTTCATGGCGATTACCTGCTTTCCTGAGAGATTCGGCATTAGTTTACTCAAGTTTATCATCAAAATGTCTGGAAAGGCTTGCAATTTGGGGGCAGGCGTGATAAAATACTAGATGCTAATTTGCGTAGGGAGGTGAACGAACTTGCCGAACATTAAGTCTGCCATCAAGCGCGTAAAGGTGAATCAGAAGAAGAACCTGCGCAACCGAATGATCAAGTCTGCGATGAAGACCCAGATCAAGAAGTTTGAAACCGCCGTTTCCGCGAACGAGGCCGATGTCAAGCTGCTCAGCGCGACTCAGGGCGCGGTTGACAAGGCTGCCGCAAAGGGCGTTATCCATAAGAACGCTGCGAACCGCAAAAAGGCTCGTATGGCAAAGCGCCTTGCAAAAGCTGCAGAGTAAGGTCATCGAAGTGCAAACGAAGGGGACGCGCAAAAGGCGTTCCTTTTGTTTTATTTTGGAGGATTTCCATGGAAGATCTCTTTTCGTCCGCCGCAAAGACCATGGCGCCGCTGGCGGATCGGATGCGCCCGCGCACGCTGGACGAGTTCATCGGCCAGCGCCACATCGTGGGCCCGGGCAAGCTGCTTCGCCGCGCCATCGAGGCCGACCGGCTGACCAGCTCCATCTTCTGGGGCCCGCCCGGCTGCGGAAAGACCACGCTGGCTTCGATCATTGCGGAGACGACGCAGGCGTCCTTCGCCAAGCTCAACGCCGTCACCAGCGGCGTGGCGGACGTGCGCGAGGTGCTCAAAGAGGCCGAGGAGCGGCTGAAGCTCTACGGGCGGCCCACCTATCTGCTGCTGGACGAGTGCCATCGCTGGTCGAAAGCCCAGTCGGATTCCATCCTGCCGGCCATCGAAAAGGGCACCATCCGGTTCATCGGCTCCACCACGGAAAACCCGATGATCGCCATGACGCCTGCGATTGTCAGCCGCTGCCGGCTGTTTCACTTTGAGCCGCTGACCGGGGAGGACGTGAAAGAGGCGATTCGCCATGCCATCGCCGATCCCGAGCGCGGCTATGGCTATGACGATGTGCGCATCGACGACGATGCGCTGGACCACATCGCCCAGGTGGCCAACGGCGACGCCCGCAGCGCGCTCAACGCGCTGGAACTGGCCGTGCTGACCACGCCGATGGAGGCGGACGGATCCATCCATGTCACGCTCGCGGTGGCCGAGGAGTCCATCCAGAGCCGCGTGATGCAGATGGATGAATCCATGTTCTACGACATGCTCTCGGCCTTCTGCAAGTCGCTCAGAGGCTCGGACAGCGACGCCGCGCTGGCCTGGTTCGCGCGGATGAACTACGCGGGCGTGGACCCCAGGATCATCGTGCGCCGCGTCATCGCCCACGCCAGCGAGGACGTGGGCCTCGCCAACCCCATGGCCATGCTGCAGGCCGTTGCCGCCGCCCAGGCGCTGGAGACCATCGGCATGCCCGAGGCCAAGCTGCCCATCTCCCAGGCGATCATCGCCGTCTGCGAAAGCCCGAAGTCCAATTCCGTGGTCATGGCCATCGACCGCGCCATGGAGGACGCGCGGCGCGGCGGCTATCAGAGCGTGCCGGTGCATCTGCGGGATACGCACTACAAGGGCGCGGAGCAGATCGGCTCCGGCGAGGGCTACAAGTATCCCCACGATTATCCCGGACACTGGCTGGAACAGCAGTATGCGCCGCTGGAGGCGAAGGGCATGCCCTATTATGTCCCGTCCGAACAGGGCTTCGAATGCGAGATCCGGAAGGTCCGACAGGCGCGCAACAAGTGCGATCCGCCAGACGTGAAATAGAGCCATGTTTTAACATCGGCATCCTGTCTTCGGCACAATTATCCCGTATAATGGAAGCGGATTCGCCCCGTTGAATGTGGGCAAATCGGGTTATTCTATGGAAAAAAGCATGGAGTGAATCGATGACGGAAACCAATAAGACGATATCCGGGGCGAGCGGCGGGCAGCCTGCGGCTGAAAAGCGTGCAAAGGTGGCCAAAAAGAATGGACCGGGGAAGACTGCGGCGGCCAGGCCCCCGCAGCGCGACGCCTATGATGACTTTCTGGACGAAATGGATCACGCCGAAAAGGCGACGGGAACCCAAAGCCGCGCGGCGTCGTCCAAGAAGACAGGGGCGGCGAAGTCGCCCGCTGCATCGCCCAGGAAGGCCGCATCGGGCAAGCCGGCGGCCGCCTCAAAGAAGACCGCATCGGGCAAAAAACAGGCGCCTTCTTCCAAGAAAGTGGCGTATCAGGATGACCTTCTGGCGGCCTGGGATGAGCTCGAGAGGGAATCCAGGCTCCGCAAGGATACGCGCCGCGCAGCCGCACGGCCAACAGGGCATACTGCGCCCCGCGGCCCGCGTACTGCAGCTGGAAGCTCCGCCGACAGTCCGCGGCCGCGTGCAGCTGCGGGCGCCCAGAGAAAGCGTCCTGCGGACAGGAGCCCGGGCGCGCCCGGAAGCCGTTCGAATGCCGCGAAGGCGCGCAGAGCGCCGGCGCGCCAGGCGGTGCTCCTGGTGGACAACGACCGCGATGCCTACGATGATTTTCTGGAGGAGACCGAAGGAAAGCATGCGCGCAAGCGCACCTTCAAGCGCGGCAACGCGCTGACGCTGGCGCTGCTGGCGGCGATCCTCTGTATTTTCGGCCTTGGCGGCTGGCAGTTCACCCGGTATCAGAGGTTCATGACGATGAAGGCGGCGGTGGACCGGCAGACCTTCTACGATGGAACGACCGTCGAAGGCGTGGATGTTTCCGGCATGACGCTGGAACAGGCGAATCGCCATTGGGCGGAGAACATCGAGCCCGCCTATTCCCAGCGCGCCGTCACGCTGAGCAACGGCGCAACGTTTACGGCGGCCGAGCTGGGCTATTCCAGCGACTACGCGACGGTGCTGAGCAACGCCTGGAGCGCCGGGCGCAGCGGCTCGCTGGTGGAGCGGTACGAGGCCCTTTCCGACAGGGCGGGCCAGACGGTCAACTACACGGTCACCCGCAGCGCATACAATAGCGATGTGCTGAAGCAGTGCGTCAGCGCAATCGCGCAGCAGATCGACCGCCCGGCGGAGGATTCGAAGATCGGCTCCTTTGACGTGGCGAGCTATACCTTTCAGTTCACCGACGAGGTCATTGGCAGCCAGCTGGATCAGGAACGGCTGTTCACGGATATGACGAACGCCCTGAATGCCGGCGGCGGCACCGTGGAGCTGGTGGTGAACTCCATTCAGCCGGCGGTGAAGAAGGCGGATATGGCCTCCCAGTACGGCATGATCGCGTCGGCGGTGACGAACGCCTCGTCCTCCTCCAGCAACCGCCTGTCCAACATCAGGCTGGCGCTGCAGTTCATCAACGGCACCTGCCTGGCGCCCGGCGAGACGTTCTCGTTCAACGGCACGGTGGGCGAGCGCACTACGGCGCGCGGATTCAAGGCCGCAACCGCTTATTCCAGCGGCAAGGTGGTCGAGGAGGTCGGCGGCGGCATCTGCCAGGTCTCCACGACGCTGTTCAACGCGGCGGTCAAATCGGACATGAAGATCGTGGAGCGCCACAACCATTCACTCACGGTGGGCTATGTCGACCTGGGCAAGGATGCGGCGGTGAACTGGGACAGCCAGGATCTGCGCTTTACCAACACCAGCTCCGACAACGTCTACATCTGCTGCTATCTGACCAGCGACAAGCGCGTGCGCTTCGGCATCTTCGGCAAGCTGCTGGCCAACGGCGAGAGCATCACCGTGGAGGGCGTGACCACCGGCCGCGTGGATTATCAGACCGTCTATCAGCCCAGCATGACCCTCGCCAGCGGTGAGACGCAGGTGGTGCAGAGCGGCAAGCAGGGCTATACCGCGGAGGCCTACAAGATCCGCTGGGACGCCAATGGAAACCAGATCAGCAAGGAGCTGCTGTGCAAGAGTACTTATCGGTCGACCGATGAGATTATTGAATACGGCCCGTAAGTCGGTTTGCAAACGGCGGCGATTTATGGTATACTAAGAATGACCCTTTGGGAGGTGGATGATTTGGCACGAATCTATACGCGGCAGGAGGTCAAGCGCCGCAGAATGAAATTTCAGGTATTTGCGGGCATGTTCGACTTCATCGGCATTCTGGCCGGTCTGGTCGTGATTGCCGCGTGTGCAATTCTGCTGTCCTCGCTGTATCACTGGGTGGTGCGCGATGTATCGTCCTCCTTCGCGACGCTGTGGGATATCTTTGTCAGCGCCATCATCATTCCCCAATGAATACGAAACGCCCTGAACAGGGGCGTTTTTTGCACGAAAGAGAGGCTGGAGCCATGCGCTATTCCTGGGCGGAGCTTTCCGAAAACCTGACCGACTGCCAGAAGTGCCGCCTTTGCGAGCATCGAAACCACATCGTTCCCGGCGAGGGCAACCCCAATGCGCAGCTGATGTTCATCGGCGAAGGCCCGGGTCAGGAGGAGGATCGGCTGGGCAGGCCCTTCGTCGGGCGGTCGGGCGAGCTGCTGACGCGGATGATTCACGCCATCGGCATCGAGCGGTCAGAGGTGTACATCTGCAACATCGTCAAGTGCCGCCCGCCGCAGAACCGCAACCCGGAGCCGGACGAGGCCGAGGCCTGTCTGGGCTATCTGCGCGCGCAGGTGGCGCTGGTGCGGCCGAAGGTGATCGTGCTGCTGGGCAAGGTGGCCTGCCGGTACACGCTGCGGGAGGAGATCTTCATCACCCGCGACCACGGCCGCTGGTTCGAGCGCAAGGGCACCTGGTTCATGCCCACGTTCCATCCCTCCGCGCTGCTCCGCGATCCCACCAAAAAGCGCGATGCCTGGGATGATTTTCAGAAGATCCGCGAAAAATTAAACGAGATCAATTCCGCGATATGAGAGGACGGTTCCTATGGAGAAGTTTCGCAGCGAGCTGACGAAGTTCATCGACGGTCTCTATGAGGGCGAGCGAAAGGTGCTGGTGCACGGCGAGGGCAGAATCGGCGCGCGGCTGATGCTCATCGGCGAAGCGCCCGGAGAGCAGGAGACGCTGCAGGGCCGGCCGTTCGTGGGCAAGGCAGGGAAGAATCTGGACGAATTTCTGGAGATGGTGGGCATCGACCGGGCGGAGCTGTATGTGTCCAACGCGGTCAAATTTCGCCCGACCCGGATTTCGGACGCGGGCCGCACGGTCAATCGAGCGCCGACCCAGGAGGAGATACGGCTGTTTCTGCCGTGGCTGAAGCGCGAGATCGAAATGGTGAAGCCGGAGTGCGTGGTCACGCTGGGCAATGTGCCGCTGAAGGCGCTGTGCGACCGCCGCGTGACGATCGGCGATGTTCATGGCCGGTTCATCGACTGCGACGGGCTGCGCGTCTATCCGATGTATCATCCCGCGTCGATGATCTACAACCCCTCGCTGCGCGAGGTCTATCGCGCGGATGTGGAGCGCCTGGCGCAATGGCTGCGCGAAGCAGAAAAATAACTTATATATTACGCAAAAGCGACCGCCGGCAGGTTTCATCGGCGGCCGTTTTGTGTATGATAGTATTTGCGCGCAAAATGGTCCCGGCGGCGCAGCATCATATAGAAAGAAAATCTGATGAAAAAAATGCTTTTTCTTTCAGAAGGTCTTGCGCAATGGGCGGTTTTGTGTATAATATCAGGGTATAATAATCCTGTTGCGCACACCCTGTGGAGGGAGCCGGCGCAAGCTGCATACAATGGCATAACGTAGTTATTGGGAGGAATTCAGATGAGCCTGATCAAGTGCCCCCGCTGTGAACTGAATTACATGAACGATACCGATAAGATGTGCTCCGTCTGCCGCCGCGAGGTCCGCGGTGAGGCGGAGCAGTTTGAGATGATCGAGATGTGCTCCGAATGCGGCGAGAACCCCGCGGTTCCCGGACAGGAGCTCTGCGCCTACTGCCTCAAGGAGCTGGCGCGCCGCTCTGCGGTGAGCACCGACGACGCCATCGAGACGGAGACCGCCAGCATTGAGATCGATTCCGTGGCCGACATGGACGAGATCGAACTGGATCTGCACAGCGGCCTGGACGGCGAAGTCTTTGACGACGAGGACGCTGACTTCGGCGAAGACGAGGACGAGGACGAGGAATCCGAAGAAGAGGAACAATAACCTTGGCCGTCTTTGCCATCTCTGACCTGCATCTCCCGGCGCGTCAGAAGCCGATGGATATCTTTGGCCTGCATTGGGAGAACCACTTTGAGCGCATTGCTGCGGATTGGCGCGCGCGCGTCACCGAGGCGGATATCGTGCTCCTCCCCGGCGATCTGACCTGGGCGATGCACCTGGAGGAGGCGCTGGAGGATCTGGGGCGCGTGGGCGAGCTGCCCGGGCGCAAGCTGATTCTTCGCGGCAACCACGATTACTGGTGGAGCTCCATCGGCCGCGTGCGCCGCGCGCTGCCCGAGGGCATGTACGCGATTCAGAACGACGTGCTGCAGCTGGACGGCATGCTGTTTGCCGGATCCCGCGGCTGGATCATTCCGGTGGGCGACAATGCCGATGAAAACGACGTGCGCATCTACAACCGCGAGCGCCTGCGGCTGGAGATGTCCCTGAAGGCTGCGCGCAGGTTGGATGCCGACGCGCCGCTGATCGCCATGATGCACTATCCGCCGCTGATGGACCTGGCGAAGGGCTTTTCGGACATTCTGGAGGCCTACGGCGTCTGCGATTGCGTCTACGGCCACCTTCATGGCGCGGGCCTGAACGGCGCCGTTCGGGGCATGCGCGGCAGCGTGAGGTATCATCAGGTGTCGTGCGACGGACTTGGTTTCAGACTCTATACGCTCAGGATTTGAAGATACATCGCCACAGAGTCTTTCTGTGGCGTGTTGTTGTACATTTCGACGGCAAATGCCGGAGGAGAATTATGAAGAATCTGCTTTTGGTGTTGAATCCCTGCGCAGGACAGCGCAAAGCCAACCGCGTGCTGCCGGAGATCATTCGCATTTTTCTGGATGCGGGCTATCGCTGCGAGGTCTTTGTGACCGCGGCCGGCGGCGATGCCACGCGGTATGTGGCGGAGCGCGCAGCGCAGTTTGAGCGCGTGGTCTGCATCGGCGGCGACGGCACGCTGAACGAGACCATCGCGGGGCTGAAACAGGCGAACGTGGATTTGCCCATCGGCTATATTCCTGCAGGCACGACGAACGACTACGCCAACAGCCTGGGCCTGTCCTCGGACGTGCTGAAGGCGGCGCACGATGCCGTTGAGGGTCAGATCTGCCGGCTGGACGTCGGCAGATTCAATGGAAGGTATTTTACCTATACCGCTTCCTGCGGCGCGTTCACGAAGGCCTCTTACAGCACGCCTCAGTCCATGAAGAATTCGCTGGGCCATCTGGCGTATGTGCTGGAGGGCGTGAAGGAGCTGGCCACGCTGCGGCCGTTCCACCTGCGCGTGGAGACGAGCGAGAGCGTGCTGGAGGACGATTTCCTGTTCTGTTCCATCACCAACTCCACCTCCGTCGGCGGCATATTGAAGCTGGACGCGGAGATGGTCGCGCTGAACGACGGCCGGTTCGAGGTCATGCTCGTGCGCAATCCCACCACGCCCATGCAGCTGAGCACGATTCTGCATGCGCTGACCGCGCTGGATCTGCCGAACGAGATGGTGCACTTCTTCTCCGCGGACCGCATCAGCGTGGAGTGCGCGGCGCCCATCGAATGGACGCTGGACGGCGAGCGCGAGGAGGGCGCGCCGAGGGTGGAGATGGAGAATCTCCACAGCGCGGTGCAGATCGTGGTTCCCCAAACGGAGGGGGAGAAATCCGAGGATGCTGAATGAAGATCAACTATCAGATGGAGATGGAGCGCGAGCTTGCACGCATCCGGCAGGATGGGCGCAGGCCGCGCCTTTTGCTGCACAGCTGCTGCGCGCCCTGTTCCAGCGCGGTGCTGGAGCGCCTGACGCCGGTGTTTGAGATTGCAGTGTTCTTTTACAATCCCAACATCGCGCCGGAGGCGGAGTTTCAACACCGGGTGGCCGAACAGCGCCGCCTGATCGCGGAGATGCCTCACTCCGGCAAAATTGAACTGATCCCGGGGGATTACGACGCCGACGTCTTCTACGCAGCCGCGAAGGGGCTGGAGGATGTGCCCGAGGGCGGCGAGCGATGCACGCGCTGCTTCAGGCTGCGGCTGGGCCGGACCGCGAAGCTGGCCGCGGAGCAGGGATTTGATTATTTCACGACCACGCTGTCCATCAGTCCCCTGAAGGACGCCCAGCGGCTCAATGCCATCGGCGCGGAGCTTTCCGCCCGGTTCGGCGTGCCCTATCTGTTCTCCGACTTCAAGAAAAAGGATGGCTACCGGCGCTCCTGCGAGCTCTCCAGCGCATATGGGCTGTATCGGCAGGATTATTGCGGCTGCGTCTTCTCCCGCCAGGAGCGGGATCGGCGTAGCGCTGAAAATTAATTGTCACCCTAAACATAAATTTGGTTGACAATAAAACCTCCGCGTGCTAAACTATCGAAAAAGCACGCGGAGGTTTTTATGTCCACGAAGGAACAGATTCTGGCAGCGCTGCTGGAAGCGGAAGGGCCCGTGTCGGGGGAATGGCTGGCGCGAAAGCTGCAGCTCTCCAGAAACGCGGTGTGGAAGGCGATCAACCAGCTGCGCGAGGATGGCTATCGGATTGAGGCGGCAACCAACAGCGGATACCGCCTTGTGCAGAGCCATGAGGTGGTCAGCGAAGCGGGCATTCGCCGCTGGCTGAAGACGGAGGAATTCGGGCAGGTGATGGAGGTCCATCCCACGCTGGATTCCACCAACAATCGCGCGAAGGCGCTGGCGGCGCAGGGCGCGCCGCACGGCACGCTGGTGTGCGCCCGGGAGCAGACGGGCGGGCGCGGCCGGTTTGGCCGGAAGTTCTTTTCGCCGGAAGCGGGCGGCATCTACATGAGCCTGATGCTGCGGCCGAAGCTGCCGGCGGATCAGGCGACGATGATCACCTCGCTGACGGCGGTGGCCGTGGCGCGGGCGATCGAGCGCCTTGCCGATATCCAGGTGTCGATCAAGTGGGTCAACGACCTCTATGCCGACGGGAAGAAGCTCTGCGGGATCCTCTGCGAGGCGGGGATGGACTTCGAGAGCGGCCAGCTGGAGTATGCGGTGGTGGGCATCGGCGTGAACACCTCGCCAATGGAGTTTCCCGACGAGCTGCGGGAGATCGCAACCTCCGTGGGCAATGTCTGCGGAGCGGACATCTCGAAGAACCGGCTCATCGCGGAGATCTGCAACTGCATGGAGGAACTGTACGGCCAGCTGGGCGATGGAGCGTTCATGCCGGAGTGCCGGGCGCGGTCGAACGTGATCGGACGGAAGATCGTCGTGCTGCGCGGAGGAGAGCGCTTTCCCGCGCGCGCGGTTGACATAGATGACCATGGGAGTCTGATTGTGGAGACGGAAAGCGGACTTCAAACCGTGCATTCCGGAGAAGTAAGTGTACGCTGGGAGGAATAAAGTATGAAAACCAAGGATATGTGTGTCATTGCGCTGATGACCGCGCTGATCTGCATTGCAGCGCCGCTGTCGGTTCCGGTGGGACCGATTCCGATTTCGCTGGCCACGCTGATTGTGTATCTGGCGGGCGCAGTGCTGGGATGGAAGAAGGGCCTGATTTCGATTGCGCTGTATCTGCTGATCGGCGCGGTGGGTGTGCCGGTGTTTTCCGGCTATTCGGGCGGCCTGCCGAAGCTCGTGGGCGTCACGGGCGGCTATCTGATCGGCTATCTGCCCTGCGTGGCGGCCACCGGCTTCGGCGTAGATCGCTGGGGGAAGAAGCTGTGGGTATGGCCGGTTTCGATGGCCGTCGGCACGGTGCTGTGCTATGCGGTCGGCACTGCGTGGTTCATGATCCAGACCCAGACGGCCCTCGCCGGCGCGATGGCGAGCTGCGTGATTCCCTTCCTGCCCGGAGATGCGGCGAAGATCGTGGTGGCTACTGTGCTGGGCTGGGAGCTGCGCAAGAAGCTCGGCTATGGACATCAGGAGAAGGCATAAAGAAAAGGGACTCTGCGGAAAAGAGCGGTGTTCATAAGACAGTGAACAGCCACAGTGGTTTGCACTGCTGTGGCTGTTCTTGTATTTTATCCCGTTATGTGATAATATGAAAACGAACAGACCTGCAAATCGAAATTTTCTTGTGAATGTGGTGGAAAGGAAGCCTGTTTTGCGGTAAAATATATATGGAATAGTCTGTGTAGGGGGACACCAACATGACCAATTTCCAGTTTGCCGAACAGATACAAGGCGCACATATGGGGTCAGTGCCGCAGGTACGCTCCGTGAGACTGAACGCCCCGGACACATGAATGTCCGGGGCGTTTTGCGTCACTTCATTCCGAAAAAGGGGCTCTCCTTGCGCCGCTTTGCGGCTGTCTTCCCAAGGCAAAAGGGAGTCCAAGAAAGTCACGCCTTTTGCACATGCGATTGTCTTGAGGCCCCCGACATCATGTCGAAAATCTCAGCGCCCAGCAGCCCGGCTTCGGCGGGATCGTGGGTGACGATCAGCGCCGTTCGTCCATCCAGGTGCGGGCGCGCGAAGCGGATGACGGTCTCGCGGGTGGCGGCGTCCAGCCCCTTGAAGGGCTCATCCATCAGAATCAGCGCGCTGTCCGCCAGCAGGGCGCGGAGAATGGCGACGCGGCGGCGCTGTCCGCCGCTGAGCTCGCGCACCGGCTGGCGCGCAGCCTCCGCCAGGCCGATGTGCTGAAGCGCACTGAGGAGCTCCGATTCGGGAAAGTCCCTGCGCAGTACGATGCGGAGGTTGCCCAGTGCGGTGAGGTGTTCGATCAGCCGGTCCTCCTGAAAGACCGCCGCGATGCGGGGCGGAACGCCCGCAATTCTGCCGGAATCCGGCGCGAGCAGCCCCATCATCAGGTTCAGCAGCGTGGTCTTGCCGCAGCCGGACGGGCCGAGGATGCAGGTAATTCGATGATCCGGAAAGACGTGGCTCAGATTGGAGAACACTTCGCGGCCGTCAAAGGATTTGCTCAGATTCTGAAGCTCGATCCCCATGGAGTTCACATCCTTTCCAGGGCGCGGACTGCATGCCGCAGACAGAGGCGAAGCGCGCGCTCACAGAGCATGCTGGCCAATACGATGGTCAGCGTCCAGGCGAACAGCTCCGGGGTGGCGAGGTAGACCTTGGCCTTGTACAGCCGCTCGCCGATGGAGCCGGTGGGAATGCCGATGACCTCCGCCGCCACGCCGGATTTCCACGCCAGGCCCATGGCCACGCCGGCCGAGGATTGCAGCCGCGGCAGCACGGCGGGCAGTTCAATGCACAGCAGCCGGTTTCGCCGCGACATGTGAAATACCCGCGCCATCTCCCGCAGCTTCGGATCAATTCCGGAAAGACTGTCCAGCACCGCGGCGTAGATCAGCGGCAAGGTGATCAAAAAGGAGATGAGCACGCTCAGATTTCGCGAGGGAATCCAGATCAGCGCGACGATCACGAACGACGCCACGGGCACGGATTTCACCGCCGCCAGCAGGGGCGCAAACAGCTCCCGCAGCACTTCGAAGCGCGCCGCAAATCCCGCCGCGAGCGCGCCGGCGGCGACGCCGCAGAGAAAGCCCGCGAGGATGTGCTCCAGCGTGAACCCTATGGAGCGCCAGAACGCGCCGGTCCGGGCGAGCCGGAGCAGGCACAGCAGCGTCTCAGCCGGAGAGGCCAGGAGCAGGCGCTGACCGACGGCCATCGCCGCAAGCTGCCAGACCAGCAGCCAGAAAAGGACGGCCCAAAGGCGGCGGAAGGGAAGCGCCCCTTGTCCGGGAGTTTGAAGTCGCTTGGGCAATGCACGGTCCTCCATTCAAACGCTGAAAATGGTCAGACCACCGCCCGAGGGCGGTGGCCGCTGTGTTTGGAGTTCAGGGTTCGGAATAATAGAAGTCGTCTTCGGGCAGAGCGCCGCCGACCGAGGCGGGATCCTGGGCGAGCAGTTCCGCGAGATATCCGCCCAGGCGGTCGCGCATCTCCTCGCCGGCGATGAAGGTGATGTTGCAGTAGGGCAGCGCCTTTTCCGCGACGGCGGCGTCGAAGATGTCGTACTCGCCGATCAGCGCGGCGGCGTCAGCGGTGTTTTCCAGCGTGAAGTTCACGGAGGCTTCATAGGCCTCGAGGAAGGCGGAGACGGCCTCGGGCCGTTCTTCGATGAACGCTGCGCGGGCCACCACCACGCCGGTGATCATGGCGGAGGGCGCCTCGCTGCCGGCCTGAAGGCTGTCCCACTCGGCGGTCAGGTCGAGGGCGACGCGCATGTCGCCGGCCTGAGCCTGAGCCACGGTGGCAAAGGGCTGGGGGAGCATGGCGATGGCCTCAGGATCGTTCAGCAGCGCGGCCACGCATTCGGCGTGCTCGGACTTGAACTCGATGGTCACGTCGGTGGCGGGATCCAGTCCGTTGCCGCGCAGGATATAGTTCAGCGCGTATTCGGGCGTGGAGCCCTTGCCGGCAGTGTAGATCGTCCTGCCGCGCAGATCCTCCACGGACTGGATATTCTCGCCGCGCTCGACGATGTACAGCACGCCCAGCGTGTTGACCGCCAGCACGCGCACGCCGCCGGAGGTGTTGTTGTACAGCACGGCGGCGAGGTTGGCCGGGACGGCGGCGATGTCCAGCTCGCCCTGGATCAGCTTTGGGGTGACCTCATCGGCGGAGGCGGCCAGGGTGAATTCATAGCCCGTACCGTCGCGCATCAGCTGAACCATGCCCATGGCGGTAGGTCCCTTCAGGGCGGCCACCCGCACCGGCGCTTCGGCGTGGGCGGCGATGGAGAAGACGAGAAGAAGCGCTGTGAGGAGCGCAATCCATTTGCGATTCATGGCAGTTTCTGCTTTCCTGATCAGATTTTCTTTGCGTCCGCCGGAGTGACCAGCTTGGCCGGCGGCGTGGGAATGGCGCTGTAAGGAAGGGTGGGCGCGTCGTTCCCCTTGGGAGGTTCACTGTTTTTCGGCGTGGCTTCCGGGTCGGGCGAGCCGGGCTCGGCGGATGCGCCGGAGAGATCCATGGTGAAGGTGAACGAGGCAGTCAGTGTGTGGGACTCGGCCAGAGAATTGTAATGCTCGTCGATGACCACCAGCGTCGCTTTCAGCGATCCCGTGAAGGTGTACATCGTGCCGCTGGCGGAGACCTGGGAAAAGGTCGCCTCGTAGCCCGAGCCCTCCGGATAAACGCCGTCGGCGTACTGGCTTGCGAGGGAGCAGACGTCGGAGCTGTTGTCGGAGACGAACATCATCAGGCCGGACTGGTCGTCGCCGGCGGCAGCGCGGCCCTCGGCGGTGATGATGTCGCCGGCGGCGACGGTCTGGGGGAAGACCAGATACAGCTCATAGAGCTTGCCGGCGGCGCCGTAGGCATAGAACGAGGCCTGCACATAGCCGTCTTCGCACATGGAGAACTGCGGGTCCGGATCAAAATCCAGCGTCAGCGGTTCGCCATTCAGGATGGCGCGCAGCGTGCCGCCCGCCTGTGCGGCTTCGGATTCCGGCGCAGGCGTCTGGAATTTGGGAGAAGCGCTGGCATCGGGCGACTTTTCTGAATCGGGCGCGGGCGACGGGAATGCCGGCAGCGCGCCCTCCTCGGGCATGTCCTCCGCTTCAGGGCTGGGCGCGGGGCTCTCGGGCGACGGACCTTCGGCTGCCGCCCAGACGCCGGAGGTGCACAGCAGCGCGGCGCACAGCAGTGCGATCAAGAGATTTTTCATAGAAAACGGACTCCTCGGGGTGTTGATCGGTTCAATGGAAACAGCGTTGAATTCACCAAGTCTATTGTAGAACGAATATCGTGGAATGTCAAGAAATGCAGCGAAGAGAATTAGCGTGAACGCAATCGACAGGGGCGATTTTCAGTGCTATAATACCGAAGAATGCCGTTATGCTGGGGAGGAGTCTGCTTGATTCGGAGGGCAACGCGGGCAGATGTGCCTGCAATTCTCGCGATCTATGCGCCGTACATACGGGAAAGCACCATCACATTTGAATATGAGGTTCCATCGCTTGCGGATTTTCAGGAGCGGTTTGACCGGATTGCCTCCAGATATCCCTGGCTGGTCTGGGAAGAGAAAGGGCGGATTCTGGGCTATGCCTATGCGGACGCGGCGTTTGTCCGCGCGGCGTATGCGTGGGATGCGGACATGTCGATCTATCTCGACCGGGATGCCCGGGGCAGAGGCATCGGATCAAAGCTCTACGGCTGCCTGGAGACGATTTTGAGAAATGGCGGATATCACAATCTCTTTGCGCTGATCACCGGCGAAAACGCCGCAAGCGTGCGCTTCCATGAGCAGCGGGGATATGTGCGCCTGGGAACGATGCCCAAGTGCGGCTGGAAATTCGGCAGATGGCTGGATGTGCATTGGTACGGTCTGCGGCTTTGCGAGGCATGCGATCCGGGCGAAGCGCCGCGGGCATTTGAATGCACGCAAGGGGATCTGGCAGTGATGGCGCGGTATTCAAAGGAAGGGTGAGTGATTGTGTATACGAACAAACAGCTGGTGAGACTGCTGCTGCCGCTGCTGATTGAGCAGACGCTGAGCATCTTCGTGGGAATGGCGGACACGGTGATGGTGTCGTCGCTGGGCGACGCGGCCATCTCCGGCGTGTCGCTGGTGGACATGTTCTGCAACGTGCTGATTTCGATGTTCGCGGCGCTGGCGACCGGCGGCGCGGTGGTTTCGGCACAGCTGCTGGGCGCGAACCGCAGATATGACGCCTGCCGGGTGTCCAATCAGCTGATGATGGCGGTGCTGGGCATTTCGCTGGCGATCATGATTCCGATGATCGCGTTCCGCGCGCAGCTGTTCGGCGCGCTGTTCGGCGGCGTGGATCAGGACGTCTGGAACAACGCCATGACCTATCTGTGGATTACCGCGCTGTCCTATCCCTTTATTGCGCTGTACAATGCCGGCGCAGCGCTGTACCGGTCGATGAACCGCTCGGGCATGACGATGATCGTGTCCGTGCTGGTGAACATCGTCAATGTCGGCGGCAATGCGCTGTGCATCTTTGGCCTGGGCATGGGCGTGGAGGGCGTCGCGATTCCCACGCTTGCGTCCCGCGCGGTGGGCGCTGTGTGCATGCTGACGCTGCTGCGCGACAGCCGGCTGCAGATCCATCTGCTGCACGGCGCCTGGAAGCCCGATCTGGCCATGATGAAGGAGATCCTCCACATCGGCGTGCCCAGCGGCATCGAAAACAGCCTGTTCCAGCTGGGCCGCGTGCTGGTGGTGCAGGTGATCGCCCTGTTCGGCACGGTGCAGACTGCGGCCAACGCCGTGGCGAATACGCTGGATACGGTGGGCTGTCTTCCGGGCCAGACGATCAATCTGGCGATCATCACCGTCGTGGGCCACTGTATTGGCGCGGCCGACTTCAAGCAGGCCCGGTATTACACAAGGAAGCTGCTGCTGTGGGCCTATGTGGCCACAGCCTGCGTGAACCTTCCCCTGCTGCTGTTCCTGAAGCAGATTCTGCCGATTTTCAATGCCAGCCCGGAGGCGCTGGAGCTGGCGTACAAGCTGGTGATGATCCACGACGGCATGGCGATGCTGATGTGGCCGGCGGCATTCACGCTGCCCAACGCGCTGCGCGCGGCCAGCGATGTGAAGTATACGATGATTGTGGCGCTGGCGTCGATGGCGCTGTTCAGAATCGTGTTCAGCTATATCCTGGGCGTGGGCCTGGGCTGGGGCGCTGTGGGCGTGTGGGTGGCGATGGTCATCGACTGGGTCTGCCGCATCGTGTTCTACGTGGGCCGCTATCGCAGCGGAAAGTGGGAAGCGAAGGCGAAAATCGCGGTTTGACAAAGGGCGGGCGTCTCGGATGGAGGCGGCCCGCCCTTCTGCTTTTGCGGAGGAGAGATCCTGCAGGAGAGGGCCAAATCTGCCGGCCGCGGCGAAAACCGGTTGACGGCAGCGCCTTTTCAAGGGTATAATAAAGACACAAAACGAGCAATGACGAGGAGGGACTCGAGATGAGCAACATTCCGACGCCGCACATCAACGCAAAGCTGGGCGATTTTGCGCGCACCGTGCTGATGCCGGGCGACCCGCTCCGCGCGAAGTTCATCGCGGAGAATTACCTGCAGGATGCCGTGCTGGTGAACAACGTCCGCGGCGTGCAGGGCTACACCGGAACCTACAAGGGCAAGCGCGTGTCCGTGATGGCCTCCGGCATGGGCATGCCGTCCATCGGCATCTATTCCTATGAGCTGTTCAATTATTACGATGTGGAAAACATCATCCGCATCGGCTCTGCCGGCGCGATGACCGACAGGTTGAAGCTGCGCGATGTGGTGGCCGGCATGAGCGCGTACACCACCTCCAACTACGGTTATCAGTTCGGGTTTGACGGCACGCTGGCGCCCTGCTGTTCCTACGACCTGCTCTCCCGCGCCATCGAGGCGGGCAAGGCCATCGGCCAGAACGTGGTCCCCGGCCCGGTGTTCTCCAGCGACTGCTTCTACGAGCAGGGCGGCTACGAGACCGCTTCCGCCAAGCTGATGAAGCTGGGCGTGCTGTGCGTGGAGATGGAGGCTTACGCGCTGTATCTCAATGCCGCCGCCGCCGGCAAGAATGCGCTGGCGCTGCTGACCATTTCGGACAGCATCGTCACCGGCGAAGCGCTCCCGGCTGAGGACCGGCAGAACACCTTCACCAAGATGATGGAAATCGCGCTGGAAATCGCATAGCGATAAAAAACAAAGGACGCCGAAAGAAAACCGGCGTCCTTTTTGCGTGCAGAAAAAGGAGCCGTCGGCAGACGGCTCCGCGGCGGCAGGGATAGGGGAATGAGAAGAGGGGATACCGCCGCAAACACAGTATACCGGAATTCTGTGTCAAATGCGTGTATGAATGATGGTCATTTCGACAAATTCGAAAAAATGTCGGGTTATGGATTTGTGTTTCGATCTGACATTTTTCGTTTTTGCGGTGAGCGCCGTCGGAACAGGGCGGCTGCAGGGAAATGAAGCGGTTTTTAAGCGAGTCACTCCGGCTGCGAAGGGTCGGCGCGGGACCGGCTTCGGATCAGAGCATCGGCATTGCCGGTGCTTTTTTGTGCAATCCATGGCATATAAAGCAGAGAGAAATGCTTTTTCATGCGCGGGTGGAACAAAACAAATTTGTGCCGGGTCTAATGGAATGAAATGTCAGGAAGGAAATGGAGGGATCAGCTTGCGCGCGCGTTTCTGCCGGGCGGGAATCTGGCTGCTTCTGGCGGCAATTCTGGCGGTGCCATGTTTTGCGGAAAGCATGCACCGGGAAATTGAAAATCCTCAGATTCAAGTGGAGGCGACTGTCGGCTACGACGGCCTGATGACCTATGGCCGGGCGATGCCCATCCGCGTCCGCATCGAAAACAGCGGAGCGGATTTGGAGGCCGTCGTGGCCGTCAATGTCTACAACAGCGGGTCCACCTACAATCGCTGCGAGATGGAACTGGAGCTGGCGCAGGGGGCGGCGAAGGAGCTGATAATCCCCGTGACGGTCAACAGCAAGCAGGAGAATTTCACCATTGAAGTGCTTCAGGGCGGCCAGGTGATCTGCGCGGTCAATGCGGCGCCGGCGCAGGTGATCAACCCGTCGGCAATGCTCATCGGCGCGCTGTCCGCCGATCCGAAAGATCTGTCGTACATGACCGTCACTGCGGAGACGGACGAGCTGCTGTACGGCGAATACATGCAGGTGGTGCCGCTGACGGAGGAGACCTTCCCCAGCGATCCGGCGATGATGGAATCCTTCGGCGCGCTGGTGGTGGAGGGGTGCGACGTGGGCGCGCTCTCCGCGGAGCAGTGGGATGTGCTCACCCGATGGCTCAGCGAGGGACATATTCTCATCGTCGGCGGCGGCGCGCAGTCCGGCGTGACCTATCCCGGATTCAGCGATCTCACGGGGATCCTCCCCGGAAGGGTGTTTCAGAGCGAGGACGTCACGCCCGGTTTGCTCGAAGAGATGGAGGTCAGCGCAGAGCCGCTGGGACAGGAGATCGCGCTGAACGAGGCCGAGGGCGGCGAAACGGCGCTGGAGTATCAGGGAATGCCGCTGATCCGGCGCAGTGCCGTGGGCGAGGGCGTCGTCTATACGGCGGCGTTCGAGCTTGGCGCAAAGCCGCTGTCCGGCTGGCCGTTCATGCACACCTTCTGGCAGCGCTTCTGGAGAAAGGACTGCTACAGGCTGTACCAGCAGGGATTTGCGCGCACGGGCAATGAGTACAGCAGCGTTCCGTATCTCGTCACCCGGGTTCCCATTCAGAACGACAGCGGGCTGGCGGTCGTTGCCGCCGGAGCGGCGGCGTTTCTGCTGCTGGGCGGCATCGTGGCCTGCGCCGTGCTGAAGAGGGCGGACAGGCGCCAGTATCTGTGGGGCGTCATTCCGGCGCTGTCGCTGGCCTGCGCAGGGCTCATCGCCGCCGCAGCGGCGGGAAGCGCGTTCAATCAGCCCGCGCAGCTGTCCATCGGCATGCTCGCGCAGAAGGCCGACGGCAGCCGGACCTATGAGAGCTATGCCGGCGTGGCGCTGTCCGGGCTGGGCGAGCATCGCGTCACATCGCGCGAATGGACGATCATTCCATACAATGAGGAGCCCTACTACGACGATGATGTTTCCGTCCAGGAGCCCACGAAGATGGAATATCGCTACATGATGGGCGCGGACAGCGGCATCGGCACGGATTTTGGAAGCCCCTGGAACCCGCAGGTCTTCAAGGTCACGGGCATCCCCGCGCCGGAGGGCGGACTGGAGGCGGTGCTCTGGCGGGAGGCCGACGGCATTCACGGCTACATCGTCAACAACACCGGGCTGAACCTCAGCGAAGGCGCGGTCGTCTGCCGCTATGGCTATTGCTCCGTCCCCGCGCTGAAGCCCGGAGCCCGGTTCGACGTGGCGCTGAAGAGCGCGACATTCGCGGATCCTGCAAATCCGGTCTATGAGGACGGCTGCATGTATGAGAGCCTGGCTGAAGGCTATTCGAGCTGCTATGCGGTCATCGACGAGTATTTCTACAAGACCAGTCAGCGCCGGAACCGCGGCGAAAGCGCGGTGAAGAGCGAAAACAATGATACCGCGCTGAAATTCGGGCTCATGCAGGCGGCTTCCGAGCAGTACTATCGCCAGGATAGCGCGTATTATTCGTCCATATTCACCTATATCGCCTTCTGCGACGAGCTGCCAGAGCCGGAGCTGACCCTCGACGGCGCGGCGATCGGGCGGCGGTTTTCCCAGGGCGTCGTCAGCGCGGAGATGCAGTTCAGGAGCGTCGGAGAAACCGGCGTGATCTATCACATGCCCGGAATGGACGTGCCGCTGCGCTGCAAGGTGGACGACAGCGGCGCGCCCATCGACGGGTCGGCCTCTGCGACGGGCGTGGGCAGTTATCATGTGCTTCGCGACAAGCCCGCTTTCGTGTTCGAGCTTGGAGATGTGCAGGATGCGCAGATCGATCGGCTGGCGTTTTACTGCGATGTCTATGCAAACAGCGTGCGCCTGTATCTCTATGATGGCGAGGACTGGGTGGAACAGCCGCTCGCGAAGCCGGTGGACAATCCCGAAAGGTACATCGGCGAGGACGGAAGGCTCTACATCCAGTTCCGCGCGGATGCATCGGCCGACGAATACAATATGGAGATCACCACGCCGCTGCTGCTGCTGGAAGGGAGGGTACAGTAATGCTCAAAATTGATGGACTGACCCGGTATTACGGGAGCTTTCTGGCGCTGGACCACCTGGATTTGACCATTGGCGACGGCGAGCTTCACGGCTTTGTGGGCCCCAACGGCGCGGGAAAGACCACCACCATGCGCATCCTGGCCTCCCTGCTGCCGGCCTCGTCCGGCACGGCCACCATCGACGGCGCGGTCATCGGCAGGGATCGCCGCAGGGCGCGGACACTGGTGGGGTACATGCCGGACTTCTTCGGCGTGTACGAGAATCTCAAGGCCTGGGAATACCTCGACTTCTACGCCCGGTGCTACGCCATTCCAAAGGCGCAGCGCCAGCGCATGACGGAGCAGCTGCTGGAGCTGGTGGGACTGACCGAAAAGCGGGAGGCCTATGTCAACGGCCTGTCCCGCGGCATGAAGCAGCGACTGTGCCTGGCGCGGGCATTGATCCACGATCCGAAGCTGCTGATTCTGGATGAGCCGGCCTCCGGCATGGACCCGCGGGCGCGGGCGGAGATGAAGGGAATCCTCCGCACGCTGAAGGAGATGGGAAAGACCGTGCTGATCTCCTCGCACATCCTGCCCGAGCTTTCGGAGATGTGCGACAGTCTGACCATACTGGATCACGGGAAGCTGGTGTTCTCCGGCACGGTGGAGGCGCTGGCGGCCAGAATGAACGGCGATGCGCCGCTGGACATCCGCTTTCGCCAGGGATGCGGCGACGCTCCGGTCGACCGGGCGGTGACGCTGCTGAAGGAAAATCCCGGCGTGAACGGCATCACCCAGGAGGAGCCCTGTCTGCTGCGGGTGCGGCTGCAGGGAGGGGAGGAGGCCTGTGCCGACGTGCTCCGGGCGCTGATCGCCGAAGAGCTCCCCATCGTCGACTTCCATCGCGCGGAGATGAATCTGGAAAAGGTGTTTATGGAGGTGACGCAGAATGCTTAATCCCATTCTGGCTTCTTCCGCGCTCAGGCGCATGAGGACGTCGCGCGCGATTGTCATTGTCGGGGCCTATGCCTCCGTGCTGATGCTGCTGGCGTGCCTGGGCATGGGTGCGTTCATCGGCAGCGACGCGGTGACCATCGGCGATATGTCCGCCGGGGTGACGGCCTATACGATTCTGCTGTCGGCGCAGTTTGCGCTGATCGTGCTGGTGGCGCCGGCGATGACGGCGGGTGCCATCGCCGGTGAGCGGGAGCGGCAGACGCTGGAGCTGCTGCTGGTGACAAATACGGGCTCGTTCAGCATCGTGTTCGGCAAGCTGATGGAGAGCTTTGCCTTTCTGGCGCTGCTGATCGTCTCCGGACTGCCGGCGATGTGCCTGACGATGATGCTCGGCGGCGTGACGCTGGCGCAGATTCTGACCGGGATGCTCTTTCTGCTGTGCTGCGCCTTTGCCGCGGCCAGCGTGGGGATTCTCTGCTCCTCGTTCATGCGGGGAACGGTTCCGGCCACGGTGGTCAGCTACATCTTGATTCTGCTGATCGGCGTCGGCACGCTCGTGCCGATTGCCACCAGCATCGACCGGGAGTGCATTACGGGCGTGGTGTACGACAGCGAAGCCTATGCCGCGCTGTCGCAGGCGGAGGCGATGAAACTGCTGCCGAAGCTGCTCTATGTCAATCCGGGAATCGGGCTGGTGACGCTGATCGAGAGCCAGACCGCCATGTTTCTCGACTACTATTTCAACCTGGGAAGAATGTACGCCACGGTGCTCCTTCTGCAGAAGATCGGGTGCAATGTGTTTCCCTTTGTGAATATGGCGGCGATGCTTGCGCTGGGCAGCGTCCTGGTTGGGATTGCCGCAGCGCTCGTCAGACCGCGGCGCGTGCGGATCAGGAGAAAGAGATGAACGGGATCAGACGGGCGCTGCGCCCGGTAAAGAGAAGGCTGCGGCGCATCCGCGTGCGGAGAGGCGCCGCCCTTGGAGTGCTCCTGGGCGGGATTTCCTGCCTTGCGATTATGGCGGCCTCGTTCTTCGTGCCCATCCGGGAGAAGACGGAGGTCTGCGGAATCGCGCTCGCCGCGTGGATGCTCGCGCTGACGCTGGCGAACCTGCTTCGCCCGGTGCCGGATCTGCTGGCGGCGCGCACCGCCGACGCCCACGGCCTGCGGGAGCGCGCGCAGACGGCGATGTGCCACCGTGGAGAAACGCAGATGGAGCAGCTCCAGTGGGCGGACGCGCGCGACGCGCTTGCGCGCTTCGATGTCAGGAGCATCGCCCTTCCGGGGGTGCGAAGGACGCTGCTCTGCGCGGCGCTGAGCCTCGCCGCAGCGGGCGCGCTGCTCCTCGTGCCCAATCCGCAGAACGCAGCCATCCGGCGCGCCGAGGCCTTTGAGGCGCAGATGGAGGAGGCTGCGGCGCAGGTGGAGGCGGAGGCCGAACAGATCGACGGCGGGATGAGCGAGAAGGATCGGCAGGAGCTGCGCCGCCTGCTGACGGATCTGAGCCGCGAGCTGAGGGAAGCGGATGACGAGATGGAGGCGATGGTCTCCATTGGAAAGGCGCAGGAGCGGCTGGAAGCGCTTCGAAACGGCATGGCAGGAGAGGCGCTCGCCCGAATGTCGGACGCTTTGAATGCCCAGGGAATGGATGCGCTGGCACAGGCGCTGGCGGAGGGAGATGAACAGAGCCTGTCGGAAGCGCTCCAGTCGGTCGATGCCCAGGCCCTGAACCGCGCTGCCCAGCAGCTCGACGGCGAAGTGCAGGGCATGATGGCTGCCGCTGCGCAGGCGTTGAACAGCGGCGATGCCCAGGGGGCGCTCGGCGCGCTCTCCGGTCTGCAGTCCCAGGCGCAATCCGGCATGCTTTCGCCCGCCGGCAGCGCTTCCCAGCTGCTGTCCTCGCTTCGCGCCGGCGCGGCATCGGCGGGACAGGGCGGTCAGCAGAGCGCTTCGGACGGCCAGTCCGGGTCCGGAAGCAGCCAGGGCAGTCCGTCCGCAAGCGGGGCGGGTTCGGGCAGCACCAATCAGGATCAAAGCGGCTCGCCGGGTTCATCCGGCCAGTCCGGCGAGGGGACGGGGAATCCCCGCTATCGCGAGGCGGAATACGAGCGCATCTACGATCCCACGCGCATCGATGCCGGGCAGACGGAGCTGTCCGCCCACAGCGAGGAGGGCGAGGGCGAATCGATTCAGATGCAGCTGGGCCCCGGCGCGGGCGCTCTGGGAGACAGCGTTCCCTACAATCAGGTGGTTTACGAATATGCGGAGGCCGCTGCGAAGGCGGCGGACAGTCAGAATCTGACCGCTCAGGAGCGCAGCTGGGTCAACGCCTATTTTGCCGCACTGACGCAGGAGTGAATGGAGAAGGAGTTCATATGAGCAATAAGCAGGAGATCGAGCGCTTTGCTGCGCAGTATCAGAAAATCCGCGAGGAGATCGGCAAGGAGATGATCGGACAGGAAAACGTGGTGGAGCATCTGCTGCTGGCCGTGATCGCCGGCGGCAATGTGTTGCTGGAGGGCGTGCCGGGCCTGGGCAAGACCCATCTGGTGCGCACGCTCTCCAAGGTGCTGAACATGCCCTTTTCCCGCATCCAGTTCACGCCCGACCTGATGCCGGCGGACGTGACCGGCACCAGCATTCTGGTCAAGACCGACCGGGGTAATGCATTTCAGTTCCAGCCGGGCCCGCTGTTTGCATCCATTGTGCTGGCGGACGAGATCAACCGCGCCACGCCGAAGACGCAGTCCGCGCTGCTGGAGGCCATGCAGGAGCACGCCGTCACAGCGGGCGGACAGACGCGGCCGCTGCCGGAGCCCTACTTTGTGCTGGCCACCCAGAATCCCATCGAGCAGGAGGGCACCTATCCGCTGCCCGAGGCGCAGCTGGATCGCTTCCTGTTCAAGGTGGTGGTGCCGTTTCCCACGCTGGAGGAGCTGTCCGGGATCGTCGACATGACGGTGAAGGATGGCGGCCGCAGGGCGGAGCCGGTCGCGGACGCGCGGGATGTTCTGGCGCTGCGGGAGATTGCCCGGCAGGTGCCGATCGCGCCCAGCGTCCAGGAGGCCGCTCTGAAGCTGGTGCTGGCCACCCACCCGGAGCTGCCCGATGCGCCCGAAATTTCGCGGAAATATCTGCGCTTCGGCGCGAGTCCCCGCGCCGCGCAGGCGATGCTGTCCACCGCCCGCGTGCGCGCGCTGAATCAGGGCCGGTACAACGTGGCCTTTGACGATGTGCGCTTTGTGGCGCACGCCTGCCTGCGCCACCGGCTGGCCCTGAATTTTGAAGCGCTGACGCAGGGAATGAAGACGGACGACGTGATCGACGGGCTTGTGCGGGAATTGGCGCCGCGATGAGGAGCAAACATGCTGACTGACGAGTTTTTGAGCCGGCTGGACCGGCTGCGCCTGGCCATGCAGAATCCCGCCGGCGGCGGCGCGGGCGGCGTGCGGCGATCGCGAAGCCTGGGCGCGTCGGCGGAATTTTCCGACTTTCGCGAGTACGCGCCGGGAGATGACATTCGCCGGCTGGACTGGAATGCCTATGCGCGCTTCGACCGGCTGTTCATGAAGCTGTTCATGGAGGAGCAGGAGTCGGTGGTCACCGTGATGGTGGACGGCAGCGCCTCCATGCAGGCCAAGAGGACGGAGGCTCAGAAGACTGCGGAAGCGCTGTGCTATCTGGCGCTGGGCAGCGGGGACCGGCTTCGCATTGCGTGGATGCGCGGCAACGCGCCCGTGCTCTCGCCGTTTCTCTCCGGCCGCAGCGCCTATCCCCGCGCGGCGGAATTTCTGGAGGCGCAGGCCATGGCGGGCCCGACGGAGCTGCTTTCGGCAATCCGCCGGATCGACCCGTTTCCGCGGGGCATGTGCTTTCTCATCAGCGACGGCTATCTTGAGGAGGGAATGGAGCGGCCGCTGGAGCTGCTGCAGTACCTGCGGCAGGAATGCGTCTTTCTTCAGGTGCTCTCGCCGTTTGAAATGAATCCGGATCTGGAGGGCGCGGTCAGGCTGAAGGATGCGGAGGGCGCGCCGGATTTGGACATCCTCGTGGATGGCGTGGCGCTGCGGCAGTATCGGGACGCGCTGCAGGCGTTTTTGAACGAGAACCGGGAGCTCTGCCATCGGCGAGGGATCTCTTATCTGCTGCTCGATGGGGCTTCGCCCTTTGAGGAGCGCTTCATCCCGCTGCTGGCGAAGCAGGGCATGATTGTTTGATGGAGGATTGCACAGTATGACGTTTCTCAACCCTGCGTTTGCCTGGGGATTTCTCTCGCTGCCGCTGATTCTGGCGCTGTATCTGCTGAAGCGGCGCTATGAGGAAAGGCAGGTGCCCAGCACGTTTCTCTGGCGAAAGGCCGGACTGGATGCGTCCGCCAGCCGCCCGTTCCAGAGACTGCGGCGAAACCGGCTGCTTCCCATCCAGCTGCTGATGGCCGCGGTGATGGTGCTGGGACTGATGCGCCCCGTCATTGCCGGGGGCAGCGGCGGCGAGCTGGTGATGATCTTCGACCTGTCTGCCAGCATGCAGGCGACGGAAGACGGGCGCACGCGCCTGGAGCAGGCGGTGGCGGAGGCGCAGACGATCGTCTCCGGCCTCGGCGCGCAGGATGCGCTGACCATCCTCGCCTCGGACGGCGGAATCCAGCAGCTGCTGAGCCGGTCGACAGACCGAGATGCCGCCTATCGCGCGCTGCGGAACCTCGAGCCGGTGAACCGGGAATGCGATCTGTCCGGCGCGGTTGCACTGGCTCAGGCCATGGAGCGGGAAATCGGTGCGCTGGACATCATCGTGTTCTCTGACGACTATGTGCCTCCGACGGGCGTATCCACCCGCAATGCGTCCCATGGGCTGGTAAATCGCGCGGTGGTCTCCTTTGAGGTGGAGGATGGAGCGGGCTATGCCCGCGTCGCCAACTATGGACCGGAGGCGGACGTGACGCTGGCCTGCTATGCCGAGGGGGCGCTGTGCGATGCGAGAACGCTGCACATCCCCGAAGGGGAGACCGCAGGGGTCGCCCTCGACGTGCCGGACTGCCGGTGGGCGTATGTCGAGCTCCAGCAGAGCGATGCCCTCGCGGCGGACGATAGGCTCTATCAGGTTGCCAGAGTGCAGCAGAGCCGCACGGTGGCACTGTGCGGGGAAACGAGCCTCTTCCTCGAGCGCGCCGTCGGGCTGAGAGACGATCTGAAGGTGATCAAGATCTCCGATGAGGAGCGCGCGGAGGTGCCTGCGGATCTCTATATCTACGGAGTATCGCCGCTGATTTTTTCCCTGGACGCCGATTCAGAGGAGATCGCGGCCGGGGAGGAGTGCGAAGCGATCGGCGCGCCTGCGCTGCTGGAAACGGACGGCATTGCATCGGGGCTGACGCTCTCCGGCGTGGCGGTGCGCGCATATCGCCCCCTCGAGGGCGGCGCGGCGTACATGGAGATTGACGGCCAGTGCGTGCTGGCGGCCGCCGGACGCACGGTGGCGCTGGGGTTCGACGTGCACGATTCCAATCTTCCGATGAAATACGATTTCCCGATCCTCGTGCAGAACATCCTCAGAGCGCTGCTGCCCGAGGACGCTGCGGAGGTGGGAGACGGAATCTGCGGCGACAGCATTCGCATTCCGCTGCCGGCGGATTTCCGGAGCGCGCAGATCACGCTGCCCGGCGGCAGGGTGGTGAGCGCGGGCGACGGGATGCAGTGGAGCGATCCGGGCTTTTCCGATACGGAGGAGACGGGGCTGTATGCGCTTTTCATCGACGGAGAGGAGCGATGGTTTGCGCTGCGCATGCCGGCTTCGCAGAGCGACGTGCGCTTCGTCGCCCCCAGCGTGGACGCGGCGGGCGCTTCGGCATCGTTTGCCGGCGGCGTGGAGCTGACGGGCTGGCTGGCGGCGCTGTTCCTGGCGCTGCTGTTGATTGAATGGGAGGTGAGACGGCGTGCGGCTTGATTTTGCGCATCCGCTGCTCCTGGGGCTGATGATCCCGTGCGGACTGATCGTGTGGCTGGCCGCGCGGAGAAATCCGTCCGGGACGATGAAGTCGCGGATTTCCCACGGATTGAGATATGTCCTCGTCGCGCTGACGGTGCTCGCCATGGCGGACGTCCGCATTCCGGGCAGTGCGGACCAGAAGGCGGCCTGGCTGCTGATCGACGCCTCCGCTTCCATGGCGGGCAGCCGGGACGCGGTGGTCCGCATGGCGGATCAGGCGCTCGCGGCTCGCGATCAGGGGCGGAAGGTGGGCGTGATTGCGTTCGGCGGCGACGCCATGGTGGAGTCGTCCCTGTCCGAGGAGCCGGAGTTCACAGGGGTGACCGCAGCGGTGGACGCTTCCGGAAGCGACCTCTCCCAGGCGATTTCTCTGGCCTCCGCGCTGCTGCCCTCGGAGGCGCAGGGCGGCATTGCGGTCATCAGCGACGGCCTCGTGGATTCGGCGGATGCGGCGGGACTGCGCGAGCGGGGCATACCGGTCAATGCGCTCAAGGTGGACACCGGCAGCGCCGAGGATGCGCAGGTCACGCGCGTGGACGCGCCGGACACCGCCTATCAGGGGCAGACCGTGTCCCTGTCGGTGACGATCCATTCCACAGTGCAGCGTGACGCCACGCTCATCCTCCTGGCCAATGGGAAGAGCGCAGCCACCCGGGATGTGTCGCTCTCCAAGGGCGAAAACACCTTTGTGTTCCGGAATGTGGCGGAGGTTTCCGGCGTCGTGACCTATGAGGCGAGAATCGTCATGCCGGGGGACGGCGTGCCCCAGAACGACCGCACCGGCGCATATGTCGCGGTGCAGGGCGCGCCGAGCATTCTGATCGTGGAGGGCCAGTCCGGCGCGGGCAGCGAGCTGGGAAAGATGCTTCGCGCCGTGGGAATGGAGGTGGAGACCGTTCTGCCGGCGTCGATGTCCGAAAGCGCGGCAGAGCTGCGCGCCTTTCACGGCGTGGCCATGGTGAATGTGGACGCCGATGCGCTGTCCGGGGACCAGATTTCCGCGCTGGAGGCGGCGGTTCGGGAGATGGGCGTGGGTCTGGCGGTGTTCGGCGGCGACAGCAGCTATGCGCTGGGCAATTATCGCGGCAGCGCGCTGGAAAGGATGCTGCCCGTGACCATCGATGTGAAGAACAAGATGAACCTGCCCAGCACTGCGCTGGTGCTGGTGATCGACAAGTCCGGCTCCATGACCGATGGCCAATACGGCGTGACGCGGCTGGACGTGGCCAAGGAAGCGGCGTGCAGGGCGCTGGAGGTGCTGACGGAGCGGGATCAGGCGGGCGTGATCGCGTTTGACGAAGCGGGCAAGTGGGTCGTCCCGCTCGCGCCGGTGACGGATGCTGCGCAGATGCAGAACAGCATCGGCACCATACGCCCCGGCGGAGGCACCGCTTTCTACACGCCGCTGGCGATGGCCTTTGAGGCCCTGAGTCAGGCGAGCGCCCGCCACAAGCACGTGATCTTTCTCACCGATGGAGAAGCAGCGGACCGGGGCTATGACGGACTGGCGGAGGAAATGGCCCGCGCTGGAATCACACTGACCACAGTGGCGGTGGGAGACGGCGCGGACATGGAGGTGATGCGGCGTCTGGCGGAGCTCGGCAACGGGCGCGCGTATGCCGCCGGCGAGTTCGACAACGTGCCGAAGATATTCACCAAGGAGACGCTGCTCGTGGCCGGAACCTATGTGCAGAACCGCACCTTCACGCCGGTTGTGACGGATGCGTCGCTGACGGACTATCCCGGTTTCCCGACCCTCGACGGCTATCTGGCAACCGCGGAAAAGCCGCTGGCAACGGTCTCGCTGGTGAGCGACCGGGAGGACCCCATTCTCGCATGGTGGCAGTACGGCGCGGGCTGCGTGCTCTGCTGGACCAGCGACGTGCAGGGCGGATGGAGCCGGAGGTTTCTCGACTGGGAGGACGCGGCCTCCTTCTTTGGAGGGCTGATTTCCCACGTGCTGCCCACAGGACAACAGGACGGCGAGATGCAGCTGGAGGACGGCGTGCTCTGCTACACCTCGAAGGAGAGCATTGACGGCGCGGAGGTCAGCGCGCAGGTGATCGGCCCGGACGGCCTTTCGCAGACGGTCGAGCTGGAACAGGTCGCGCCCACGCGGTATGAGGCGGCGCTGGAAACCGGAGCGGCCGGCGCCTATGCGGTTCAGGTGCGCATGCGCAGGGATGGCGAGACGGTCGCATCGCTGGACGGCGGCGTGGTCGTTCCCTATGCAAGGGAATATGACCAGCGCATTTCGGACAGGGGGGCCTTGGAGAAGCTCTGCGATGAGACCGGAGGCGCGGCAGTGCAGACGGCGGAGGCGCTGCTGAACTTCCCTGCAGCGGGTGCTCAGGCCTGGCGTTCGCTCCGAACCTGCCTGCTGTGCACAGCGTTCGCAATTTTCCTGCTGGATGTGATGCAGCTGCGGCTGAACTGGGAAAAAACCGCGCCGAAAAAGCAGGCTGTGCCGCAGAAAAGCAGGAAGGCCGAAAAGCCCGGGAAGAAGTCCGGACGTGCAGCTTCGCAGAAGGCGGATCCCACGAAAACGTCCGAGCAGCTCTGGCAGAATCTCCAGAAAAAGAAACGGCTGTGAAGCGCCGATGAGCATGCGGTCAAACCCATGCAATATGGACAGAGGAAGCAGGTGCGGCGGCATGGATGCTGCGCCTGTTTCCTCTGCGCGCAATCGGAGAAAAGAGCGCATTCTGCTTCAAAATTCTCTGAAGGAACAGCGGAACTTCGGCCATGCGGACTGGCACGGCATGCGCGCCTTTCGATGGATTCGCATGACGATTGCATTTTGAGCCGATAACTGGTTGCGGTTTTCAGATGGAATGTGCTATGATGATGCTGCAGTCATCTTTTTACAGACCGGCTATGAAAAGTCAATAGCTAATCAGGAATCACAGCCGGGAC
>JBJEUD010000228.1:0-5819 GCA_051883655.1 Candidatus Faecivicinus sp. | reverse complement strand
ACAGGACCAGCGCCGGTGCATGCACCGGCGCTGGTCCTGTTTTGGGGAGGAAGAAGTTCTGGGGAAAACCGGCAAAAGGCGCCCCGCATTTCCCGATGGGGCGAAGGACTTAAAGATCGATGGGGAGCGACTGCTCCAGCAGGGCTTTGCAGCGGGGCAGGTCGCTGAGGATTCTCGGCAGCGCGGACAGCGCGTCCAGCGGTGCGGATGCGAGGATCGCGGGCAGCGCGCGCTGGGAGAGCGCGAGATCGAGCACTGCGGAAGGCTCCACGGGCATCAGCGGAATGGCGGCGGCACAATAGCGCCACAGTGCGTTGAGCGTGCTCCGGGAGAGGCGGATGCCCAGAAGCGCCAGTTCACTGCGCAGCGCCTCCATGCGCCTGGTCACGTGGGCGGGAAGCTCGCCGGGCGGCGGCGCAAAGGCGCTCTTCAGCGCTTCGCGGGCGACGGGGGCGTAGACCTTCGGCGAAACGGCCTCCTTCGGTGCCCACGGGGAATCGGGCGCTTCCTCGGCGAGACGAATGGTGAAGGAGCGGCCCAGCAGCGCGGCGGACAGCGGGTGTCCCTCGTCCTGAACCGTGGCGCAGAGCAGCAGCCTGCCGGACTCTGCCGCGGCGAACAGGCCGCGGGTGGGATCCTCGGCGGCGACCAGATTGGCGTCATCCAGCAGCGCGAGCGCGGGAACCTCGCCATCGGCCAGCGCGCGCAGACGCTCGTCGCCGGCCAGCGAGTCCTTGCCGGGCGCAATGACGGCCAGATGGGTGTCCTCCACGCCGAGCGCGCGGGCCAACAGGCGCACGGTGGTGGTCTTGCCGCTTCCGGGCGCGCCGGAAAGCAGCAGCAGCGGGCTTTGAGCGGCGCAGATCAGCAGATTGACCGCGTCGGTATGGGAAAATGTGCAGCCGGCGTCGGCGAAACAGGAGCGCACGCGGCGGATGAGTTCGTCCGCAGTGGCAGCGCATCCGGTGATTTCGGGCTTGACTGGAGCTGGCTTTTGCGGCCTGCGAAGAAGCTCCACGGCGCGGCTGTTGACCGCAAATTCCTGCAAACGCTGCTCGAAGCGGCCGTCGGTCAGGGCGTTGAGCGCGTCCTCCACGCTCCTGGCGGCAGATCTGGCGCGGGCGGCTTCGGCCTCCTGGCGCGCGCGCTCGGCCTGTGCCTGTTCCGTTTTGCGAACGGCTTCGGCGAAGGCTTCGGCCTCGTCGCGGCGAATTTCCTGCTTCAGGGCTTCGCGGACGCTGCCGCTGTTGCGCTTGAGGTTTTCCAGGTCGCTGAGCATCTTCAGCCGCTGGGCTTCGAGCTCGTTGAGCTGGGCATTGACGGCGCTTTCGCGCAGCGCGGTGCGGCGGGCGTCCATGGCGATTTCGGCGCCCTCCAGCTGAACCATGGCGTCGGCCAGGGCGTCGCGCTGGTCGCGGGCGGCCCATGCGCTGCGCAGCGCGGAAATCGCCTGTTCCACGGGACTCTGCACCGGAGAGGCGGTGGCGATGTCGGGAACGGGCTGTCCCAGCTGCTCCAGCCGGGAGCGCTTCCATTTATCGTCGATGATCTCCATCAGGCTGCGGCTGCGGCGGGGGTTGAGTCCGGTCTGACCGGCCAGCGCGCGCTGACGGGTGGCGCGCGCGCTGTCGGCGGCAAAGGCGTCGCTGTGGCTGATCCAGGGCTTCTCCTTCTCCTCTGCGGGCGCGGGAGAGGGGGCGGGCGGCTCAGCCGCTGCCGGAGCGGGATCGGCCGACCGGCGCTGGGCCGGAGCGGGCTTGGCTTCGGAGTCCTTGCGCTGCTCGGACTGGGCGGAGCCGGAGGACTTCGTCGGAAGGGGCTCGGCCACATTGTCCACCTTGGAGGGGGGCAGAATGGCGAAGGAGAGCGTGCGGCCGCGGAAGCCGGGCAGATCGAAAACCTGCAGATCGTCCAGGGCGACCGGGGTGGGATCGCTGTGCAGCCGCACGGCGTCCTGTCCCTCTACGGCCTCGCAGACCCACGCGCCGTCCAGCAGCGCGCCCTCCGGGCGCAGCAGCGCCTTGAGTGTGCCGGGGGCATCGGGCAGCAGGGCGTTTTCGGCCTCCTCAGGACACAGGCTCAGCAGCGAATAGATCATGTTCGGGGCGGGTTCGCGGACCACATCGGAATAGATGATGTGGGCATTGCGCTCCGTTTCATCGCCGCGATAGTTTTTGTTCAGCCGGATTTTGTCGTTGTCGCTGGGATGCTCGCGCAGGTCCACGACGGCGAACAGGCCGATTCGGCGCATGCGCGCCTTGAAGTGACTGGATTCATTCTTGTCCGGAACGATGCGGATGCAGCCGTCCTCGGGATAGGCTTCGTGCTTTTCAAAGGGCACGTAGCGGCCGTTTTCCTCGATCAAGAGGGGCTTGAAGCAAAAATAGGATTTGAGAGGATTGTCCTCCTCCAGTATACCGATGCAGAGATTTCCAGGCAGTGGCATTCCAAGACCTCCCCCGTTCCTTTTTTTCGGGATGCCATACAAAAATGCAGTCGTTCATATCTTTGAGAATATACAAAGACAAGACCCGACTCGCCAGTGCGCAATCGCGTCATGAACGCCTCTTTCCATCAGACATCAAATCTACAATGATTCGACGACCTGGACGATATCAATATGTCCGCCGAAATTGCAGTTTGGATATGCAAATAATAACATATTACTAATCGAACGTCAAGTGTTTGTGGAATATTTATTATCAATTTGAAAATTTTGCGCGGGCTTGCAGCTGCAGGTGCGAACTGTTATAATGTAGAAAAGAGAATTTCCGGCGCATACGCGCCCTGAGGAGTGAATAAAATGAAGACAATCGGCATCGGCCTGATTGGCTGGGGATTCATGGGAAGAACGCATACCCACGCGCTGCGGGATCTGGCGCTGTACTATCCGGACATCGACTTCCGGGTGAAGTTGGCGCACGTTTGCTCGCGCAGGCTGGAGAAGGCGAGGGAGGCGGCGGAGCTGGCGGGCTTCGCTCGGTACACGGACGATTATCGCGTGCTGCTGGCGGATCCGGAGGTGGACGTGGTGTCCATCTGCACGCCGAACGATCAGCACGAGGAGATGGCCATCGCTGCGCTGAAGGCGGGCAAGCATGTGTACATCGACAAGCCGCTGGCGGTGAACGCCGAAAGCGCGGCGCGCATCGCGGAGGCCGCAAGGCATGCGCCGGGCAGCACCCGCATGGTGTTCAACAACCGCTACACGCCGGCGGTCATGCGCGCGAAGGCGCTGGTCGACGAGGGACGCATCGGCGATGTGCTGTCGTTTCAGGCGCGCTATCTTCATTCCGGATCCATCGACCCGAACAAGCCCATCGGCTGGAAGCAGCAGCTGCAGGGCGGCGTGATTCTGGATCTGGGCAGCCATGCGCTGGACCTGCTGACCTGGATGCTGGGCTATCCGTCGAAGGTGTTCTGCAGGACCCGCACGCTCTATCCGCAGCGCCCCACCCGGGACGGCGGCACGGAACGCGCGCTCAGCGAGGATCAGGCGCTGATGATGCTGGAGCTGCCCAACGGCGCGCTGGGCATGGTGGAGGCCAGCAAGATCGCCACCGGTTCCAACGACGAGCTGACGATCGAGATCCGCGGCACGAAGGGCGCGCTTCTCTGGAACGCGATGGATCCCAACTACGTCTATTACTTTGACCAGACCCTGCCGGAGCAGCCGCTGGGCGGTATGCGGGGCTTCACCCAGATCGAATCCGTGGCCCGCTATCCCGCGCCGGGCGGAACCTTCCTGCCGCCGAAGAACTCCATCGGCTGGGATCGCGGCCATACCCATTGCTACTATACCTTCCTGGACTGCGTGGCCCACGGCCGTACGCCGGAGAACGGAATCGACTGCGGCGCAAGGCTGCAGAAGCTGATGGACAGCCTCGCCCGCTCCAATGAAACGGGCGCGTGGGTCGACGTGGAGGAATGATCAAAGGGGGGAATCAATGCGCAAGTGGACGCTTTGGACGGCGCTTCTGATGGCCATTCTGTCGCTGACGGGATGCTCGGCGGGCGCGGAAATTTCGGATGTGTGGATGTATGCCGTTTCGGTGGGCAAGGCGGATGCGATTCTCGTCAGCGCCGGCGGCGCGACCTGTCTGATCGACGCGGGCTACGCCCGGTCCCGGGGCAAAATCCTGGCCGCGATGGAGAGGATGGGCGTCGAGCGGCTGGATGCGGTGTTTGTCACGCATACCGACGACGATCACGTGGACGGGCTGGAATGGCTGGCGCAGAGCGGGATCGAGATCGGCGCGTGGTACGCGTCGGCGATGTACACCGGCGTCAAGAGCGAGGACAAGCATCCCGCCGTACAGGCGGCGAAGCTGGACGGCCAGACGGTGAACTGGCTGAAGGCGGGCGATTCCGTGCCGCTGGGAGATGCGGTGCTGGAGGTGCTCGCGCCGTCGGTGCTCAATACTGAGAAGGACGACAACAATTCGCTGGTGATGATGCTGCGCTCTGCCGAGGGCTCCATCCTGCTGGCGGGCGATATGGAATTTGAGGAGGAGGCGGTGCTGCTCTCCACCGGCGCGCCACTCGACTGCGACGTGCTGAAGGTGGGCAACCATGCCGATGACGACACCGGCAGCGAGGCGTTCATCCGCGCCGCGTCGCCCGGGGCGGCGGTGATTTCCACGGACTCCGTCGAAAAGCCGGAGACGCCCGACCTGCGGCTGGTGGCGCTTTTGCAGTCCGTCGGCGCGGAGGTGGCAGTGACCCAGGAGTGCACCGGCGGAATCCTCGTGCGGCTGAATGGAGGCGTGCCGGCGGTGGAGCGCGTGAACCTGCCCGTTTCGCAAACCGGCCTGGCCGTTGAGGACGTGGTGGCCGGGGAGGATGTGGTGACGCTGGTCAACCGCGGTGCGGAGGCGCAGGACCTCACCGGCTGGTATATGGTTTCCGACCGCGGCGGGGAGCTGTACGTGTTTCCGGACGGCACCGCGCTCGGGCCCGGCGCGCGCCTGACCATAGGCACGAACTCCACCGCTGAAGCCTTCGACCTGCTCTGGAACGACAAGAAGGTGATCCACAAGTCCAAGACGGACACGATTACCCTCTACGACGCCAACGGCATGCCCGTTTCGGCCATGGACAACGGATATTGACAGACAACAGAAGCCCCGCTCCCGGATCAACGCCGGGAGCGGGGCTTCTGTTGTCTGTGAATGGGAAAGACACTGCGCTTTTCAGTCCATGTGCAGGCGATAGTACTTCGCGGGAAAGGTCTCGCTGCCGTCGAAGCGGCCGTATTCGTTGAAGTGGTCGAAGCGCATGCCGCAGTGCTCCATCACCCGGCCCGAGGCGGGATTGGCGATGGCGTGGGTCGCGCCGAACTCGTGCACGCCGAATACGTCGTGGGCAAAGCGGAGCATCGCCCGGACGGCCTCGGTGGTGTAGCCCTGGTTCCAGCAGTCGCGGCGCAGGTTGTAGCCCGTTTCCCAGACGTCCCCGGCCTCGTTGGGCGATACGTCGCCCGAGCCGATCACCCGACCGTCCGATTTGCGCACGAAGGCGAAGTGGAACTTCATGCCGTCGTCGTCGGCCACGGTCTGCAGCCAGGCGCGCACCTGTTCCACGCTTTCATAGAGGTTGTAGGGCATGTACCGGTTGACCTCCGGGTCGCTCAGCCAGACGAAGGCGTCCTCCGCGTCGTCGGGCGTGGGGCAGCGCAGGGTCAGGCGTTCGGTTTCGAGAACGAAGCGGTGCATGGGATCACCCTTTCAGATTGAGTTCGACAAAGGCCGCCACCGCGCCGGTCAGCGGGTCGCGCCGGCCCGTGCACAGCCGGCGGACGAAGGGCAGCGTGAGAACCG
>JBJEUD010000227.1:0-5837 GCA_051883655.1 Candidatus Faecivicinus sp. | reverse complement strand
ATCAGCTTGGGAAGCTGGAGCTCTGCCATTGAGCTACACCCGCGCATTCCCGCCGACATACGCCGTCATACGAAGATTATTGTACTTGAGAATTGGCGTTTTGTCAACACCAATACAGAAAAACCCTCAAAATTTTCCCTGCAGTTTGGATATTTCACGGATGTTTAACCCAAAAATCACTTCTCGTCGAGATACTTCTGGAGCTTGCGCTTGATCCGCTGCAAGGCGTTGTCGACGCTCTTGACGTGCCGGTTCATCTCCTCGGAGATCTCGACATAGCTTTTTCCTTCGATATAGCGGATGAGCACCTGCTTTTCCAGCTCGGACAGCATCGAGCCGATGCGCCCTTCGATGACGGACAGATCCTCCCGGTCGATGAGCATCTCCTCGGGATTGCTGGGCGAGTCCTCGGTGATGACGTCGAGCAGCGTGCGGTCGGAGTCCTCCTCATAGATGGGACGGTTCAGCGAAATATAGCTGTTGAGCGGGATGTGCTTCTGCCGCGTGGCCGTCTTGATGGCGGTGATAATCTGGCGGGTGATGCACAGCTCCGCGAACGCGCGGAAGGACGAAAGCCGGTCCTCGCGGTAGTCGCGGATGGCCTTGTACAGCCCGATCATGCCCTCCTGGACGATGTCCTCATGGTCTGCGCCGATCAGGAAGTAGCTGCGCGCCTTGGTGCGAACGAAGTTCTTGTACTTGTTCAGCAGATACTCCAGCGCCGCGCCGTCTCCGTCCTGCTGGGCCAGTCGGACGACCTCTTCGTCCGCCATATTCTCAAAGATGTGATTCGTCATGGAAAACCTCCGGTTAATCTTTGGAACCCTCCCGAACCATTCTGCGCATGCGCTCGACCACATCCGCCGGAATCCGGTCGGCCACGGTGGAACGCTTCTGCGCGATCTGCGCACGGCTCACGCCGTGGGCGCGTACCTGCTGCATCTCCAGCAGCAGCTCCCGGGACGACAGGCGCGTCGCGCCGCGGCCCAGAACGATGGTCTGCTCCAGCGCGTCCGAGGTGGCCACCCGCACCTCCACCCGGCGGGCCTCGATGTCGTCGGCAAAGCCGTCGCACAGCCGCTCGATGTAGTGGTCGGCGGTCTCTCCCTTCCGGGTGAACACCACGCGCACCCGGCCGCGATCCTCCTCGGACCGGCTCTGCCGGTCGCCCTGCCAGGCATCGAACACCAGCACGATCCTCTGGCCGGAAAACCCGGCGTAGTCCTGCAGCTGCGCAATCAGCGCATCCCGCGCATCCGCCAGCGCGGAGGCGCCGTCCAGATGTCTGCGGGCGTTGAGCACATTGTACCCGTCCACAATCAGCACGCGCTCCGGGCCGATGCGCCGCTTCACAGCGACCTGCCGCGGGCGATTTCATACATCATCACGCCCGCGGCCACCGATGCGTTCAGCGATTCGATATGCCCCTTCATGGGCAGCGTCACCCGGATATCGCAGCGCTCCAGGGTCAGCTTCGAGATGCCGTCGCCCTCGGAGCCGATCACCAGCGCCATCGGGCCGGTCAGGTCGGCTGTGAAGGCATTCTGGCCGTCCATGGCCGTGCCGACGATCCAGACGCCCTTCGCCTTCAGATCGTCGATCTCCCGGTTGAGATTGGTGACCCGCGCGATCTTCATGTGATTCAGCGCGCCGGCCGCCGCCTTGGCCGCCGCAGGGCTCAGTCCCGCAGCGCGCCGTTCGGGAAGGATCACCCCGTGGGCGCCCACGCACTCCGCCGTGCGGATGATCGCACCCAGATTGTGGGGATCCGTGATGCCGTCCAGCAGGATCAAAAAGGGCTCCTCCCCCTTCTGCGCCGCGTCGGCCAGCATCTCGTCCACCGTGGAATAGGGCACCGCCGCCACGTAGGCCAGCAGTCCCTGGTGGGCCGGATAGATCTGATCGAGCCGCGAGCGATCCACCATCTGGACGATCACACCTGCGTCCCTGGCCAGCTTGATGATGTCGCGCGCCGCGCCGGAGAGGTCTCCGCTCGCCACCAGCAGCTTCTCCACCGGCCGTCCGGCGCGCAGTGCCTCGCGGATGGGGTTGCGGCCCACCAGCAGGTTCTCCGCCTCCACCGGAAGCTCCGCGCCGCCAAACGGCTCCGCCGCAGCGGACAGCACGGGCTGCGCCTCCGGTCTGGGCGGGCGCGGTCCTGCATGCGCAGGCTTCGGCATGCGATTGTCCGGATGCGGGCGCATGTTGCGCTTCTTGGGGTCCCGCTCCGCGAAGCCGGGATCCTCCGGAAGGGGCTTGCCGGCATAGCCGCCGGAGCGGCGCTTTTCCTCGAAATGGCCGCCGGCCGCGCCGCGTTTGCCGCGCTCCTCCGGATACGGCTTTCCGGCAAAGCCGCCGTCCACGCGCTCGGCGCGGGGAACATCCCGGGCGATCCGTCCGACGCGGGGGCCGGGGCCGTCCATGGGATAGGTGCGCCGCGCTGCGCCGGTTCGCGGCGCAAAGTTCTTTTTGTCAGAGCCGCGACCGCCGCGGCTTCCGCCTTCGTTGTACATAGCATCCTCCAGAATGACTGAATTTACGCCTGCGCGATGGTCTCGGGCGGAAGCGCCTGTTCCAGAATTTCGCGCATGCGCTCATGGCGGCCCGTGGCGTACAGATAGCCGATCAGCGCCTCCAGGCCGGTGGCCCGATGATACTCCGCCGCGTCGGCATGCTTCGGCGGGGACTGCTGCGCGTTGCGCGCCCGGCGCACCACGGCGGCCTCCTCCTCGGTCAGCGCCTCCTGCACCCGCGCCAGCGCCTCCGCCTGCGCATGGGCGCACACCAGCTGGATCGCCCGCCGGTGCAGCGCGCCCACGCGCCCGCCCGCGCTCACCAGATGGGCGCGGACATAGAGATCGTAGACCGTATCGCCCAGATAGGCCAGCTCCAGCGAGCCGGGCAGGGCATTGTGTTCAAACTTGAATTCCATCGACGATGTAAGCTCACCTTTCGATCAGTTTCAGATATCGCTCGTAAGCCGCATCCCACTTCGCCGTATCCTGCGGCAGGAAGCTCTCCGTGGGGAAGGAGTTCTCCACCACCTGGCGCAGCGCCTGCAGATCGGCGACCGCACCCACGGCCATCGCCTGAATCAGCAGGTTGCCGATGACCGTGCCTTCGCCCGGGCCGGCCACCACGCGGCGTCCCAGCGCATCGGCGGTGAACTGGTTCAGCATGGCGTTCTTGCTGCCGCCGCCCACGATGTGCAAAACCGGAATCGGTCTGTGCAGAATATCCTGCTCCAGCCGCTCGATGGCCCAGCGGTACTTCAGCGCCAGGCTCTCGTAGATCACGCGGGAGATCTCGCCGCGCCCCTCCGGCACGGGCTGGCCGGTCCTGCGGCAATATTCCTGAATGCGGGCGGGCATGTCGCCGGGGGCGAGGAACACGGCGTCGTCCACGTCGATAATCGCCTTGAACGCCGGCGCCTGCTCAGCCAGCTTCACCAGTCCCGCAAAGTCCACCGCGTCGCTGCGGCGATCCCACTCGCGCTTGCACTCCTGGATGATCCACAGGCCCATGATGTTCTTCAGCAGGCGGATGGAGCCGTCCACCGCGCCCTCGTTGGTATAATCGGCGCGAAGCACGCCGGGCTCGCACCGCGGCTCGTCCACCTCCACGCCCAGCAGCGACCAGGTGCCGGAGGACAGATAGGCAAAGTCCTTTCCCTTCGCCGGAACGGCGGCGACGGCGCTGGCGGTGTCATGTCCGCCGACGGCGTAGACCGGAATCTCCTCCACGCCGCACTCCCGGGCGATCTCCGGCAGCAGCGTGCCGCGCAGCGCACCGGGGCGCTGAATGGGCGCGGCCAGCTTCTTCGGCAGGCCCAGCCGTTCGAACACCTCCGCGCTCCAGTCCCGGGTGCGGGGATCGAGCAGCTGACTGGTGGAGGCGATGGTGTATTCCACGCCCTTCTTTCCCGTCAGGAAGTAGGCCAGCAGATCGGGCATGAACAGCAGGCTTTCCGCCATCTCCAGCGCCGGATCCTGCTCCAGCTTCATGGCGTAGAGCTGATAGACGGTGTTGAACTGGTTGAACGCAATTCCCGTCAGCCCAAACAGCTCCTCCTTCGGGATGACCTTGAACACCTCGTCCATCACGCCGTCGGTGCGGGCGTCGCGATAGTGCACCGGCAGGCCCAGCAGCCGGCCGTTCCGGTCCAGCAGCCCGAAATCCACGCCCCAGGTATCGATGCCGATGCCCGAGACCTTCACGCCCCTGCGGGAGAGCTTGTTGAGCGCCTGCTTCATCTCGAACACCAGCCGCGGCAGATCCCACACGAAGCGGCCGCAAAGCATGACGGGGTCGTTGGAAAAGCGATGAAGCTCCTCGATCTCAATGCCCGTTCCGTCAAACGAGCCCAGCATGGCGCGGCCGCTGGATGCGCCGAAGTCAAAGCCCAGAAAATACATTTTCTCCATAAATCCACTCTCCTCATTCCGATCCTTCTGCCGTTTGTCACGAGCCGCCGGCAGTGCGGCCTACTTTCTCTTCATACAGTATAACATGGATTTTGGATTCTAACAAGCCGTTTGCGCAATTTCGTAAAATATTGATTCTGTCACAATTTGGCCGGCGCCGGTCTGCATAGCTGTCAGTGAATATACAATGCACCGTTTGTGGGCAAATCCACATTTTCCACCTGGTTTTCCACCGATGCTGTGGTTAAAAAGCCTGTATTCACGGGGTTTTCTCCGCTTTTCCACACCGCCGGTGGATTTTGCATATTTCGTTTCCACAGACCTTGGTCTGTTATAGTCTTTTTTGCCTCCTCATTTCTCTTTGATTGTGACCTGAACCGGAAAACGACGTCAAAATTCCGTCATATTTAACACGTGTACCGCATTTCCACAGATTTTCCGTCTCCGGTTATGTGTCATTTCACAGGTCAAACCGTGTCAAAACCCAGGCGAGTTATTACAAAAGTATTGCGCGCATATTCATTTTCATCACAGTCTCATTGCCGCTCCACAGCTCCGAATGCGGTGAAAATGTGAATCTCCGAAGACATCGCGATGCAATCCGCACTGCAGCCCGTCCCTTTCCGGCGCGGCGATTTCAGCATAAAACCTCCCCCTTTCTGCACAAATATTCCGCAAACGCACTGGCATAATCTTCTCAAATATGATAGAATAGACACATAGACCGAGTGAAATCGGCGAAATAAGACGGAGGTAGATATCCATGATTAAGGTTACCGTATGGAGCGAGCACGTTCAGGAACGCGGTCTGGAAGCCATCCCGGACTACGAGAAGCTGCCTCAGGACATTCAGGAGCATTTCCAGAAGTCCGCGAAGGCCATCAAGGAGGTTCATCCCAACGGCATTCACAACACGCTGAAGGACCTGCTCAGCGAGGAGGAGGACTTCCAGGTGCGCACCTGCACCCTCGAAATGCCCGAGTGCGGCCTGACCGAGGAAGTGCTCGAGGACACCGACGTGCTGGTCTGGTGGGCGCATGTGGCGCACGATCGCGTCCCCGATGAGATCGCCCTGCGCGTCAAGGAGTACGTCAACCGCGGCATGGGCTTCATCGCCCTGCACTCCGCGCACCCCTCCAAGCCCATGCAGTACATCCTGGGCACCTCCGGCACGCTGCAGTGGCGCGAGGGCGACCGCGCCCGCGTGTGGTGCACCTGCCCCACCCATCCCATCGCCAAGGGCATTCCCGCCTCCTTCGAACTGCCCGCCGAGGAGATGTACGGCGAATACTTCGACATCCCCAAGCCCGACGATCTGGTCTTCATCAGCTGGTTCGCCGGCGGAGAGGTCTTCCGCTCCGGCTGCACCTGGACCCGCGGCTACGGCAAGATCTTCTACTTCCAGCCCGGCCA
>JBJEUD010000226.1:0-5861 GCA_051883655.1 Candidatus Faecivicinus sp. | reverse complement strand
GAAATTTTTCAAGGACGCTCGCAAGTTAGCCAGCCCGTCTGACCCCACGTTCGCAACTTGGTTCAGGCTTGCAATCTTTCGTCTCGCTGCGTTCTTTGGTGTCAGACGGGCCAAGGGGCGCTGCCCCTTGGATCCCCGCCAAGGGAACTGAGTTCCCTTGGAACCTTCCGTCTGCTGCCGCGCTTTTGGAGTGGGGTATTATTTCAGCGCTGTCATGGGCCCAAGGGGCGCCGCCCCTTGGATCCCCGCCAGAGGGGATGATCCCCTCTGGACTCCTCGGCTGCTGCCGCCTTTCTGTTACGGCGTGGTTCGGCGTTTTTCGAGCGCCTCCGGCGGCCAGGGCTGCGCGCCCTGGACTGCGCCAAAGGGCTTCGCCCTCTGGACTTCCCTTTGCTGCCGCGTTTATTTTCGGGCTTTACAGGCTGACCTTATGTTCCAGCAATGCGGAGCATCCGAACAGGGAGGCGAGGATCACGATCAGGCTCACGCCGGCGGTGGGCAGCAGCGAGGGCACGACCACGCTCCACATCGCGTCCGCGACGATCACCACCTCTTCCCGTTCCCCAAACTCCACCATCGTCATCTGGTCCACTGCCGAGGGGAACTGTCCGCAGACCCAGTTCACCAGCCACGTAATCCCAATAAAAATCACCAATGCCGGCAGCCACCGCCATTTCTTGTCCCGAAACAGCGTATGGCTCAGCGTAATCGCAAAATACGCCACCGCAATCGTGGAAATCACCGACAAAAACGCATACACAATCATGAACAGCCCCGCATACAGAATCTGATCCACATACACCCCGTTCATGCTCAGCAGCGATTTCATGCCCATCATGAAGCTCTCATATTCGTCGAACTTTCTCAGCATCATCACAAAATCCAGCCCCGCCAGCGCCGCCAGCAGCGCCGCGAACAGCAGCCCGTTGAAGAACGTGTACAGAAACTTCGAGCCCACCACCTTCGCCGTCGGGTTCGGCGTCATGAACACCAGATAGCTCGTCTTGCTGTTCAGCTCGCCCGAATAGCTGGTGATGCCCCGCACAAACACGAACACCGCCGCCGCAAACGCGCACAGCACCAGCAGAATCATCGATGCGGCCATGTGCGTCTCCTTCTCCGTCTCCAGCGCGATCAGGAAATACACCTCCAGCGCCGCCACACACCCCAGCAGCGCCAGAAATACCCCCAGCGCCTTTCGGAATTCATATTTCACCAGCTTAAGCATTTTCGTGTCCCTCCACGCCGTAGATTTTCAGATACAGCTCCGTCAGCGTTCCCTGCCGGCTCAGCGCCTCGCGGCTGCCCGCCAGCGCAATCACGCCGCTTTTCATGTAAATCGCGCTGTCAATGTGGGGATCCAGCTCGTCTACCAGATGCGTGCTGATCAGCATCGTCCGCCTCGACTCGCGGTTGCGCACGATCTCGTCCACCACCTGCGCGCGGGTCAGAATGTCCACGCCGTTGAGCGGCTCGTCGAACATCATCAGCTTCGCGTCGCGGCTCAGCGTCAGCGCCAGCCGTACCTTCGCGCTCATGCCCGAGGACAGCTGCCGGATTTTGTCCCTCGGCTGCAGCTCCATCCGCGCGAGCATCTCCCGGAACTTCTCCGGCTGAAAGTCCCGGAAGAAGTCGGCGTAGTATTTCCCCGCGTCCGCAATGGTCATGTAGCTGTAAAAGTAGTTCTCCGTGGGCATGTAGGCGATTTGGGATTTGGTCTTCACGCCCACCGGCTCGCCCTCGAACCGGATCGTGCCGGAGGTGGGCCGGGTCAGCCCGGCGATCATCTTCATCAGCGTGGTCTTGCCGCTGCCGTTGGGGCCCAGCAGCGCGTAGGTCCTGCCCGCCTCCAGGGTCAGGCTCACATTGTCCACCGCCGTGCGCGTCATGTATCTGCGCGTCAGGTTCTCGATTTCAAGCATCTCTTTTTTGATCCTTTCTCAATTTTTTTATCCGACATATTCCATGGCGGCCTTCAGCGCCCTGGCGGCCAGCTCCGTGGCCTGCTTCGAGCCCGCGCCGCCCTGCTCCACCACCACGGACACGGCGTAGGGATGCGCCGCGTCGGCGATGAAGCCGGTGTACCAGGAGTGGGTCTCCACGCTCTTGTCGTCGCTGATCTCCGCCGAGCCGGTCTTGCCGCACACCTTCACGCCGTCGATCTGCGCCCGGGTGGCCGTGCCGCTCTCCACCGCCTCGTACATGTACTGGGCGATCGTCGCGGCCGTGCTCTGGCTCATCACCTGGCGGTACTGGCTGGGCGCGCCGGTCTGCGTCACCGCGCCGGTGCCGGTGACGATCTGCTTCACCAGCCAGGGCTTCACCATCTGGCCGCCGTTGGCCACGGACGCGGTGATCATCGTCATGTGCATCGGCGTGACCAGCACCGTGCCCTGGCCGATGCCCGCCCACACCAGATCGGACGTATTGCCGATCTCGGTGGGGAACCTGGAGTTGTAGAGCGCGAAGTCGCCCAGCTTGAAGTTCTCGTTGAAGCCCAGCTTCTGCGCGGTCTCGCACAGCCGCTGCAGGCCCAGCTGATAGGCCAGCTTGCCGAAGGTGACGTTGCAGCTTCGGGCCAGCGCGGTGTTCAGGCTGATCTCGCCGTGGGCGGTCCTGCCGGCGCAGACGATGCTGCCGCCCTCGTAGCTCCAGGTGCCGGAGCAGGTGAACGTCTGGTTCACCACGCCGGGGTCGTGCTCCAGCGCCGCCGCCAGCGTCACGATCTTGAAGACCGAGCCGGGGGTGTACAGGCCCTGCAGGCAGCGGTTCAGATACGCGGTGTCCTCCACGCTGTCGCCGCCGGCGTCGTAGGGATCGTAGTCCGGCAGCGAGACCATGGCCAGCACCTCGCCGGTGCGGTAGTTGAGCACGCACACCGCGCCGCGATAGCCGCTGGGGAACTGGCTGGCGATGGCCGCGGTCAGCTTCGCGTCGATGGTCAGCTGGATGCTGCTGCCCTTGCGCTCGGTGCCGTTGAACAGCGCGCTCAGGCGCTCCAGCGGGGAATCGGCGATGTCCAGCAGCTGCGCGGAGTAGTAGCCCTCCACGCCGGTGCCCGACATGCCTGCGGTGTCGCCCACGGTCACGGCCAGCGCGCGCCGGGCCGCGGTGTTGGAAAGATAGGTGCGCTCGCCGTCCACGGTGGTGGCCAGCAGCGTGCCGTCGCGGTCGGTGATGTCGCCGCGCCGGGCGCCGGTGTTCACCAGGCGGGTGTTGTAGCTGTTGGACGCCCAGATGCTGCCCTGTTCGAACACCGTCAGCGCGAACCACGCCGACAGTCCGATGAACGCCAGCACCACCAGCGCGCCCACCAGGCGCATGTTTCGCCGCAGCTCCTTCACGCCATCACCTCCTCTTTCAGCGCCAGCTGCTCGATGTCCCGGGCCTCGTCCTCCGCATTCATGGAGGAGATGCCCAGCAGCAGGCCCATGGAGAAGAACATGCTCACCAGCGACGAGCCGCCGTAGCTCACCAGCGGCAGCGTCACGCCGGTCAGCGGCAGCAGCTTGGTGTTGCCGCCCACGATCAGCATCGTCTGCAGTCCCAGCAGCACCACCAGCCCGAAGGCCGTCAGCGAGTGGAAGCTGGTGCGGGCGTTCATCGCCACGATCAGTCCGCGCAGGATGATGATCACGTACACCGCCAGCAGGCACACCGCGAAGATCAGCCCGAACTCCTCCGCGATGGACGCGAAGATGAAGTCCGAGTGGTACAGCGGGATGTTGCGCGGGCTGCCCAGTCCCAGGCCCATGCCCCACAGTCCGCCGGAGCCGATGGCGATCAGCGCCTGCACCAGCTGGTAGCCCACGTCCTGGGGGTCGCTCCAGGGGTTGATCCAGATGGCGATGCGGTCCTGCACGTAGGGCAGGGCGTTGTAGGCCAGCACCGCGGCGCCGCAGCCCATGGCCAGGCCGGCGAGGGTCAGCAGGGCGTTGGACGTGGCGGCGTAGAACATGAACACCGTGGTCAGGAAGTACAGAAGCACCGCGCCCAGGTCCTTTTCAATCAGCAGGATGCCGCAGCACATGGCCGCGAAGGCCAGCGTGGGCAGGCATTTCACAAACCGGGGCCGGTTGGAGAAGCCCGCGGCCAGCACCATGATCATCACGGGCTTGATGAACTCCGAGGGCTGCACGGTCAGCATGCCGGGGATGACGGTGATCCAGTTGCGCGCGCCGTACTTTTCCTGGCCGATCACCATGGGGGAGAACAGCGCCAGCAGGCAGAGCACCGCCAGCGGCAGGGCGAACCTCTTCCAGCTCTTCCAGAGGCGGATGAACGCCGCGCCGACCGTCATGGCGAACAGGCCCGCCGCGGCATAGATGGCATGGGTGCGGGGCGTGACCTCCGAGCGGGCGATGGCCGACAGCGTGATGACGCCGACGGAGGCCAGCAGCAGCACCAGGATCAGGATTGCGCGGTCGATGGGCCACAGCCGGCCCAGCAGGTTGGAGGCCAGCATGGTGCACAGCGGCAGCGCCGCGGCCAGGATCAGCGCCTGGCGGCTGACGGTCTCGCCGGAGAAGGCGATCAGCGCCATGGAGAGAAACTGAAAGATCATCACGGCCGACAGCAGCAGCCGCGTGTTCGACCGCATGAGGGCCTTTCGCATTTTTTCCACTTTATTGCTCATGAAGTCACCGCCTTTCGGGGGAAGGTGTGGGGGGTCAGAAGTCGTCGTCCCCGTCCGTATGGAACAGATCGTCCGGGTCGTCGTCCAGGAAGGCGCGCCGGTCGGGCTGACGGGCGGAGGCCCAGTCGTCGGGGACGGCGGGGGCGGGGGAGTCGTCGAAGATGGGGGAGATCTCGCCGGGGTTGCGGGAGGGCTTCGGCGCGGGCCGGGGCTGCGTGCGCTGGCCCCGGGGCCGGTTGACCAGCGGCGGATCGCTGAAGGGATCGGCATCGCGGCTGAAGATGGGCGAGACGGGATCGGAGCCGGAGGAGCGCTCCGTCTCCCAGTCGTCGGGGGCAAACAGATCGTCGTCGGGCTCGTCCTGCGGCTGGGGCGCGGTGCGGATGCGGCGGGGCGCGTCGGGCACGTTGAGCACCAGGAGCAGGAGCACGGAGCCGATGGTGATGGAGTCGCCGTCGAGCAGGGTGAGCTCGCGGGCGGGGGTGTTGGAGGAATCGCGGAGTTTTGCGCCGGCGTGGGAGCGGACGCGGAGGCCGTCGTCGGTGAGCTGGAAGAGGGCATGGCGGCGGCGGACGGAGGAATGGCGGATGCGCACGTCGGCGCGCCGGGCGGAGCCGATCATGCCCTCGCGGATGACGGGGTAGCGCATGCCGCGGCGGATGCGCTGGTCGGCGTCGAGGGCGACGAATTCGCCGCAGACGCCGGTCATGGGGGAGAGCCGGCGGAGTCTGGATGCGCGGCGGCTGTCCACGAGTGCGCCGCGGGCGGCGCGGAAGACGATGAGGAGCATCAGCGCGGCGAAGATATAGCGCGCGGTGAGTGCAATGAGTTCATAGGCGTCGCTGCTCAAGTCGCGCGCCTCCTTTCGGGAAATAAAAATCCAATGATATTATAGCGGAGAAGTGGGGAATGTGCAATGTGACGGATGGTTTCGTCAGAATTTCACCACAATCGGCATGAAATGACATGTTTTCATCGCAATGTGGGGGATGGTTTCTGTTATAATGGGGGAGAGATGAGCGTAGCACAACGCCCCCGCTCCAAAAGCGCGGCAGCAAATGAGGAGTCCAGAGGGGATCATCCCCTCTGGCGGGGTGCAGGGGCAGAGCCCCGCCCGCCGGAGGCGCTCGAAGAACGCCGAACCACGCCGTAACAGAAAGGCGGCAGCAAACGGAAGGTTCCAAGGGAACTCAGTTCCCTTGGCGGGGATCCAAGGGGCAGCGCC
>JBJEUD010000225.1:0-6062 GCA_051883655.1 Candidatus Faecivicinus sp. | reverse complement strand
TTTCCAATATCCATAAACAACGGGCGAACTGATTCATATTGTTTCAGTTCGCCCGGTTTGCTTTGCGTTATTCTGAGATTGTCATGCTTTGTATCAGTAAACTGGCAAGATTTGATGGCTATATTCTCATTGACGTTTGAAAGGATCAGGATCTACACCAGTTGATTCATTTTCGAGGAATTCGCTTAGCTTGAGCCGAGCGATCAACTGTTCTTTGGATGGCGAAGTTCGCAGGTAAGCAATGCATTCTCTGCAAACGTCCCCATCAAAGTCTCAAAATCATGGCAGGATTTCGTCTTCTGGACCTTGGGCGGGGGGTTATTCAACCTGTTCCTAGAGCCAGCAAAATGATGGAGTCTGAACTTTGAGACACGTGTACCAAAGTTGTCATCTGGATGCGGCAGCAACAAAAAACACGAATTCTATCAAAAGTATCTTTCGCGAAGAGAATTGAATAACTGCAAAATAAACAAGGCCCGAAAACTCGGAAAAGGCAGAGCACGCCAATTACCGGTTTGCGGGCTGCTTTTTTATATTGCAATTCGTATAATAATCCATTTTGCGAAAGAAGGCAACGAGAAGAAATCTCTATGTCCTTGTAACAACTATTATAACATCATAGAAGCACAGCGTCAATTAATTGTCTGTGAAATTACGCGATATATAACGCTATGCGAACACAATCACAACAAAATATAAAAGATCAGTCATTTCGGCAGACGGCGGCGGAAGAAAACGAATGAGCCGTCAGATGGGCCGTCAGAATTTACGCTGATTCGAGCTGGGAAAGCATAGCAGAGGAGGAGTTGTTACATGGCACGCAGGGTGAAAACATCTACAGGCGCAAAGATGGGCGATACGTGATCGGGCGGACGGCGCAGGGACGAACAAAATTTGGTTATGTATACGGGTGCCAGTATCACACGGTGCGCAGCTTGCTGATGGAGAAGAAGGCAGCACAGCAGCGCACGACCGGCGAAACGGGCGGCAGCCGGCTGCGTCTGTCGGTGTGAATGGAGCGCTGGCTGGAGGGAGACCAGCGGTCGTCATACCCCAGAACCTGTACCGGCGGCACATTCTGCCGGTGCTGGGCGGGGTACCTCTGTATCGGCTGATGTCTGAAGATATCAGCGGCTTTCTGGACGGACTCAGGGAGAAGGGGCTGGCGCCAGGGACGATTCAGGGAATCTACCGGCTGCTGGCAGCGCAGGAGGAGGGATTGATTCGCAGGAATCTCTGCCGGCGGCTGCGGTTGGTGCGCAGTATTCCGGCAGAACAGCGCGTATTGAACTAGGGTGAACAGGCGCAGCTCTGTGCAGCAACGATGGAAAACGGGGATCTGACGGTGCTGGTGGCACTGTACACAGGCATGCGCCTGGGAGAAATCTGCGCTCGGAAGTGGTCGGACGTGGACTGGGAGAAGCGGACGATCGCAGTGCGTCGCAGCGTTCAGCGCATTGCCATATCCAAATTGGCAGCGCGCAGCGCAGGACAGGACGGATCGTCGGCTCGTCGAAATCAGCGGACTCGCGGCGGCTTTTGCCGGTGCCGGTGGAGCTGCTGGCACTGCTGCTACGGCAGCGCGGGAATATATCTTTGGCAAAGGGAAGCAGGCTGCGGATCCGCGAACGGTGCAGCGTCGGTTCCAGCGTCTGACAGCGCGTATGAACATGGCGGACATGCATTTTCATACGCTGCGGCACAGCTTTGCGACTCAACTTCTGGAACTTGGAGTGGACGTCAAGACAGTGAGCGTGCTGCTGGGACACAGCTCTGCGCGCACGACGCTGGATTTTTACGCCCATTCTCTGACAGGCCAGCAGCGCTGGGCCGTGGAGCAGCTGGCGCAGCGAATGCAGATGGCTTGATCCGTTAATAAGCCGTCAGCGCCGTCTGCCGGAATCCTGAACTCCTTACAATCTGGGCTCTCCTACCGGGTCGCAAAATGGATTATTTTGCGAAAAAGAGCAGAGAATGGCGCGGGAGCAGGGGTGGACAGAGGCGATGAAAGCAGAGCTGTATCCCCACAATCAAAAAGCATATGACGCGGCTGTACAGCTGCTGAAAGAGACAGGCCGTGCGGCAGTGGTGCATCCCACCGGCACGGGCAAGTCTTTTATTGCCTTCCATCTGGCGAAGGCCCATCCGCAGGCGCAGTTTTTGTGGCTTTCGCCGAGCCACTATATCTTCCGGACCCAGCAGGAGGCCTATGCCCGCGCGGTGGGCTTACCAGCGCCGGAGAATATTTGCTTCTATACTTATGCCTCGCTTTCGATGATGGACGCGCAGACGCTGGAGGAGCTTCGCGCGGACTGCATCGTTCTGGATGAATTCCATCGCTGCGGCGCAAAGGAATGGAACAGAGGCGTGGAGGCACTGCTGGAGCAGTTCCCGGAGGCGCCGGTACTGGGGCTGTCGGCCACGCACATCCGGTATCTGGACAACCAGCGGGACATGGCGGACGAGTTGTTCGACGGCTGCATTGCCAGCGAGATGACGCTGGGCGAGGCCATCGGTCGCGGAATTCTGCCGGCACCGAAGTATGTGATTTCACTGTATTCATGTCAGGAGGAGCTGGAGCGCTACCGGCGGCGGATTCAGCGTGCACGCGGCGCGGTGCAGCAGGCAGCTGAGAAGTATCTGGAGGCGCTGCGGCGGGCACTGGACCGCGCGGAGGGCCTGAATGTGATCTTCCAGCGGCACATGACGGATCCTCGCGGTAAGTACCTGGTGTTCTGCGCGAATCGGGAACACCTGCAGGAGATGCTCAAGAAGGTCCCGGAGTGGTTTTCGGGGGTGGATCCGGAGCCACATGTGTACGCGGTGTACGCTGAATCGCCGGAATCCCGCGAGGAGTTCGAGCGATTCACTGCGGATGAAAGCGACCACTTGAAACTATTATACTGCATCAACATGCTCAACGAGGGAATTCATGTGAAGGGCGTGCGCGGGGTGATCCTGCTTCGGCCGACGGTGTCGCCGATCGTGTACAAGCAGCAGATCGGGCGCGCATTGTCGGCGTCAGACGGAGAAACGCCGGTGATCTTCGACGTGGTGAACAACTTTGACAACTTGTACTCGATCTCTGCGGTGGAGCGGGAACTGCAGGAAGCGGTGACGTTCTGCCGGAATGGGCGCTGCGAGGAGGAGATCGTCCGGGAGAGCTTCGAGATCATCGACGAGGTGCGCGCCTGCCGGCAACTGTTCGAGCAGCTGGAGGAAGCACTGACGTTCTCGTGGGAGCAGATGTACCGGCAGGCGGAAATGTACTACCGGGAACACGGGGATCTGGACGTTCCGAAGCGGTATGCGACGGAAGAGGGCCTTCCACTGGGGTCGTGGCTGACGACTCAGCGGAAGGTGAAGCGGGGGCTGTGCAATGGGCGGCTGACGCAGGAGCAGATCGAACGGCTGGACAAGATCGGGATGATCTGGGAGAACCGGCTGGAGCTGCGCTGGGAGCGGGGCTTTGCCGAGGCGAAGGCGTACTATGAGGCGCACGGCAACCTGGACGTTCCGACTGGATACGCGACGGCGGAAGGGTTTCCGCTGGGAGGGTGGATCTCGAATCAACGACAGCTGCGGGGCGGTCTGAACCGCAGGAGCCGGCTGAGTCCGGAGCGAATCGACCGGCTGGACGGAATCGGGATGATCTGGTGTCATGCAGATTATGCGTTCGAGCGGAATTACCTTGCGGCGATGGAATACCAGCTGCAGCATGGGAATTTGAAAGTGCCGTCGGATCATGTATGCGCGGATGGATTTCAGTTGGGCGCATGGATCAACCGTCTGCGGGATCGGCGCGCGGGCAGGAACGGACTGCAGCCGCTGACGCAGGAGCAGATCGACCGGCTGGATGCCATCGGGATGGTGTGGCGGAATAAATTCGAGGACCAGTGGGAGCGCGCCTTTGCGGAGGCGCAGCGCTGGTATGACGTACACGGCAACCTCGATGTTCCAGCGGCGTATGCAGCGAATGGCATTCGCTTGAGACGCTGGCTAACCCGGCAGCGCGAGGCGCAGCAGAGCGGAAAGCTGTCCGCGGAGCGATGCGCGCGGCTGAAGCGCATCGGGATGACCTGGCTGCCGGAGGATGCCTGGGAGCGGAGCTTTCTTGAAGCGGAGCGCTATTACCGGGAACATGGAGATCTCGAGGTGCCGGCGGATTACGTGGACGCCAACGGCAGTTGGCTGGGAAAGTGGATATCCCTTCAGCGCAGGGCGTGTCGAGAGGGAAAGCTGACCGCTGCACAAACGCAGCGCCTGAGTGCCATCGGCATGCGCTGGATAAGCGCCAAGGAACTGCAGTGGGACCGGATGTACGAATGCGCAGCGGCATATGCGCAGGCGCATAAAGGCCTGAAAGATCTGGATAAGGACGAAGGTCAGCCGCAGCTGCGGTTGTGGTACCAACGACAGAAGCGCAAGCGCCGGAATGGCGGGCTCAGTCATGTGCAGGCGGAGCGCTTGGATGCGTTGGGCGGTTGAAAACAGAGTTTACAAAGGGGTAGGAGAGAATGGAGCTTCAGGAGAATGCGGCAGTATGTGACAGTGCGCTGCCGCAGCGGGAGATGCTTGACCGCGAGGCAGTGCTGCATGCGCGTGAGGCGTACTGGAGAGTGCGCCGTGCACAGGATATTGTTCTGTCGCTGCTGGCTCTGATCGTGCTGGCGATTCCAATGCTGTTGATTGCTCTGGTGATCTTCATCGACAGCCCGGGCGCGAGTCCCATCTTTGTGCAGGATCGCGTGGGTCGGGACGGAAAGCTGTTTCGCTTTCTGAAGTTCCGTTCCATGGTACCGGATGCGGAGGCCAGACTCAAGGATCTGCTGGACAAAAACGAGATGGACGGCCCTGCCTTCAAGATGAAGCAGGATCCCCGCATTACACGGGTCGGCAAGTTCATCCGCAAAACGAGTCTCGATGAGCTGCCCCAGTTTCTGAACATATTGCGGGGAGATATGAGCATCGTCGGACCGCGTCCGGCACTGCCGCGGGAGGTCGAGAAGTACGACGACTACCAGCGACAGCGGCTGCTGGTGCAGCCGGGATTGACCTGCTACTGGCAGATCCAGCCCCGACGCAATACGCTGGGCTTTGACGAATGGATCGAGCTGGATATCAGGTACATCCGGGAGCGCAGCTTCCGCACCGACTGGAAGATCATTTTCGGCACCTTCCGCGCTGTTCTTGGCATGAACGGCGAATAAACCCCGAACACAACAGGCAGGCACAGCGTTTGAAGCCGCGAAGCAGAGGCACACGGCGGAGTGCGCGGGAACAGAAGCAATCCAAGGCTGAGGGGCCGGATGAATTTCGAATTCTTCCTCCGCGGCCCGGCGGAGCTATGCCCAAACGGCAGAGAGAGGAACGGCGGCATGTGGTACGTCATCCAAACGGTAGGCGGTCAGGAGCAGACTGTGCGCGCGCTGATCGAGCGGCAGCTCTTTGGTGAGGGAGGCGGCCTGGTGGAGCAGTGCTTCATTCCAATGCGAGAGCGCACGGTGAAGCGAGGCGGCGAGTGGAAGCTGGTGCAGGAGAAGCTGTTTCCGGGTTATGTGTTCGTTGTGACAGAGGAAGCGCAGCGGTTAATGCAGGAATTAAAGTCAATTCCGCGCTTCGCTCGGCTGCTGGGCACGGGGGCGAATGAGTTTGTGCCGCTGCGGCCAGAGGAGGTCGCACTTTTCCAGAGGTTCGATGACAGCGACTATGTGGCGCGGCTGTCGCAGGTCGAGGTGGTCGAGGGCGGTCGGATTCGGATTCTCAGCGGGGCTCTTGTGAACTGCGAGGGCATGATCACGAAGGTGCACCTGCACAAGCGCGTGGCGGAGGTCCGAACGCAGTTCATGGGCCGCGCGGTGGATCTCTACCTTGGCTTTGAACTGCTGGGTAGACCAGCAGATTCCAAAAAATGAGGGCAGTACATCAGAAGGATTGGATGATTGAATTGAGCAAGGCAGAGTTAAATGGCAAGACGATACTGGTCACAGGTGCTGCTGGCTTTATTGGCAGCAATCTGGTGAAGCGCCTGTTGAGCGATGTGGAGGATGCGACCGTCATCG
>JBJEUD010000224.1:0-6122 GCA_051883655.1 Candidatus Faecivicinus sp. | reverse complement strand
CGCGTCAGCAGTTGGGCACTGCCCGCCAGTTGGCAGCAATCACTCTAGTTCGGCGACCGCTTCGCTCAGCTCCTCCCAGTCTTCGTAGAGGCGGTCCAGCGAGGATTGGGCTTCGCGGTGGTCGTGGGCGAGGGTTTGTGCGGCGTCGGGATCCTTGTAGGTCTCGGGATCGGCCATGCGCGCTTCGAGGTCGGCAATCCTGGTTTCCGCGTCGGCGATGGCCTGCTCGGCCTGCTTGAGACGCAGCCGAAGCTGCTTGGCAGACTCCTGCTTCAGACGCTCGCGGCGCTTCTCCTTGTCCATCTGGGTCTTCGTCTTGCCGCCGAGAGGGTCCTCCTGGGCGCCGAGGGCCTCCTGACGCTTCTTTTCGATGTAGTCGTCATAGTTGCCCAGATATTCGGTCACGCCGTCGGGGCGCATCTCGATGACGCGGTTGGCCACGCGGTTGATGAAATAGCGGTCGTGGGAGACGGTCAGGATTGTGCCGTCGAAATCCTGAAGCGCGTCCTCCAGCACCTCGCGGCTGTCCATGTCCAGATGGTTCGTCGGTTCGTCCAGCAGCAGCAGGTTGTCCTTGCGCAGCATCAGCTTGGCCAGCGCCACGCGGCCCTTTTCGCCGCCGGAGAGCGTGCGGATGGGCTGAAACACGTCGTCGCCGGTCAGCAGGAACAGCGCCAGCACGCCGCGTACGCGGTCGATCTCCAGGCGCGGGAAGTCGTCCCACAGCTCGTTGAGCACGTCCTTGTCGGGATGCAGTCCGGACTGGTGCTGATCATAGTAGCCCAGATCCACGTTGGAGCCGAACACCACCGTGCCGCTGTCCGGCGGGAGCTTGCCGGTGATGATGTTGAGCAGCGTGGTCTTGCCCACGCCGTTGGCGCCGATCAGCGCGACGCGGTCGCCGGCGCGCAGGTGCAGGTTGAAGTGCTCGAACAGCGTCCGCCCTTCAAAGCCCTTGGAGAGCTCTTTGGCGAACAGCACGTCGTCGCCGGTGCGGCGGCGGGTCTCGAAGGTAAAGCGCACCTTCTGCTCGCTGACGGGCTTTTCCAGGCGATCCATCTTCTCCATGCGCTTTTCGCGGCTCTCGGCGGCGCGGATGGAGCGCTCGGTGTTGTACATGCGATAGCGGGCGATGATGGCCTCCTGGCGCGCGATTTCCGCCTGCTGCAGCTTGTATTCCTTCAGCTGGCGCTCCAGATTGGCCTGGCGCTGGACGGCGAAGCGGTCGTAATTGCCCTCGTACTGGGTCAGATGGCGCATGGACAGCTCCGCCATGCAGTCGCACACGGAGTTCAGGAAGTAGCGGTCGTGGGAGATCACCAGCACGGTACCCTTGTATTTTTTCAGCGTGTCCTCCAGCCATTCGACGGATTGAAGATCCAGATGGTTGGTGGGCTCGTCCAGCATCAAAAGCTCCGGCTGGGTCAGCAGCAGACGCGCCAGACACAGGCGCGTCTTTTCGCCGCCGGAGAGCAGGTTGGCGGGCTGATTTTCGCGGCCGCGGGCGAAGCCCAGACCGGCCAGCACGCCCTGAATGCGGCTGGGCCACTCGTAGCCGCCGGCGTCCTCAAAGCGATCCATCAGGCGGGAATAGGCCCGGGAAAGCTGGTCAAAGGCGGCGGGATCGTCGTGCTTTTCGGCCATCTCGGCCTCCATGTCGCGCAGCCGGCGCTCCATCTCGCGCACCGGCTCGAACACCCGCTCCAGCTCCTGCTGGATGGTCAGATCGCTCTGGATGTCCGCGTCCTGGGTCAGCACGCCCACGCGCGTGCCCTTGACCAGGGAGATCGTGCCCTCGTCGGGCTCCATCGCGCCGGAGATCAGCTTGAACAGCGTGGATTTGCCGCTGCCGTTCACGCCTACCAGCCCCATGCGGCTGCCCGCCTGGAGGGTCAGGTTCACGTCCTTCAGGACGGTGTTCATCGCAAACGACTTGGAGACGTTCTGCAGGGTCAGTAAGATCATTTCGCTTCCTCATTCGTGGGCCGCGGCGCGAGAATGCGCATGCGCGTGCCCGTGTCCTGAATCACAATGCCGCAGGGCAACCGGCACAGATACAGCACGCAGTACACGTCGCCCGCGGAGCCCGAGACATTGGAGATTTGTATCAGATAGATCAGCCAGAACCACTCCGCCGGCAGCGTCCGCTCCAGCGCGAACAGCACGCAGCCCCACAGCGCCAGCGGCGCGAGGGCGATCAGGTTGTGGCTGAATTTGTCGAAGTAGACATGGCTGCCCGCGTAGGCATAGCAGAGCGTGAAACCGTACTTCGGCTTCACGCCGGACAGCGCATGCATGAGCAATCCGTGGGTCAGCTCGTGCAGCGGAATGTACAGAAGATACATGCCCGCCAGCGCAAGCCACGCCCACCAGTGCGCCTTCAAAAATGCCCAGGTTGGGGCAAAGGGATGCAGCAGCAGTCCCAGCGCGAGCATCACGGCCGCAATCGCCAGCGCGGCGATGTTCACCGTGAGCAGCTGCCTGCGGCTGCGGACGAAGTCGATCACGTCGATCTGGCGGTAGCCCCTGGGATAGGTTCTGAAGTTCATAGGCCTTCCCAGCGCCCGGACGCGCCGCAGGGCAGCACGCCGCCCGCCGTGACCGGCAGCACGATCTCGTCGGCGGTCACGCGGCCCGGGCGGGACTTCACCACGGTCATGGTGAGCATGTTGTTCAGCACCGCGGGCTGCAGGCCGGTGGTGTAGCTGTTGATCAGCATGAACAGCGCGTCCTTCGCCAGCACCTTTTCGCAGGCCTCGACCAGGCCGAACAGCTCGTTTTCCAGCTTCCACACCTCGCCGCCGGGGCCGCGGCCGTAGCTGGGCGGATCCATCAGGATGCCCTCGTAGACGTTGCCGCGCCGGGCCTCCCGGGCCACGAACTTCAGCGCGTCGTCCACAATCCAGCGCACGCTCGTCTCGTCGATCTCCGCCAGCTTGCGGTTTTCGCCGGCCCACTGCACCATGCCCTTGGCCGCGTCCACGTGGGTCACCTTCGCGCCCGCCGCGGCGCAGGCCAGCGTCGCGCCGCCGGTGTAGCCGAACAGGTTCAGCACCCGCACCGGCCGGTTTGCCTTGCGGATCAGACCCGCCATCCAATCCCAGTTCACGGCCTGCTCGGGGAACAGTCCCGTGTGCTTGAAGCCGGTGGGGCGGACGTAGAACTTCAGATCGCGGTAGCTCACCGTCCAGCGGTCGGGCAGCTTTTTGAAGAACTCCCACTCGCCGCCGCCCTTGGCGGAGCGATGATAGTGGGCGTCCGCCCGGGGCCAGAGCTCGGGCCGCTGTTTGGGCCATATGGCCTGGGGGTCGGGGCGGCGCAGCACGAACTCGCGCCAGCGCTCCAGCTTCTCGCCGTCGCCGGTGTCCAGGACCTCATAATCCTTCCAATCGGAAGCAATGAACATAATCACACACCTCACTAGCCTATATTATACCGTGTTTCAGCAATGGAATCAACAGAATTTGCATAAAGAATGGCGCTCCGGAAGGCGAATCCGGAGCGCGAAACGAAAAAGGCCCGGTGCGGATTACAGCGGCCGATCCAGCACGGTCATGTCCTTCAGGAGGACGCCGTTTTCCTCCATGGGTTCGGGATAGTTGTCGGTGAAGAAGTTCTCGCGGATGTAGGCGGGGCGGAAGCCGAAGTGTTCGTAGAACGCGATGTTGTCCGGGCTGGTGCCCACCTCCATGCGCGCGCAGCGGGGCTGGTAGAGCTTCAGCAGGTGATGGATCAGCCTGCCCGCATAGCCCTTGCCGCGCAGGGCGGGCGCGGTGGCCAGATTGCACAGCTCGCACAGGCCGTCGCCCTTGTCCAGCACCACCGCCACGGACGCGGCACGGCCGTTGATCATCAGCGCGTACAGCTCGCCGTCGTCCAGATACCGGTCGATCATGGCCTCGCAGGGGTCGGCCTCCAGCAGCAGCGGCAGGAAGGCGCGCTTGTCCGCGGAGATCTTGCGAATTTCCATGGGCGCCAGCTCGCCGGTGGCCCAGTGGCGGCGACAGAGCGCCACGTAGCTCTCGTTGCCGCCCAGCAGAATCTGCTCGCCGGACTTCACCACCCGTCCGTCGGACACGCGGGCGTTGAAGGTGGCCTTGCGGCCGCACCAGCAGACGGTCTTGATCTCCTCGATGGTGTCGGCCCAGGCCATCAGCCAGGCGCTGCCCTCGAACAGGTTGCCCTGGAAGTCGGCGCGCAGGCCGTAGCAGATCACGGGGATGTTCAGATTGTCCACGATGTCCACCAGCCGCTGCACCTGCGCCTTTTTCAGAAACTGGCATTCGTCCACGATGATGCAGTCGTAGGCGGAGAGATCGATTTCGTCCAGCTCCTCCACGTAGCGGCAGGGCGCGCTCAGCCCGGAGCGGGAGCCCACGATGCGCTCGCCGTCGCGATTGTCCAGCCGGGGCTTGAGCATCAGCGCGTTCTGACCGCGCTCGTGATAGTTGTACTGCACCATGATGGCGTTGGCCGTCTTGGACGAGCCCATTGCGCCGTAGCGGAAGTATAGCTTGGCCATGTGTGAAAAACTCCTCAAAAACAGAATCCTGATTTATTTCGACGCCGGCGGGCTGTCTTCCTGCCGGGGGTTGCAAATCCGCGCGAATTTGGTTAAAATGGACAATGAGGTGAGCGCATGAAAATCACGGGCGTCATAGCCGAATACAATCCCTTCCACGAGGGGCATGCCTATCATCTGCGCGCGGCGCGGGAGCAGTCGGGCTGCGACTATATCGTGGTCTGCATGGCGGGCAGCTATACCCAGCGCGGCGCGGCGGCGTGTCTGAGCAAGTGGGACCGGGCGCGCATGGCGCTGATGTGCGGCGCGGACGCGGTGTTCGAGCTGCCCGCGCTGTTCGCCGTGCGCACTGCCGATGCCTTCGCCGCCGGCGGCGTGGGCGTGCTGGCGGGGCTGGGGGTCGACGCGCTGTCCTTCGGCTGCGAGATGGACGATCCCGAAATGCTCGCCCGGCTGGCCGCGCTGCGGGAGCGGGAGCCCGCCGCGGCGGCGGAGGCGGTCCGGAGGAATCTGGATGCGGGAATGTCCCATGCGCGGGCCTGGGGCGCGGCCGCGGCGGAGTACCTGGGCGCATCGCAGGAGGCGGTGAACGCGCCCAACGCGATTCTCGGCGCGGAGTACATCCGGGCGATGAACAGGCTCGGCGCGGAGATGGAGCTCTGTCTGGTGGCCCGGCGGGGCGCATATCACGCAAGTGCGCTCGGCGGGGAGGGCTTTGCCTCCGCGTCGGCCATTCGGGCGAAGCTGTTTTCCGGGGAGCGCGAAGCGGCGCTTCAGTGCGTGCCGGCGGCGGTGCGGGGGATTCTCGAGGGCGCGGGCAGCATGCACGCCCCCGACGATCTGCTGCTGTGCCGGCTCCGGGAGATGTCCGAAGCGGAGCTGGCCGGCTATCCCGATGTGGCGGAGGGGCTGGAGCGCCGGGTGAAGCGGCTGGCCGCGACCGCCGCCACGCAGGAGGCGCTGATCGAGGAAGTCAAGTGCAAGCGCTACACCCGGGCGCGGCTGTCCCGGCTGACCGCCCACGTGCTGCTGGGGCTGACGGCTGAGCTCGCGCAGAGGCATCCCGCGCCGGCATATGCCCGGCTGATCGGCCTGCGGGACGACGCCCGGCCGCTGCTGGCGGAGCTGAAGCGCCGCGCGGCGCTGCCCATCGTCTCCGACGTCACCCGTCTGCGGGGCGACGAGGTCTTTGACCTGGAGTGCCGCGCCACAGATCTGCGCGCGCTGCAGTGCGATCGCCCCGGGGACCGCCGCGCGGGGCAGGAATACACGCAGAAGTTCGTGCGGGTGTGATGAACGTGAAAAGGGACTCTGTCGGTTGACAGAGTCCCTTTTGTGGAAAATGGGGTTATCGGGCCAGACGGATTTCCATCCAGATGGCCTCGTAGAGGTCCATGGCGTCCATGATGTCGTGGAAGAACTCGCAGCGCTCGACCACGTCCGCATCCGGGTTCATCACGGCGTAGGCGCGCTCGTCCTCGCTCTGCAGGCCGTCGGCGACCGCCTGGATGGGCGTGGAGTAGCAGATGTAGTCCATGTTCATCTGGGCGATGTCCTCGCGGCACATGAAGTCGATGAACGCCTCGGCGCAGGCCTTGTT
>JBJEUD010000223.1:0-6139 GCA_051883655.1 Candidatus Faecivicinus sp. | reverse complement strand
GCACGTCCAGCTCGACAAAGCTCGCCGCATCCAGAAGCTGCGCAATGCGCTCCCTCGCCAGAAGCTTGCCTGCCTTCTTCTGCTGTGCGCAGAGCTCCGGGTCGCCCTTCAGAATCGCCAGCTTGCGCTCGCGAACGACGGGCAGATTTCGTTCCACATTCATTAACTTTCCCTCCTGCTCTACATGTGTAAAAAACAAAAAACCTCAATGAAACCCAACTTCCTAAATTCGACGGGTTCCCCTCTTTTCCTCCCGGGACGATCGTTAAGTTTATCAGAAGTCCGCACTGTGACAGGTTCGGCGCATTCGGCCCAGTTTTCGTCACAATCTTGTCGTTTGAGCTTTGCAGCAGATTCTGATATAATATACGATGTAATGGAGTATTTTTTCACCATGCTCGCTCTATCAAGCTCAGTGGAAAGGGACGAAATCATGCATTCATTGTTCGAACGCGGCGAAAAGCCGGATATCGTTATGAATTTTGCCCGCCGCCATGGTCGCGGCTATATGATGCGCTCCGAAAAGCGCAGCACCTACCGCGGCGGCAGCGGCGAAAAGCGGCCCGCGCCCCGGCGCAGGCGCACGGGCTTCTTCTATGCATTCTTCACGCTGCTCCTCTCGGTGCTGCTGTGGCCCGTGGGCATGTTCATGCTCTGGCGGCGCAGGATGCGCTGGTCGGTCAGCAGCAAGCTCCTGACCACCATCATCACGCTGTTCCTCTGCATCACCCTGTTCGGCTACAGCCTGACCGTGCAGACCGACGTGCCGCAGATCACCAAGGCCCAGGATAAGGTCAACGACTTCCTGGACAACGGCGCCACTTACATCAGCGACGGCTACACCCTCATCTGCGACAGCGCCGTTCAGGTCTGGCAGAGCGCTTCCGATCTGCAGAACGCCGCCAGCCGCGCCTCCATGCGCTATGCGGCCGACGCCATCGACCAGGGCGTGGAGATCGCCAGCGCCGCCCGCTCCAGCGTGAGCGACATGCTGGAAAAGGAGCCCGAACCCACCGAGGCGCCGACGGAAGCGCCCACCGGGACTCCCGAGCCCACCGAGGCTCCCACCGAAACCCCTGAGCCCACCGAAGCGCCGGTCGAGTCGCCCGAGCCCACGGCCACTGCGGCAGCCACGCCTGAGGTGACCGGCGAGGGCGAGCTCCCGCTGACGGTTCCGGACATTACCCCCGATCCCGACAGCGCAGAGGTCATCGGCAACGGCACGCTGTCCCGCGAGCGCGAATTTGTGGAAATCACGCCCACGCCCGAGCCCACCGCCACCCCGACCGCGGAGCCCACGGCCACGCCGGAGCCCACCGAAGCGCCCACCGAGGAACCGACGGAGGAGCCCAGTGCTTCGCCCGAGGCGACGCCGTCCGATGAACCCGAATCGACGCCGTCCGCCGAGCCCACCGAAACGCCGGAGCCCACGGCCACCCCCGAACCCACCGCGACGCCCGAGCCCACGGCCACGCCGGAGCCCAGTCCCTCCCCGGAGGTCGATCCCGGCCTGCTGCCCGTGCCCGCCGGCGAAGCCATTGTCTACTACAATTCCAACGGCGTCAACTACCACATGCATTCCTCCTGCGTGGGCATGAAGTCCGCCTCCGAGGGCACGCTGGCCGACGCGGTCGCGAAGGGACTGCGCCGCTGCAAGAACTGCGGCACGCCCGACGCCTCCATCCTGGAGGCCGAAAATCCTGTCTGGACGGACGAGGACGGCCGCTTCCACCTGACCTTCGAATGCACCGGCTTCACCGGCGACTGGTCGCTGATGACGCTGGACGACGCGCTGGCCGCGGGCTATGTTCCCTGCGAGGCCTGCAGGGCGGACCAGTTCATGGCCGCCTGCGGACGCGCGGTGCCCGAGTCCGTCCCGGACGCCACCGCCGAGCCCACGGAAGCGCCCACGCCCACCGCGGAGCCCACGCCCTCTCCCACGCCCGAACCCACGCCGGAGCCCACGCCCTCTCCCACGCCCGAGCCGGTGACCGTCACGCCCGGCACGACGCTGAAGCCCGCAGGCGAGGCACAGGTGTACCACTCCTCCAACGGCGGCTGGTACCACACCATTCCCAACTGCTCGGGCATGAGCGGCGCAAATCTGTATCCGCTGAGCGAGTGCGTCGGCAAGTACAAGCGCTGCCGCAAGTGCAACGCTCCCCTGCCGGAATATGTGGACGAGCCGTGCCTGTGGATGGACGATCAGCACATCTGCCACACCAGCGATGAGTGCGCGTCCTTCAGCGGCGCCTGGACGCTGGTTCCCCGCGACGAAGCGCTCGAAGCCGGCTATGCCGGCTGTCCCGACTGCGGCGCGGACGAGTACCTCCAGCCCAACACCATCGTCGAGTATCCCGAGGCCGAATAACCCACTGCGGTCCGCAGCGATGCGGGCCGCAGCTCTTTTTTAGCGTCAGTTTGCGGTTTTATTATGAAAACTGGTCTATCCCACTCGCAAATTCCATAATCTGTGGTATAATAATGCATATTGAGTTTGTTTCCCCATCTCTCAAGAATTTCGAAAGGAAGGAATCCCATGGCGAAGAAAAGCGCAAAGTCCAAGGGCTACCGCAAAACCGTAAAGAAGAAGCCCTATCTGACGAAGAAGGAGATCACCATCACGGTCGCCATCGTCGCCATCATCGTCCTTGGCCTGATCCTTTTCAACCTGCTGTATGACGACGGCTCGCTGAAGGTCGTCAACGGCGTGGCCCAGGCGCAGGGCGACAGCCTGATCATCAACGAAGGCACCGCCCGCAGTCCCCGCTACTTCAAGGTGGGCCAGCTGGCCGACATCGACGGCTACTCGAAGGAGAGCGAACCTATCGCCAGCGACGACAACGTGCTGAAGTACACCTACACCCCCGCCGGCGAATCCGCCATCGAGCGCGTCTCCGTCTACGCCTACGGCTTCAGCGCGCAGACCTTCGCGGACGCCACGCTGGCCTCCTATTCCAGCGCGGACTACGTGACCTGCAGCGAAATCCAGACCCTCGAATCCAACGGCCACGATGTGTGCTACTTCATCTACCGCTCCGTTCCCGTCGTGGAGGAATCGACCGGAGAGGACGACGCCGAGGAGGAGGCCGCGGAAGCCCTGGACACCACCTGCGTGCAGTCGCTGTCCGCCTATGTCTCCGTCGGCGAGCGCTGCATCAACATCATCGTGCGCAACGAGGCCGAGACTGAGGAGGGCTTCGTGGACGACTCCGAGCTGACCGATGCGCTCGATCAGGTGCTCGCCGCCCTCAGCTACGAGACCAAATAGTCCAGACCCCTGCCGACGTCTGACCACGGTTAAAGCGCGAAAGGATTCCCATCCTCCCGCGCTCCCCTGGTTTCTTCGTCAGCCTGAAGCGCCCCGCACATTGAATGCGCGGGGCGCTTTGCATGGGCTTCAGGCGGCATGTTCTCCGGTGCAAAGGTTCTTTTTTCGCAAGGTCATGCACAAGATGGAACAGAGAGAATCCAAATCCAACTGGAGGCATGCCCATGCGCACCCGTCTCGTCTCCCTGCTGCTGATCGCGCTTCTGCTGCTGCCCGCCCGCGGCATGGGCGCAGAGCTCGATCTGAACGCTCCGGCTTCATCTCCGGAGCCCTCCGCAGAACCGCTGCCGGAGCTGTCCGGCGAACCGCTGCTGGAGTCGCCGCCCATGACCCTGAACTGTGCCTCGGCGCTGCTGCTGGAGCCCGAGAGCGGACAGGTCATCTTCGAGCTGAACGCCGATGCGCCCCGGCCCGTGGCCTCCGTCACCAAGGTGATGACCATCCTGCTGACCCTGGAAGCCATCGATGCGGGCCGCATCACGCTGGACGACATCGTGACCATCTCCCCCGATGCCGCGGGCATGGGCGGCTCCCAGGTGCTTTTGGACGTGGGCGAACGGCAGAGCGTTTCCCTGCTGCTCAAGAGCATGATTGTGGGCAGCGCCAACGACGCCGCCGTGGCGCTGGCGGAGACGCTCTACGGCTCCGAGGAGCTGTGCGCCGCGCAGATGAACGCCCGCGCTGAGGCGCTGGGCATGACCAACACCCACTTCGTCAACTGCACCGGCCTGCCCGCGGAGGGACAGCACACCTCCGCCCGCGACGTGGCCATCATGTCCATGGCCATGTTCAGCCACCCGCTGTACTTCCAGTATTCCAAAATCTGGCTGGACGAGGTCGACCACGGCGACGGCCGCACCACGCAGCTGACCAACACCAACAAGCTCATTCGACTCTACACCGGCTGCGACGGCGGCAAGACCGGCTCCACCGACGAGGCGGGCTACTGCATCGCCGCCACCGCCGAGCGCGGCGGCATGCGCCTGATCGCCGTGGTGCTGGGCGCGCCCAGCGGCACCGAGCGCTTCGAGGTGGCCAAGGAGATGTTCGACTACGGCTTCGCCAACTACCGCCTCTACCCCGTGGCCCAGCGCGGCACGCCGATCCGGGGCCGGCTGCCGGTGGTCGGCGGCGAATCCGACAGCCTCTCGCTGGAGCTGGACGGCGATCTCACGCTGCTGATCCTCAAGGGCAGCGAGCAGGACATCCAGCTGTCGCCGAATCTGCCGGAATCCGTGGAAGCGCCCATCGGGCTGGGCGAGCGCATCGGCTCGGTCAGCGTGGTCGTGGAGGACAAAAACGTGGCCACCATTCCCATCGTCGCCTCGCAGGCCATCGACGCCAAGGGCCTGCTCCCCGGCCTGCGCCGCTTCTGGCAGAACTGGATCCTCCTGTTCTGAAAAAACACCGCCCCGGCCCCCTCCAGGGGATTCGCCGGGGCGGTCGTTCAATGCGCGCCGGATCTCCACATCCCTCCCGCAGCTTTCCTCCATTCCGGCTTCGGCCCTCGCCTTCGTCAATTTCAGTTGAATTTGGCCCGCGCAAGCGTTATAATTAGAAGAAAAAGCAGAAGGAGAAGCACTGTATGAATCTGAAGCACATTCCCATGGACGGGCCGCAGAACTTCCGCGATCTGGGCGGCTTTCTGAACCGGGACGGCAGGATGGTGGCGTGGAACCGGCTCTACCGGGCGGACGGGCTCTCGGCCCTGTCGGAGCGGGACGAGGCGCTCCTTCGAAAGCTGAACATCCGCACCATCGTGGATCTGCGGGGAACCTCCGAGCAGAAGGCCATGCCGGACCGGGTGCCGGAGGGCGTGCGCTATTGCGCCTGTCCCATGATGCAGGAGGATCCCGCCGCGCCGGATCAGGCGGCCCGCTCCTTCGCCATGAGCCTCAAAGTGGGCTATCTGAAGATGATCCAGGAGAGCCCGGAGCGGGTCGGCCGCGCCGCCAACGCCGTGATGGAGGGGCTGGAGCAGGGCGCGGTGGTGTTCCATTGCACCGCCGGAAAGGATCGCACCGGCGTGCTGGCCGCCGTGCTGCTGTTGCTGCTGAATGTGGCCGAGGGGGATATTGTCGCCGATTATCAGGTGAGCTACACCTACAACGCCAACGGCATCAACCGCATGATCGAAAGGATTCCGGAGCTGAAGGAGTATCTGCTCCAGGCTGGCGAGGACTCCATGCTCCACTCCAATCCCAAAAACATCCGCGCCGTGCTGGAGGTTCTGAACGCGGAGAACATCGCCGCCTGGCTGGAGAGCGCCGGCGTGAGCCGCGAGCGGCAGGACCGCTTCCGCCAGATCATGCTGGAGGGCTGATCGCCCTTTGCCGAAGCTTTCGACATTATAATAAGGCGCCCTGCATGTGCAGAGCGCCTTATTGTTTTACCGGCCCATGGTGAAGCCGTCCTTTTCATACACGCCAACCCAGCCCTTGACCCGGTTCAGGAAGTCCTCGTTGTCGGAGGTCTTTTCGATGAGGCTGATCAGCAGTTCGGCGTTTTGCTGCGCGTTGCCATTGGCGAGCATGCGCCGGGCGGAATACTCGCCCTCCAGCTCCCGGGGGCTGAGCAGCAGCTCCTCGCGCCGGGTGCCCGAGCGCACCAGGTCGATGGCCGGGAAGATGCGCTTGTCGCTGAGCTTGCGGTCCAGGTGCAGTTCCATGTTGCCGGTGCCCTTGAACTCCTCGAAGATGATGTCGTCCATGCGGCTGCCGGTGTCCACCAGCGCGGTGGCGATGATGGTCAGGCTGCCGCCGTTTTCGATGTTGCGCGCAGCGCCAAAGAACTTCTTGGGCTTGTACA
>JBJEUD010000222.1:0-6182 GCA_051883655.1 Candidatus Faecivicinus sp. | reverse complement strand
CACATAACATCCGATAGGATTTGATACAATCCTGTCGGATGTTTCTTTTTACCCCTGCATTTCATCAGTGTTTCAGAGCATTGCGCAACTATATCGAGGTTTTGAAAGACGACTTGGTCGAGGGTGATCATCCATTCCAACCTCTCCGTCAAGTTCCGGCTGTCTACAAATCTTGGCAAATAACAGTATTTTCTATTGTAACGGCGAAGGGCATGTGAACTGCCTTGACAGCATGAATCTCGGCAGAAAGCATCCCATAATCCATCCGGTCAATTCGTTCGTGTATTCGTCAATAGAATATCTCGCCTGGCTGCCATCCTGTTCCCTGAACTGGAAAAAGGACATGAGGCTTTAACGGGACATGCTGTTTTAGAGAAAGTACGGTTAGGACTCTGTTGAAAAGATCTTTGTTCTGTCAAAGGATAACGGCGCGCGACAGCGAATTTATGTATAGAAGAATTGGGCCTGAGGGGCGGAAGTTGTGCCGACAGGATGCATATGGATACAAAAAGAAAAGGAAACGAGCATGGAAAAGGATTATGGAATACAGATGACCGCACTCTCCAGCGCTGCATATGCAGCCGCGACGGCAGAAGGATTGTCCGCGCAGTCCGCCGCAGCCGCGCTGATGGAACAGGTGCAGATTCGCAGCTTCCGGGACATGCTGGCCGCATTTGCGGATGCAGACCAGCTGCGCGATCTGCTGGTGAACGGGCTGTGCGCCAACGACAGAGCCCGCAGCCGTGATTCCGTGGACAAGAAGGTGCGCGGCTGGCTGGGCGGGAAATATCAGCCCACCAAGCGTGAGGATCTGATGGAGCTGTGCTTCGTACTTCGGTTGGACGCCCAGCGGGCGGATGCGTTTCTGGCCGCGTCCAGCGACGAGGGCCTGCACTGGCGGGAGCCGCGGGGAGCTGGTCTATGCCTTCGCGCTGGACAGGGGCATGACCTATCCGGAGGCCATCGCGCTGTATGAACGGGTGAAGCCCGGGGATGTGGCGGGCGACGGCATGGTGGAGAGCTTCACGCCGCTGATTCGTCAGGAGGCGCAGCGCTGCTAGACGGAGGACGAGCTGCGGGAATATCTGCGCACCGCTGCCGGCAAGCTGGGCAGGCTGCACAACACCGCCTATCAGCATTTTATGGCCATGATGCAGGTGCTGGAGGCGCCTGAATCCTACGCAGGGCAGGATGAGCGACGCTACTCGACGCGCGAAATCGTTGAGAAATATCTGGACAGGAAGCTGCCCTCCGCCCGGGAGGGAAAGAAGCTGGAGGATAAAAAGCGCTGCATTCTGGCCGACTGGCCGGATGAGGTTGTGCTGTCCCGCATGAAGAACCGCAGGGCGGATAGGCAAGTCGACCGCGCTGCTGCGCTCGGCGCTGTACGGCACGAGCCGCTACACCCCCGCAAGACCGGCGATGATCTATCTGCCGCTGATGGGTCTCAAGCGCGGCGAACACAACTATATACTGGATCACATCCTCATGGAGCTGCGCTTTGACGCAAAGACCCAGACCATGGAGGATGCGCGGCATACGCTGATCGCGCTGCTGCACCCCGAGCCGTGCCAGGGCCGGGGTGCGCCGGTTCGAGTGCTGTTGCTGCTGGACGGACTGAACGAAGCCACGGGCGACACAAGCGCGCTGCTGGAGGAAATCCGTCGGCTGTCCGGCTACAGTGCGTTGCGCATGGTGATCGCCACCCGAACCGTGCCGGAGGAGCTGACGCCGTGCCGCCATGGTTCCGCTGGAGGAGAGCGACGTCGCTGCGTCGCTGACCGATCACGGACTGCTGCTGCCGGAGAGCGCCGACATGCGTCAGCTGCTTCAAACGCCGATGATGCTGTCGCTGTTCATCCAGACCGCGAAGAACACCGGCGCGCAGGTTTCGTGCCAGTCGAGGGAGGAATTGATCGACGGATATCTGGGCGCGCTGTGTCGGAAGGCGGCGCTGGACGAAGGCCGCGCGGTGGATTACCGGGTGGAGGCCGCCGTCCGGCTGGTGTTGCCGGCCATTGCCCGGGAAATTCGCCACAGGGGCCGTCCTTTGAACGACCAGGACTTGTACCGGGTGGTCGGGCGCTGTCACCGGGTGATTCGCGGCAGAGCGCTGTCGTGGGCGTTTCCGGAGTGGATCGGCCACAGCAGCGAGGTGCTGAGCGACGGGGCGCAGAGCGCGGAGGCCTGGCACGGTGAAATCGTGCAGCGCATCCTGTGGCAGCAGCTGGGCCTGCTGGTGCGGGGAGAGGGCGGGTGCTACTATATTCTCCACCAGATCCTTGAGGAGCATCTGATCGGACAGGCTGCGGAGAATGACCGGCGCATCCGGGGGAGGAAGGTGCGCGCGGGTCAGCTGACGGTCATGGCCGTCGTGGTGATGGCCTGTATGGGACTGTTCGCCTACGAAACCTGGCTGAAGCCCCACTCCTATGACGAACGCATGAGCATTGTGGTGATGGACGCGATGACGATGCAGTATGTCAACTGCGGCCTGCAATACGAGGCGATGAAGAGCATGCTGTCCGGGGAGATGGAGCCGGAGACCTGTGCGGAGCGGGTCGGGGAGCTGGGCGAACCGGTTACGCAGACGGCGCAGCTGGCCATCGCCGCACTGATGGAAGCGGACGCAGACGTCATTCCCTGGTCCGGCGAGCCGCTGGACTTCGACAGCGCCGGGGCGCTGATGGCGCTGCCCGAAGAGCGGCAGGCGGAATACGATCGCTACATCCAGGCCTATCAGCGCGTTTTGCAGGGCGGGACCGGGACGTCGACGACGGAGGCAGAATTTGTCTCCGCCCTGTCGCGTCTGCTGGAAGCAGATGCGGATGTGGCCTGGCTGCTGGAGCGGCAGGCCGCCGCGCCCCATGTGGCGGGCATGAGTGAGGAGCAGCGCCTGAGCTATGAGACGGGTCTGCTCTCCCTTCCGGCAGCCCAGGAAAACCGCACGGTGGATACCTTTCGGGGGCTGTCCTATGCGCTGAAAAAGGCGAAGGAGACGAGGCAGCTGGCGCGGACGATATTAATTGCATGGCCATAATGCAGGATAAACGCGAAGCCGGCTCCGACACGCTCTTGCAGACGGTGAATGCAGAATCGAACTGGAGCAGCCTTGACGCAGGCGTTTCAATTACCGTGGGTTTGAAGACCGACGGTACGGTGGTCGCGACGGGATACAACGAAGATGGCCGGTGCAACGTGGGAGACTGGACGAATATCGTATCGGTCAGCGGAGGCTTTGGCCACACGGTGGGCCTGAGGTCCGTCGGCACGGTGGTTGCCACAGGATGGAATCTCTGGCGTTAGCAAGGGACTGCTCCCGGACAGTCCGCAGTTCTCCTTTCTCCATCATCCGTTGACCTGACCAAGGCCTGAACGCTCTGCTGCAGGAACAAGCCGTTCATTGCAGCAGAGCTTCAGTGCTTTATGGGTCATGCCCGTTTGTTCACAGGCTGGCTTCATGCTGTACAGAAAAAAGTTTTCCTTTGCGCGGAATAGGTCTTGACCGGTTGCAACTACCGGGTGTTACACTGATATTGTATCGTGCGAAGATGCCCTGTACAAGTCTTTTCAGAGCGGAGGAAATGTCATGCAGATCAATATTGAGAATTTTGCTTCGGCAAAATACGATGTCTTTGCCATGTTCAGCAATCAGTGGGCACTGTGCACCGCCGGAACGCCCGAAAAACATCGGCTGGGGAACGATGGGCACCATCTGGGGACCGCCGATGAAGGGCAAGCAGGTCATCACCGTATTCCTGCGCGAGAGTCGCCGCACCAGCGATATTCTGCTGGAGAAGGACCGTTTCACCGTGTGCTTCTTCCCGGAGGGAAACAGGAAGGATCTGGGCTATCTCGGCACGCATTCCGGTCATGAGGTGCCCGACAAGATCAGCAAGACTTCGCTCACGCCCAAGATGCTGGACAACGCCGTGGGCTTTGAGGAAGCCACGCTGACCTTCGTCTGCAGGAGGATCTATACGCATCTGATGGGCGAGGACGAGCTTCCTGAATTCGTGCGCGATACGCTCTATCGCGACGGCGACCTGCATTACATCTTCATGGGTGAAATCGAGGACGCCTTCGGAACCATCGGCGAGTGAGGAGGATGAGTATGGAATTTGTAACTTTGAACAACGGCGTAAAAATGCCAAAGCTGGGCTTTGGCGTATTCATGATCCCCAACGACGAAACCGAACGCTGCGTGCTGGATGCCATGGACGTTGGATATCGCCTGATCGACACCGCGCAGGCGTACGGCAACGAAGAGGGCGTGGGCAATGCCATCGTCAAGTGCGGCCTGCCTCGGGAGGAACTGTTCATCACCACCAAGATCTGGATCAGCAACAACGGATACGAAAGGGCCAGGGCATCCATTGACGAATCCCTGCGCAGGCTCCGGACCGATTATATCGACCTCATGCTCATCCATCAGCCCTTCGGAGATTACTATGGCACCTATCGCGCGATGGAGGAGGCGTATAAAGCCGGTAAGCTGCGCGCCATCGGTGTGAGCAATTTCTATCCCGACCGCTATATTGACCTTGTCAATTTCGTTGAAGTGAAACCTGCTGTGAACCAGATCGAAACGCATGTGTTTCATCAGCAGAAGACTGCGCATGATTATCTGGTCAAGTATGGTGCGCAGCACATGGCATGGGCTCCGTTCGCGGAGGGCAAGAACGGCATGTTCACCAACGAAACGCTGATCGAAGCTGCGCGGAAGCACGGCAAGACCGCCGCACAGGTGGCTCTGCGCTTCCTGATGCAGTCCGATGTGGTTGTCATCCCCAAGTCCATGCGCAGGGAGCGAATGGCGGAGAATTTCGATGTGTTCGATTTCGCGCTGGACGATGCCGATATGCAGGCCATCGCTGCGCTGGAAACCGGCAAAACGCTGTTCTTCTCCCATAGCGATCCCGCCATGGCGGAGCGCTTTGCTGCCATGGGCAAGTCATAGAGGCTGTTGTGAGCAGCAGATCCTGTGTGATCTGCCGCATGGCCGGTTCCGTGTCGAGCTGCTGGAGGCCGTGACGATTTCCAGCGACGGCGTGTGGCTGCGCCATAAACCCGGAAACAGAATTTGAGGAGGAATGCATTATGCGCAAGAACTTTGGAGCCAAGCCCATCCTGTATCCCCAGCCGGTGTTCATAATCGCCACTTATAATGAAGACGGCACCGCCAACGCAATGAATGCCGCCTGGGGCGGCATCAGCGGAGCCAACGAGATCTCCATGTGCATCAGCGCAAACCATAAGACCACCGAAAACGTACTCGCCCGCAAAGCCTTCACTGTCAGCATGGCAACTGCCGAGCATGTGGTTGCCTGCGATTATGTGGGCCTGGTTTCCGGCAGCAAGGTACCCGACAAGATGGAAAAGGCAGGATTCCACACCGTGAAGAGTGAGTTCGTCGATGCGCCTGTCATTGTGGAGCTCCCCATGGCGGTAGAATGCAAGCTGGTCAGCTACGATCCCGAGAGCTGCCGTATGGTGGGCGAGGTGATCAATGTCTGCGCCGACGAATCCGTCCTGACCGATGGCAAAATCGATCCTGCCAAGCTCAGGCCCATCACCTACGATGGCATGAACCATTCCTATCTTGTGCTGGGCGAGAAGGTTGGCAACGCTTTTTCGGATGGCGCAAAGCTTAAGTAAAGGGGCGATCCATATGATCTACAACAAATTCCAGAACCAAAAGCTGTCTGCGCTGGGCTTCGGCACCATGCGCCTTCCTACACTGGAGGGCGGCGCCATCGATGAAGCTCAGGTTGCGGAAATGGTGAAATACGCGCTCGACAACGGCGTGAATTACTTTGATACGGCTTATCCCTATCACGGCGGCATGTCTGAGATCGTCATCGGCAAGGCGCTGAGCGCATATCCGAGGGATTCTTACTATCTGGCGACCAAGTATCCGGGGCATCAGATCAGCTCCAGCTACGATCCCGCAGCGATTTTTGAGGAGCAGCTGAAGAAGTGCGGCGTGGACTGCTTCGATTTCTATCTGCTGCACAACGTCTATGAAAACTCGATCCAGACCTACCTCGATCCCCGCTGGGACATCATCGGCTATTTCAAGGAACAGAAGCGGCTCGGACGCATCAGGCACCTTGGCTTTTCCTGCCACGGCCGCGTGGATGTCTGAAGGAGTTTCTGGATGCGGCAGCCGCGGATATGGA
>JBJEUD010000221.1:0-6271 GCA_051883655.1 Candidatus Faecivicinus sp. | reverse complement strand
ACTTCCTGCTGACCATCGACGAGCTGTTCGCCGACGAGGACGAGCACGAGCATCACCATCATCACGACCACGACGAGTGCTGCTGCGGACACGACCACGATCACGATGAGCACGAGCATCATCACCACGATCATGACCACGACGAGTGCTGCGGCCACGACCACGATCACGATGAGCACGAGCATCATCACCACGACCACGATCACGATCATGAGCATCATCACCATGATCATGACCACGACGAGTGCTGCGGCCACGACCACGATCATGAGCATCACCACGATCATGACCACGACGAGCATGAGCATGAACACCACCACCATCACGACGGCGAGTGCTGCTGCGGACATCACCACCACGGTCACGACGCCGACGAGGTGTTCCAGAACATCGGCGTGGAAACCCCCAAGAAGTTCGACGAGGCGGCCATCCGCGAGGCGCTGGAGGCGCTGGACGACGACCACCGCTTCGGCTCCATCCTGCGCGCAAAGGGCATCCTGCCCCTCAACGACGGCAGGTGGCTGCACTTCGACTATGTGCCCGGCGAGGTCGACCTGCGCTACGGCGCCGCGGACTACACCGGCCGCCTGTGCGTGATCGGCGTCAAGATCAACGAGGACGCCCTCAAGGAGCTCTTCGGCATCTAAATTGGAACTTTTCGGCATCCAAAGGAGTCTAAACAAATGAACGCACCCGTTTACATCATCACCGGCTTTCTCGACAGCGGCAAGACGAAGTTCATCACCGAGATGCTGGAGGACGAAGGCTTCTCCGAGGGCGAGCGCACGCTGCTGCTGTGCTGTGAGGAGGGCGAGGAGGAGTACGACGCCGAGCTCCTGAAGAGGACCAACACCGTGCTGGTGAACCTGGAGAACATGGAGGACATGTCCGGGGACAGGCTGGTGGAGATCGACCGGGAGTACCGCCCCGAGCGCGTGCTGATCGAATACAACAGCACGTGGCTGCTGGAAAACCTCTACGCCGCCCAAAAGCCCGAAAGCTGGGATCTGGCCCAGATCATCGCGCTGGTGGACGCCACCACGTTCGAGATCTACCTGAAGAACATGCGCAAGTTCATGGCCGACGGCCTCCAGGAGGCCGACCTGGTGATCTTCAACCGCTGCACCGCGGAGACCACCAAGAGCCCCTACCGCCGCACCGTGCTGGCGATGAACAACACCGCCCGCATCTTCTTCGAAAATACCGACGGCAGCATGGACGACGGCGTCTCCGACGAGGACCTGCCCTACGACGTGAAGGCCCCGATCATCGAGATCGGCGACACCCAGTTCGGCACCTTCTACCTCGACGCGCTGGACCACGCCGACCGCTACGACGGCAAGACCATCCACGTCAAGGGCCGCGCCTTCCGCATGAAGAACATGCCCAAAAAGTGCTTCGTCTTCGGCCGCCATGCCATGACCTGCTGCGCCGACGATATCGGCGGCATCGGCTACATCTGCCAGTGCAAGGGCGAGCTGCCCAAGGAAAACGCCTGGATCATGCTCACCGCCAAAGTGGAGGCCGGATTCAGCGCGCTGCACAACCGCGACGGCATCAACCTGATCGCTTTGGCCATCAATCCCGCCAAGCCTCCGAAGGAGGAGCTTGTGTACTTCAACTGACGCAGCGAGGATGGCCGGACGAACATTTCGATGCCCGCCCGGCCATTCTTTCGGCCTGCGAAAGTATTACAAAAGGATGAATTTAGTTACAATTCTGTATTGAAATGTGCCATCAGGTATGATACAATAGAAGTACGTTATGCGGGGGTGAGTTTGGTGAAGCGCAACTTCTTACGGGTGCTGCTGTGTGTGCTGCTGATGCTGACGTTTACGGTCACGCCGGTTGTCACGGCAACGTCTGCCCAGGCGAGCACCATGAAGCTGATGAAGGTCAATGTGGACGGCGGACGTCTGCGCGAGGGCCCGTCTTCGGCGTACAGCGTGATCACGACGCTGAAAAAGGGCGAGAAAGTGTTCTATTCCGGCAAGATGAGCAAGGCATTCTGCTATGTGTGCACATCCGAGGGAAAGGTGGGATTCATCTACAAGGAGTTCCTGTCCAACTACGGCTCGGTGCGCTCGGAGCAGGTGTACTACACCGTGTCGGGCAATGTGAAGCTCTACAACAAGCCCGCCACCAGCGGTTCCAAGTCGATCACGCTGAAGAAGAAGCAGTTCGTGATCGTCTACAAGAAGGCCGGCAACTGGGCCTACATCAAGACGCTGAGCGGCCAGGGCGGCTTTATCCCGCTGAGCAAGCTCAAGAAGGCCTGATTTCTGCATTCAAAGAGCGCGGACGCCATTGCGGCATCCGCGCTCTTTTTGTGCGCCGGGCGCTCTCAGCCGTGGGCCGCCTTCCCCGGACCGGCGTGCCCGCGCGCTTCCCCGCCTCGCTCGCCGGCGGCGTGTTCGGGCACGAAGGCTTCGAAGATGGCCATCTCGCCCTGCGACAGGCACCTGCTGAGCACGTCCGAATCCCGGACGGTCCAGGCGGCCAGCGGGGTGTGGAACAGCGCGCGCTGAATGCGCGGCGCGGAGAAGTGCGCCGCGGCGACGTCGTAGGCCACGAAGTCCGGCCGCGCGAGGAAGTTCAGCGCCAGCGACGACAGCAAAAACGCCCCCGCCCGCCCGAAATGCGCGCCCAGATAGCAGGCCGGCGCGCCCACCAGCTGTCCCCGGACGACCTCCGGGGCATTTTTCCGCAGCCAGCGCAGAATCAGCGGATTGAAGGATTCCACCAGATAGCGGCCCCGATAGCCCCGCAGCAGCCGGAGCGTCTCCTCGCAGAGCCGGCGGTTGTGCCGGCCGTTCTTGATCTCCACCAGCAGCGGCACCCGGCCGTCGACGCACTTCAGCACCTCCTCGAAGGTGGGAATCCTCCCCTTCCCCTTCAGCGACAGCGCCTGCAGTCCGGCGAGATCCACCTGCTCCACGCGGCGGGCGTCGCCGGTCATGCGCGCGAGCGCGTCGTCGTGAAAGACCACCACCGCGCCGTCGCGGGAGAGCTGCACGTCCAGCTCGATGCCGAAGCCCGCCCGGCAGGCGCGCTCAAAGGCCTCCAGCGTGTTCTCCGCCGCGCCCGCTCCATGCAGACCGCGATGGGCGAACATCGTCCCGCGCCAGTCCTCCGCGCGCCGCCTGCCCGGCGACGGCGCCAGCAGAAAGATCGCCAGCGCCAGCAAAATGACAATGATAATGATCAGGGCCATGGTCTCTTCTCCCGGTTCGTCCGATTGGGCGGCGCGCCCTCTCCGCGCCGCGCTGAAATGATTATACCGCAATCCCCCGGAAAAGTAAACGGCGTTCGCCTATCCGGCAGCCCCATGCCGCAGAGAAGCCCCATGCGCCGGGACTTTTTCTCCAGAGCATGGGGCTTGTCAGCCGCCGGCCGTCACTTCATGAGCGCGGTGAGCCAGCCGATCAGGTTGTAGCGGCTGAACACCGCGACGGCGACGAGGGACACGGTGGACATGATCTTGATGAAGATATCCAGGCAGGGGCCGACGGTGTCCTTGAGGGGATCGCCGACGGTATCGCCGACGACGGCGGCGTCGTGGGCGGGCGAGCCCTTGCCGGAGCCGGGGATGGCGCCGGTTTCGATGTACTTCTTGCCGTTGTCCCAGGCGCCGCCGGCGTTGCCGGTGAAGATGGCGATCATGATGGCGCAGATGGTGGAGCCGATGATCAGGCCGCCGACGAACTCGGGGCCGGCGATGAAGCCGGACAGCACCGGCACCACGATGGCCAGCAGCGCGGGCACGCGCATTTCGCCGATGGCGCCCCTGGAGGAGATCTCAATGCAGGTCTTGTAATCGGGCTTGGCCTTGCCCTCGAGGATGCCGGGGATCTCGCGGAACTGGCGGCGGACCTCCTCCACCATCTTGCGGGCGGCCTTGGCCACGGCCTCGATCAGCATGCCGGAGAACAGGAAGGGCAGCGCGCCGCCGATGATCGCACCGGCCAGGGTCAGCGGGTTGATCAGGTTCAGGATCAGATCCGTGGTGGGATCGTTGTAGGAATAGAGATAGGAGATCATCAGGGCCAGCGCGGCCAGCGCGCCGGAGCCGATGGCGAAGCCCTTGCCGATGGCGGCGGTGGTGTTGCCGACGGAGTCCAGCGTGTCGGTGATTCTGCGCACCTCGGGCTCCAGGCCGGACATCTCGGCGATGCCGCCGGCGTTGTCGGAGATGGGGCCGTAGGTGTCCACCGAGACGGTGGCGGAGACGAAGGACAGCATGCCCGCGGCGGCCATGGCCACGCCGTACATGCCGGAGACATAGTAGGCGATCAGGATGCCCACGCCCAGAATGACGCAGGGGGCCATGCAGGACTTCATGCCCAGCGCCAGGCCCTGGGTGATGGTCAGCGCGGAGCCCTCCTGGGAGGCGGCGGCCACCTTTTTGGTGGGATTGTAGTCGGCGCTGGTGTAGAACTCGGCGATCATGCCGATCACCACGCCGGAGATCAGGCCCACGGCCGCGCCGATCCAGGGGGAGATCCAGCCCAGCCTGAATCCGGCGGGGGCGAAGTCCTTGCCGTGGAACAGGACAAAGGTGGCGATCAGGCCCAGCACCAGGGTCAGGCCGGCGGAGACATAGGTCGCGCCGTTGAGCTCCTTATGGGGGAAGTCGGACACGTTCTTCTTGTTCAGAAGCCAGGCGATGCCCAGCACGCAGGCGATCAGGCCCAGCGCGCAGAAGGCCACGGGATAGGTGAACATCGCGCGCAGCATGTCGGTGGTGATGTCCTGCGCGGTGGCCTGGGCGGTGGCGAACAGGTTGAAGGCCAGTATGATGACCGACGAGATCGCGCCCATGTAGCTCTCCAGCAGGTCGCTGCCCAGGCCGGCCACGTCGCCCACGTTGTCGCCCACGTTGTCGGCGATGGTGGCGGGGTTGCGGGGGTCATCCTCGGGGATGTGGGCCTCGGTCTTGCCCACCAGATCCGCGCCCATGTCGGCCGCCTTGGTGTAGATGCCGCCGCCCACGCGGTTGAACATGGCCACGATGGAGCAGCCCAGCGCGTAGGAGGAGACGGTCATGGTGAAGGGAATGAAGCTGACGCCCATCCAGTTGGTGGTGGAGGCGAAGTTCTCCGCGCTGAGCTGGTTCAGGCCGTAGCCGAAGATCAGAAACACGAAGAACAGGCCCAGCAGCGCGAAGCCGCCCACGCACAGGCCCATCACCGATCCGCCGCGGAAGGCCACCTGCAGCGTGTCGCCCAGCTTTTTGCCGGTGCGGGCCCGGTTGGCCACGCGCACGTTGGCGTAGGTGGCGATCTTCATGCCCACCATGCCGGCGCAGCCGCTCATGACGGAGCCGATCAGCAGCGCCGCGCCGGAGGTCCACTGGGTGATCACGCCCATGACCACGGCGATGATGACGACCACCACGTACAGCACCTTGTACTCATAATTGATGAAGGCGTTTGCGCCGATGCGGATGGCTTCGGCGATTTCCCTCATGGCGCCGGTGCCCTCGTCCATCTTCTTCACGGTGAAGAAGTTGTACGCGGCGAACCCGAGCGCGGCCAGCGCGGCCAGGATGACCAGTGTGAGCAGCAACATTTCGGATCCTCTCCTTTGCACTTTTGAAGTTGGAAATCCCAAACTTCCCTGCTTACACTATATAAAAAAACAGCTTAAGAAGCCATATGCAAACCGGGGGTTATGCATACAGAATGTATAAAAAAACGGGGCCTTCCGGCCCCGTTTCTGCCTGTTCTTCCGCATTGCCGCGGACTGCGGCGGGATGTCCCCTTCCAAGGCATCCGCGATCCTCACAGCCCCAGCGCGCCCTTGACCAGCGCGAGAATCTCGTCCAGCCGCTGCTGCGTATCGGCCTCGGCGCGGAGGGTCATCTGCTCGGCGGTGACCGACTTGCGCAGCAGCGCCCAGCCGTCGTCGAACTCCAGCCGCACGCCGTCCAGGTGGGTGACCGTGCACGGATGCGCCTCCTTCAGCGCCTCCACCCGGTCCAGCCAGCTCTGCTGCTCGGCGTAGGGGCAGGAAAAGCGCAGGTCGGGCGTGATGGGCGGGCAGACGATTGCATCGGCCAGCTCCGACAGCTTCCGGTCGGACGCGCCCAGAATGTCCGCCATCATCAGCGCGGCAAAGAGCCCGTCGTCGTAGCCCAGCTCGCCGAAGAAGAAGTGTCCGCTGACCTCTCCCGCCACCGCCGCGCCCACCTCCAGGAACCGCCGCTTGATGAACGCGTGGCCGCTGCGCTCGGGGATCGGCGCGCCGTCCATCTCCAGAATGGCCCGGC
>JBJEUD010000220.1:0-6311 GCA_051883655.1 Candidatus Faecivicinus sp. | reverse complement strand
CATGTTCGGCGACATCCTCTCCGACGAGGCCAGCCAGATCACCGGCTCCATCGGCCTGCTGCCCAGCGCCTCTCTGGGCGCGACGAAGTGCGGCCTGTACGAGCCCATCCACGGCTCCGCGCCGGACATCGCCGGCCAGAACAAGGCCAACCCCATCGCCACGATTCTCTCCGCCGCGATGATGCTGCGCTACGCCTTCGACCTGAGCGAGGAGGCGGACTGTATCGAGCGCGCCGTGGACGCTGTGCTGGACGCGGGTCTGCGCACTGCGGACATCGTGGGCAACAGCGGCGCAGCGCCGCTGGGCTGCGTCGAAATGACCGACGAAGTGCTCAAGCGGATCTGACCGCAGCAGGGGCTATCGCCAATGCGATAGCCCCGCCTTTCGTTCCCCGAATTGCATTCCTTGAAAAGGGCGAAGAGCCCCATTGCCCTTTTCAAGGAATGCCTCAATGCTTCATCAAAGGTGTGATTTCCCTTGTACCGTGAAACCGCAAAGCTCCTGCTCTACAGCAACCTGGGCGAGGACAGCATTCTGCTGCACCTCTCGGAGATCTTCTTCGACTGGGATCATCATCGCTGCGAAAAGCCCGATCTCATTCGCCGAATCTATGTGGAGATCAAGCGCATTCTCGATCTCGCCACGTCCTACGGCTTCGACTCCAACCTCTGGCACAACTATCTGACGTTTGTGCTGATCACCAATGAAAACTCCTTCAGCCTGACCTGCGAGCGCGCCGGGGCCAGCGACGGCTCCGTCAACCACTTCGCAAAGGCCGACTTCCGCATCTTCAAGAACCTGTTTGACTTCGACTTCGGCCCCATCGAGGCCGATCTGGGCATCGACTGCTTCAGCGTGCTCTCCCACTATCAGGCCATCCCCAAGAAGGCGCAGATGTACTACCGCAATGTCAGCGAAAAGGTGCGTGCCCTGTCCGCCGCCATCGAGCGGGCGAAGGACGAGAGCGAGATCTTCGACCTCGTCACCGCCCACTACCGCGATCACGGCGTGGGCATGTTCGGCCTGAACCGCGCGTTCCGCATCCGTCCCGCTGCGGACGGCGGCGTGGAATTCTGCGCGATCAACAACATCGACACCGTCGTTCTGGACGACCTGATCGGCTATGAGGTTCAGAAAAAGGAGCTGCGCGACAACACGGCAGCCTTTGTTCTGGGCCACAGCTGCAACAACATGCTGCTCTACGGCGACGCGGGAACCGGCAAGTCCACCTCCGTCAAGGCCATTCTGAACGAGTACTGCGATCAGGGCCTGCGCATGATCGAGATCTACAAGCACCAGTTCGGCCTGCTCTCCGAGGTCATCGCCCGGGTGAAGAACCGCAACTACCGCTTCATGATCTTCATCGACGACCTCTCCTTCGAGGAGCATGAGGTGGAATACAAGTTCCTGAAGGCCGTGATCGAGGGCGGCGTGGAGACCAAGCCGGACAACGTGCTGATCTGCGCCACCTCCAACCGCCGCCATCTGATTCAGGAAACCTGGAAGGACCGAAACGACATGGAGTTCAACGGCGACGTGCACCGCTCCGACACCATGGAGGAGAAGCTGTCGCTGGCCGCGCGCTTCGGCTGCGCCATCAACTACTCCAACCCCGACCGCAAGCAGTATCACGACATCGTCAAAGGCATCGCCAAGCGCTGCGGCGATCTGGGCATCAGCGAGGAAAAGCTGCTGCTCGAGGCCAACAAGTGGGAGATCCGCCACGGCGGCATCTCCGGCCGCACTGCCCAACAGTTCATCAACTATCTCGCCGGAACGGCGCAACAAAAGTGAGGAGGAACTCCCATGGTGACTCTCGATAAGATCTATCATGCCGCATTCGTGCTCAAGCAGGTCGCCCGAAAGACCGACATGATCTATTCCCCCAATCTCAGCAAGAATTTTTCCCTCTATCTGAAGACCGAAAACCTCCAGCTGACCGGCAGCTTCAAGCTGCGCGGCGCCTACTACAAGATCAGCCAGCTCAGCGAAGAGCAGCGCAAGGCGGGCGTCATCGCCAGCTCCGCCGGCAACCACGCCCAAGGCGTGGCGCTGGCCGCCACCCGCATGGGCATCAAGTCCATCATCTGCATGCCCGACGGCGCGCCGATCTCCAAGGTGGAATCCACCAAGGCGCTGGGCGCCGAGGTCTGCCTGGTGAAGGGCGCGTATGACGACGCCTACGCCCACGCTGTGAAGCTCCAGCAGGAGACCGGCATGACCTTCATTCATCCCTTCAACGACGACGAGGTCATCGCCGGCCAGGGCACCATCGGCCTGGAGATACTCGATCAGCTGGCCGACGTGGACGCGGTCATCTGCCCCATCGGCGGCGGCGGACTGATCTCCGGCGTGGCCTACGCCATCAAGATGCTGAACCCCGACGTGAAGGTCTACGGCGTGCAGGCGGAAAACGCCCCCAGCATGGCCGAGAGCGTGCGCCGCGGCGAAGCCATCACCCTGGACACCGTTCAGACCTTCGCCGACGGCATCGCCGTGAAGCATCCCGGCGACGTGACCTTCGACATGGTGCAGAAGTACGTCGATCAGGTGGTCACCGTCAGCGAGGACGAGATCGCCGCGGCGATTCTGGCGCTGATCGAAAAGCAGAAGCTCATCGCAGAGGGCGCGGGCGCGGTCAGCGTGGCCGCCGCCATGTTCAACAAGCTGCCCATCGAGGGCAAGAAGGTCGTGTGCATCATCTCCGGCGGCAACATCGACGTGAACATTCTCTCCCGCGTCATCACCCGCGGTCTCGTCACCGCCGGCCGCAACTCCATGCTGCAGATCGCGCTGGAGGACAAGCCCGGCCAGCTGCTGGGCGTCAGCCAGATCGTGTCCGAGTGCGGCGCGAATGTGGTGAGCGTGCACCACGAGCGCAGCGACGCCAACATGGCCGTCACCAGCTGCTTCCTCAAGGTCGGCATGGAGACCCGCGACTTCGAGCAGATCGAAAAGATCCGCCAGCGGCTGACCGAAGCCGGCTTCAAAATTGTCAACTGATCACATCCATATGGACTGCGCATGCTCCGCCTGGCCCCGTACCGGCGGAGCATTGTCGCAATTTTTGAAAAGAGGAACGCCATGCACACGCTGAATCAGCTTTGCGCCGATCTGTCGCGCCTCGGCATTCGCGCCGGCGACACGGTGCTCATGCACTCATCCTACAGGTCCCTGGGCGGCATCGAAGGGGGCGCCGCAGGATTCTTCCGCGCCTTTCTCGATCTGCTCACACCGGAGGGCACGCTCGTTCTCCCCGCGCTCTCCTATGCCTTCGTCTCGAAGGATCAGCCCGTGTTCGACGTGCGGACCACGCCGGTCTGTCCGGGCGTGGGCTATCTGCCGGAGTTCTTCCGCACGCAGGTGCCCGGCACAGTGCGCAGCCTCCACCCCACCCATTCCTGCTGCATGGTCGGCCGCTACGCCGCGTTCCTCGCGGAGGGACATGAGCTGGACGACACCCCGGTCGGTCCCCATTCCCCGTTTGCGAAGCTGCCCAGGCTGAACGGCTGGATCCTGATGCTGGGGTGCAGCGCGGACAGGAACACCTCCATGCACGGCGTGGAGGAAACCGCCGAACCGCCGTATCTGCTGGATCGGACGGGGCGCGTGCGCTACATTCTCCGCACCTGTGACGGCCGCGAGCTTGAGCGCTGCTCCTGGCAGCACGATTTCACACTGAACGGCGCGCACTATGAGCAGCGCTACTCCCGCATTCTGCCGCTGCTGAACGCAGGCGATGTGCGCCGCGGCAAGGTGCTGGACGCCGACTGCGTGCTGATGCGCGCGTCGGCCGTCTGGCAGAAGGGGCATGAAATGCTGCTGGAGGATCCCTTCTACTTCGTGGATCGCCCGCAGTAAAAGGCGGCATCCATTTCGTCAGATGGTTTCTGCTTCCGCAGACCAACCCTCCCGCCAGAGCAATCATTGCTTTTCGGCGGGATTTGTATTATAATGAGAGCATCATTCATGGGCTGGAGAGATTTCATGAGCATTCAGAAGATCTATTCGAAAAATGCGGCCTATCAGAAGTTCGAAGTTCTGAAGACCAACCGCAACAAGCGCTACAAATACAACGAGTTCTTTGTGGAAGGCGTTCGCAACATCAACGAAGCCATCCGCAACGGCTGGACCATTCAGTCGTTCCTCTACTGTCCGGAGATGAACCTCTCGCACTGGGCTCAGGACATTCTGCACACGGTGAAGACCGGGATCAACTACGAGCTGACCGAGCCGCTGATGCGGGATCTCAGCGGCAAGGAGGACACCTCCGAGCTGCTGGCCGTCGTGAAGATGCGCGACGACCGCCTGGAGGACATCGCGCTGTCCGACAACCCCATCATCGCGCTGTTCGACCGCCCGTCGAACAAGGGCAACCTGGGCACGATCATCCGCTCCTGCGATTCCTTCGGGCTGGACTGCCTGCTGATCACCGGCCATGCCGTGGATCTCTATGAGCCGGACGTGGTGTCCTCCTCCATGGGCTCGTTCTTCAATGTCCACACCGTGCGCGTGGAGGACAACGCCTATCTCGACCGCTATCTGGACGGGCTGCGGGCGCGCTATCCCGGCCTGCAGCTCGTCGGCACCACCGCCCACCACGAAACCCGGCTTCAGGACGTGGACTTCACCCGCCCCACGGTGATCATGATCGGCAACGAGACCATGGGGCTCAACAGGGCTTTCAAGGAGAAGTGCGACGTGCTGGCCACCATTCCGATGAGCGAGCGCTCCTCCGCCTCGTCGTTCAACGTCGGCTGCGCCGCCACCGTGTGTTTCTACGAGATCATCCGCCAACGGCTGTGACCCGGCATCCATTGATCCTGCACGGCAAGGCTGTGCGGTTTCATTTTTGCGGCCCGGTGCGCACAGACGACGCGAAAAGGTCCCGATCTCCCCTCAAACGGGAGATCAAGACCTTTTTCATTTCAGGAATTACGCGAACAGGGGCGTGGAGAGATAGCGGTCGCCGGTATCCGGCAGCAGGGCCACGATGGTCTTGCCCGCATTTTCGGGGCGCTTTGCCATCTCGATGGCCGCCCAGACGGCCGCGCCGGAGGAAATGCCCACCAGCACGCCCTCGCTGCGGCCGATCTGGCGTCCGGTCTCAAAGGCGTCCTCGTTGGTCACGGTGATAATCTCATCATAGACCTTCGTGTTCAGCACATCCGGCACGAAACCCGCGCCGATGCCCTGAATCTTGTGGGCGCCCGCAGTGCCGGTGGAGAGCACCGGGGAGCTCGCGGGCTCCACGGCCACCACCTGAACCGAGGGCTTCCGCGCCTTGAGATACTCGCCCACGCCGGTGATCGTGCCGCCGGTGCCGACGCCCGCGACGAAGATGTCCACCTCGCCGTCGGTGTCCTCATAAATCTCCGGGCCCGTGGTTTCGCGATGGGCCTTGGGGTTGGAGGGGTTGACGAACTGTCCGGGAATGAAGCTGTTCGGGATCTCTGCGGCCAGCTCGCTGGCCTTCGCAATCGCGCCCTTCATGCCCTTGGAGCCCTCCGTGAGCACCAGCTCCGCGCCATAGGCCTTCATCAGCTGCCGGCGCTCCACAGACATGGTTTCAGGCATGACGATGATGATTCGATATCCCCGCGCAGCAGCGACTGCCGCCAGGCCGATGCCCGTGTTGCCGGACGTCGGTTCGATGATCACGGAACCGGGTTTCAGCTGTCCGGCGGCCTCCGCGTCATCGATCATCGTCCTGGCGATGCGATCCTTTACAGAGCCTGCCGGATTGAAATACTCCAGCTTGGCGAGAATCCGCGCGTTCAGACCGAGTTTCTTTTCAAGATGGGTCAGTTCCAGCAGAGGCGTCTTTCCGATCAGCTGGTCGGCAGAAGTGTAGACATGGGACATTGATCATTCCTCCTGTTTTCTTATTTCAGGCTGTCAAAGCCCTTTTGCAGATCGGCGATGATATCGTCGATGTGTTCGGTACCAATGGACAGACGAATGGTGTTGGGCTTGATGCCCTGATCCAGCAGCTCCTCCTCGGTCAGCTGGGAATGCGTGGTGGTGGCCGGATGGATCACCAGGCTCTTGACGTCCGCCACATTTGCCAGCAGGGAGAAGATCTCCAGGCTGTCGATGAACTTGTGTGCCTCAGCGACGCCGCCCTTGATCTCGAAGGTGAAGATCGACGCGCCGCCGTTCGGGAAGTACCTCTCATACAGCGCATGGTCGGGATGATCCGGCAGAGACGGATGATTGACCTTCTCCACCAGGGGATGATTCGCCAGGAACTCCACGACCTTCCTGGTGTTCTCCGCATGGCGATCCAGGCGCAGGGACAGCGTCTCCA
>JBJEUD010000219.1:0-6345 GCA_051883655.1 Candidatus Faecivicinus sp. | reverse complement strand
GCGGGTGGCGAAATCGCAGATCTTGATCACCGCGCCGTCGATCATGTAGTCCAGCTCGCCGCGGGACTCCTCGATCCCATGCACCGCCGCGATGGCCTTCTCCAGCGAATCGCAGTAGATCTCGCACGCCGAGGTCGGAAAGCGGTTCTCCCGGAGGAAGTCCATCATCTCCCGCTGGGAGGCGAAGCTCCGGCCCTCGATATAGCCCACGTCGTAGAAGCAGGCGTCCAGCCGGCGCGACGCGGTGACCGCGGGGTCCAGATTGCGCAGCGCGCCCGCCGCAGCATTGCGGGGATTCTTCAGCGGCTCCTTCGCCGTTTTGTTGTATTCCTCCAGCGCGGAGATGCGCATGAAGCCCTCGCCGTGCACCTCCATGCGCCCCTTGAAGGGAATGCTCAGCGGAATGGAGCGGATGGTCATGGCCTGGGCCAGGATCTCCTCGCCGGTCACGCCGTTGCCGCGGGTGGCCGCACCCACGAGCCGGCCGTCCTCATAGGTCAGGTTCACGGTCAGGCCGTCGAACTTGTGCTCGACGACGTACTCCGGCTTCGGCAGTCCCGCGTCCTTCATCAGCTTCTCCGCGCGGGCGGCCCAGTCCTCCAGCTCGCCGATGGACTGCGCCTTGCCCATGCTCCACAGCCGGGCCAGGTGGGTGTGGGGCTCGAAGCCCGAAAGCACCTCGCCGCCCACGCGGCGCGTGGGCGAATCGGGCAGCCGCTCGCCGGTCTGCTTCTCCAGCGCGGTCAGCTCGTCGTACATCGCGTCCCACTCCCTGTCGGAAATCGTGGGCGCGTCCAGCGTATAGTACTGATAGGCCGTCTCGTTCAGCCGGTCCACCAGCTCGCGCATGCGGTTCATATGCTCATTCCTCCACCTTGATGATCGGGGCGACGCTCGCGGAGAACGTGCGCACACCGCGCTCGCCGAAGTCCACCTTCACGCGCTGATCGGCGCCCTCGCCGGTGACCTCCACGACGGATCCACGGCCGAAGGAGCGATGGATCACCCGGTCGCCCGCCCTGAACAGCGCGATGGGCTTCACATTTCGCGCCTGGGAGCCCACAAAGCTGCCGCTGAAGCCCTTCTGCAGCCCGGGAATGCCCATGGCCCGGCCCGTTGCCGCGCCCTGACGCGCCGCGCCGGCGCCCCGGCCGCTGTAATACTGGGGCTGTGCGCCGCCGCGGGCGGCGGAGGGCGGCGGCACGCGGCGCTGCTCGCCGGACTGGGTGCCGTCGGTGATCAGCCGCGCGGGGATCTCGGAGACGAACCGGGAGATCGGGTTGGCGGATCGGGCATTGTACAGCATGCGGGTGCGCGCGTGGCTGAGAAACAGCCGCTTCTTCGCGCGGGTGATGCCCACGTAGGCCAGGCGGCGCTCCTCCTCCAGAAGATCGTCGTCGTACATGGCGCGGCTCAGCGGGAAGATGCTCTCCTCCATGCCGGGCATGAACACCTGGTCGAACTCCAGGCCCTTGGCGGAATGCAGCGTCATCAGCGTAACGCTGCCGCCGTGCTCGTTCAGGCTGTCCGTATCGGCCACCAGGGCGACGTTTTCCAGAAAGTCGGTCAGCGTGCCCTCGGGGTTCAGCTTTTCATATTCGGTCACAGCGCCCTGAAGCTCGCGGATGTTCTCGATGCGGGCCTGGTTCTCCTCGGTTTTGGAGGCCTCCAGCGCCCGGACATAGCCGGTTTTGTCGATCAGCGCCTCCAGGAAGTCCGAGGGCTTCTTTTCATACATGATCTCCGTCAGGTCGATCATCAATTCGGAAAACTCGCCCACGGGCCTGCGGGCGCGGGCGGAGAGTCCGGCGCTGTCATAGTCCAGCACCGCGGACATCAGCGACATTCCGCTGTCCTCCGCGTAGACCATCAGCGCCTCCACCGCCGCATCACCGATGCCGCGCTTGGGCTCGTTGATGATGCGCCGGAGGGACACGTCGTCGTCGGGGTTGACCAGCGCGCGCATGTAGGCGATCAGGTCCTTGACCTCCTTGCGCTCGTAGAACTTCTGTCCTCCGTAGACCCGATAGGGTGTGCCGCCGCGCACGAACGCCTCTTCAAGCACGCGGGACTGGGCGTTGGTGCGATAGAGCACCGCGATGTCGCCGGCGCGGCAGCCGTTCTGCATCAGCTTGCGGGTCATGCGCTGGATGAAGGCCGCCTCGTCGCGCTCGTCCAGCGCGTGATACAGCGCGATGCGCTCGCCCTCGCCGGATTCGGTCCACAGCGCCTTCTCCTTGCGGCCCTTGTTGTGGGCGATCACCTGGTTGGCGGCGTCGAGGATGTTGCCGGTGGAGCGGTAGTTCTGCTCCAGCTTGATGCTCTTCGCGTCCGGGAAGTCCTTTTCGAAATCCAGGATGTTGCGGATGTCCGCGCCGCGCCAGCCGTAGATGGACTGGTCGTCGTCGCCCACCACGCACAGATTGCGCTTCTTGCCCGCCAGCAGGCGCACCAACTCGTACTGGGCGGCGTTGGTGTCCTGATACTCATCCACCAGGATATAGTCGAAGCGGCTCTGATAGTACTCCAGCACCGGCGGATTCTGCACCAGCAGCTCCAGCGTCTTCACCAGCAGATCGTCGAAGTCCAGCGCGTTGTTGCCCTTCAGCGTCTTTTCATATTCCTTGTAGACCTCGCAGTACCTGCGGTTGCGCGCGTCGGGGCCGGCGTCCCTGAGCCACTCCTCCGGCGTGAGCATGCGGTTCTTCGCATCGGAGATCACCGCGCGCACGGCCTTGGGCGGATACTCCTTGTCGCTGAGGTTCATCTGCTTGAGGATCGCCTTGATCACGGACATGGTGTCGTCCGTGTCGTAGATGGCGAACTGGCGCTTGTAGCCCAGCTTTTCGATGTCGCGGCGCAGGATGCGGGCGCAGCAGGCGTGGAACGTGGAGATCCACGCCTCGCTGCCGGCCTCGCCGGTGAGCTGCTCCACGCGCTCGGCCATCTCCCGGGCGGCCTTGTTGGTGAACGTGATGGCCAGAATCTTCCACGCCGGCACGCCCTTCTCCATCAGGTACGCCACGCGATAGGTCAGCACGCGGGTCTTTCCGCTGCCCGCGCCCGCCAAAACAAGCAGCGGCCCGTCCGTGTTTTCCACGGCGGCTCGCTGCTGAGGGTTCAATGCATTCAAATCGATCATTCGTCCGTGTCCTCTTTGCTCAGTTTCTCGAGCACGCGCTGATACCCGCCCGCGCCGTAGTTCAGCGCCCGGTTCACGCGGCCGATGGTGGCGGTGGATACGCCGGTCTTTTCAACGATTTCCGTATAGGTGGCCTTGCGGCTCAGCAGCTGGGCAACCTCCAGGCGCTGCGCCAGATCCTGCACCTCGCGGATGGTAAACAGATCCTCGAACAGGCGGTAGCAGTCCTCCTCGCTCTCCAGCGACAAAAACGCCTGCGCCAGCATGTCCGCCCGCTCGCTCTTCAGTCTGGAAGAAAACATGGCTTGCCTCTCACTTTCGCATAATAATATGTTGATTCAATTATACATCAAGCGGGCAGTTCGGTCAAGCGCCGCTTTTCCCCGAAGCGCGGCACTTTTCGCAGTCCTCCCAGCCCAGCGCTTCGGCGGCCTCCTCCGTGATCATCCGGGCCGCATCCATGCCGCTGCACGCGGGATCGTCGTGCAGCTTGCCGCCGCCGTGGATCGGCTGCCAGAGCATGTTCCCCGCATCCTCCGCCGTGCAGACGCAGAACGCGTCGCGCTGCCGGCCGTGCAGGCGCAGCACCCGGCATCCGTCGAGCTCCGCTTCGGAATCCTCAGCCATCTCCGCGATCTGCTCCAGCGCTCCGCCGTCCAGACAGCCCAGCGCGTCCAGCGCCATCCACACCGCATCCGGCGCGTCTCCGCAGGGGAACTCCGCCGTCAGCGCGGCGACGCGCCCGTCCTCCAGGCAGACGCTGATCGTCACGCCCTCCTCCGGCTCCAGCGCCCACAAAAGCTCCGCGCCGTCCTGCGACCACACCTCGTCCGTGAAGTCCGACAGCGCTTCCGCATAGTCGTCAAACGGGATCATTCCCTCGGCCAGCGCGCTGCCGCACAGCATGAGCGCCGCCAGGAGCACCGCAAACAGTCTTTTCATTTTCTCTCCCCCTGCTCCTTCGCCGCGCCCGGCCGAAGCCGGCCTCAGATCAGAATTCCCTCAAAGTGATCCATCTCGTGCTGGATGATCTGCGCGGTAAAATCGCGGAACGTCTGGCAGCGTCTCTGAAACTGCAAATCCAGATATTCCACCTCGATGACGCGATAGCGGGTCGCCTTGCGCTGGCCCTGCAGTGACAGACAGCCCTCCTCGGCCTCGTAGGGGCCGGACCGCTTCTTCACCACAGGATTGATCATCGCCACCGGCAGCGGCCCCGCGCTGAACACCAGAATCCGCTTGTGCACGCCGATCATGTTCGCCGCCATGCCCACGCAGCGGTCCGCATTCGCGCGCAGCGTATCCATCAGGTCGATCGCCGTCGGCAGGTCGGCCTTCGTGGCCTCCGCGGACGGCACGGCCAGCGCCAGCGGATCGCGAACAATCAGACGCACCATCAGCCCTCGCCCCCGTTCTCCAGCGACGGGCCGACCCCGTCCGCGCCGCCCCAGTGCGCTTTGGAGCCGCCGTTTCCGCCCCAGCGGTTTTCCGAGAAGGTGAACTGACCCTCGGCCTCCGGGCTGACGATGGAATAGACCGCCGAGCCATAGGGCGCCGCGCCGAAGGTGTTGCCGTGCACATCGATCCAGCCGCCCTCCGTCGCCCGGGGCATGCGCCAGATGAACAGGTGATGTCCCATCGGCTGCGGCCAGATCTCGGAGCGGCGCGGCGGCGTCTCGTCCTGCATGGCGAAGCCCAGGCCCGCGTCCAGGCAGACGTTGTCCGCAAAGGTCACGCCCAGCGGCACCTTGTCCCGCGCTTCATAGGCGGCCATGCCGTATTTTTCAAAGCGGTTGCCGGTCACGCGCAGATTCCGGTGCAGGCGGCAGTCGTCGCCGGGGCCCTGATGGGTGAAGCAGGAATCGTAGACCTCATGGCAGGCACAGTCCTCCATGACGATATCGCTGCCGCCATCCCACAGCTCAAAGGCGTTTCCGAACCGGATTCTCAGTCCGCGATCCCACACCGCGCCGCCGATGAAGTCGAAATCGCAGCGCCGCACTTCGACGCCCCTGGCATCCGTGGCCGCGAAGCCGTGCACGCCGCTGTACCGGAAGGACAGATCCTCAAACGTCACATACGCCGTGGCCGAACACATCCGCCGCGCGCCGTACAGCGCGCATTCGATGCGGCGATAGACCTCGCCGGGATTGCCCTCGGAATACATCGCCAGCGCGCCCGGCGCGGGCCTGCCCACCGCCCTGTCGTGCAGGCCGATGCGGGTATCGTGCCACTTGCCCTGGGCGTTCAGGCCGGATTCCTCCCAGGCCAGAATGCCGCAGGACTCGCCGCCGTTGAAGATCAGGTTGCCGACCTCGCTCTCCAGCGGCAGCATGCACCGCCACACATTGGGCGCAGCCTCCTGCCAGCAGGCCGGATCGGAGGCGTCTGCCGAGCCCAGAAACGCGGGCTTCTCCCCCTCGCCGTACGCGCCGAAGCGGATGGGCGCCTCCTGCGTGCCGTCCGGCGGCAGCAGCGCATCGCGGAACACGCTGCCCCTGCGGAACAGCACCTCGTCGCCGGGCTGAATGTCAAGCTCCCGCCAGGACGCGGCCGCTGTGTCCGGCGACATTCCCGAACCGCTGTGTCCCGCCGCGCCCGAATCCACAAAGTAGGTCTTTCCCATGATTTCCTCCGCGCAATTCAATGTTTCTTCCATTATAGCACACGCGCCGCGGAAAAGAAAGCGGTCCCGCCGGCAAAATGCCGGAGCGGGACCGGAAAAGCGCGGGCGCTTACAGGATGTACTCGGCCTTGCGCTCGGGGCGGTTCTTCATCTCCTCGCGCTTGGCGGTGTGCACCTCGGAGTCGTAGCCCATCACGGCGTAGGCCGCCAGCTTGGACTCCTCGACGCCGGGCTGGTTGAAGGTGTTGATGTTCAGCAGGGCGCCGGCGTAGGCGGTGACCAGCTCGAAGAAGTACAGCAGCTGGCCGATGGTGTTGGCGTTCACCTCGGGCAGGGAGATGATCTGGCACATGCGCTGAGCCTTGAACAGCGCGTACTCGGTGCCCTGGCGCTCGGACTCGATGAGCTGGTTGTGGCTCTTGCCGCCCAGGAAGGCGATGGTGGGGATGTCGTCGCAGCCGTGGGGGATGGGCGTGGTGGCGCGGAAGGCGTCCACCTTCAGGAAGGTGATCACCTTGTCGAACGGGCCCTCGGTGTACAGCTGCAGCTGGGAGTGCTGGTCGGTGACGCCCAGGGT
>JBJEUD010000218.1:0-6471 GCA_051883655.1 Candidatus Faecivicinus sp. | reverse complement strand
AGGAGCTGGGCGCGGACCTGTGCGTGGGCACCGACCCCGACTGCGACCGCGTGGGCATCGCCTGCATGACCGAGAACGGCCCGCGGCTGCTCAACGGCAACCAGATCGGCTGCGTGCTGCTGCACTACATCCTCAGCCAGAAGAAGGAGCGCGGCGAGCTGCCGGCCAACGCCGCCGCCGTCACCACCATCGTCTCCACGAACATGGCCCGCGCCATCGCGGAGAGCTACGGCGTGAAGATGATCGAGGTGCTCACCGGCTTCAAGTACATCGCGGAGCAGATTCACCTGTTCGAAACCACCGGCTGCAACACGTTCATGTTCGGCTTTGAGGAGTCCTTCGGCTACCTCAGCGGCACCGATGTGCGCGACAAGGACGGCGTGAACGCCTGCATGCTCATCGCCGAGGCCGCCAGCTGGTACAAGAAGATGTACAACAAGACGCTGGTGGACGCCATCGACATGCTCTACGAGCAGTACGGCTACTATGGCGACAAGGTCACCTCCTTCGTGCTGCCCGGCAAGGACGGCCTGGAGAAGATGCAGACCGTGATGAAGGCGCTGCGGGAGAATCCGCCGAAGGCCTTCGCCGGCAAGAAGGTGCTGGCGCTGCGGGACTATCAGAAGTCCACCCGCGTGGAGGGCGACAGGGTCGAGGCGCTGACGCTGCCCAAGAGCAACGTGCTGTACTTCGAGCTGGAGGACGACGCCTGGATCTGCGTGCGCCCGTCGGGCACCGAGCCGAAGATCAAGCTGTACGTCAACGCCGTCAGCAGGAGCAGCGGGGAGACGAAGGAAATCCTCAACGCCCTGTCCGACGACGCCGTGAAGACCCTGGAGAGCATCTGATCCAATTCCTTGAGCCAGAGAGAGGGCGAAGCACAGCCTCGCCCTCTTTTGACGGCTTCCGGCGGCGTCATTCTGAGCGCAGCGACCGGGTTCACTTCGATCAGAATGACGCGGACGTCATGCGATGATATTTACAGGAGGAAACGAAACATGAAACTTGGCGTTGTGGGACTGCCGAACGTGGGCAAGTCCACGCTGTTTAACGCGATCACCTGCGCGGGCGCGCAGGCGGCCAACTATCCCTTCTGCACCATCGAGCCGAACACCGGCGTGGTGGCGGTGCCCGATTCCCGGCTGGACGTGCTGGCGGAGATGTACCATCCCGAGAAGTACACCCCCGCGGTGCTGGAGTTCGTCGATATCGCCGGCCTGGTGAAGGGCGCGAGCCGCGGCGAGGGCCTGGGCAACAAGTTCCTCTCCCACATTCGCGAGGTGGACGCCATCGTGCACGTGGTGCGCTGCTTCGAGGACGACAACGTCATCCATGTGGACGGCTCCGTCGATCCCGCCCGCGACATCGACGTGATCAACACCGAGCTGGTCCTGGCCGACATCGAAACCGTGACCAAGCGCGCCGAAAAGGCCGCCGCCATGGTGAAGAAGGGCGAAAAGAAGTTCGCCGTGGAGGCCGAGGCCGGCGCGATTCTGCTCGACCACCTCAACCAGGGCAAGCCCGCCCGCACCGCGAAGCTGGACGAGGATCAGACCGCCGCCGTGCGCGACTGGTTCCTGCTGACCATGAAGAAGGTTATCTACGCCGCCAACATCGGCGAGGAGGATCTGGGCAAGGACGAGGGCGAGCTTCCGCTGGTGAAGCCCGTGCGCGAAATCGCCGAGGCCGAGGGCTCCCAGGTGCTGGTGATCTGCGCCCAGGTGGAGGAGGACATCTCCCAGATGGAGCCCGACGAGAAGAAGATGTTCCTGGAGGACATGGGCATCGGCGTGTCGGGCCTGGACCGCCTGGTCACGCTGGGCTACAAGCTGCTGGGGCTGATCAGCTTCCTCACCGCCGGCCCGCAGGAGGTGCGCGCCTGGACCATCGCCGAGGGCACCAAGGCCCCCCAGGCCGCCGGCAAGATCCACTCGGACTTCGAGCGCGGCTTCATCCGCGCCGAGATCGTGCCCTACGAGGATCTGGTGCGCGAGGGCTCCATCGCCGCGTGCAAGGAAAAGGGACTGGTGCGCAGCGAGGGCAAGGACTATGTGATGAAGGACGGCGACGTGACGCTGTTCCGGTTCAATGTATAATATGCAGGAACGGGTAAAGGGAAGGCCGTCGCTGTTCGCGGCGAACGGACTGTATCTGCTGGCGGCCATGGGGCTGTGGATTGCCGCGCTGTTCAGCGGGATGCTGCAGCCGCTGCTGCCGGGCGCCACGGCGGAGCAGATGAACCTGCTGGTGAATGTGCTGTATTACGGGCCGTTTCTGGTGCTGCCGGCGCTGATGTACGTCGGAAAGCGGGATTGCGCGGAGGACGCGCTGCGGCTGCAGCCCATCGGCTTTTTCACCATGCTGCGCGTGGCGGTCATCGCCATACTGGCGCTGCTGATCGTGCAGGACGTCACCATGCTGTGGATGATCCTGTGCCAGAAGCTGGGGATGAACGTGTTCACCGACACCTACGTCCGCCCGGCCGGCACGGCGGAGCTGACGCTGAGCGTGGTCTCCGCGGCGATTCTCGCCCCGGTGGGCGAGGAGCTGGTGTTCCGCGGCGTGATGCTCTCGGCATGGGAGCGCCGGGGCGGGCGGAAGGCCGTGGCAGTCACGGCGGTGCTGTTCGCCATGCTCCACAGCTCGTTCATCGGCCTGCCCGGCGAGCTCTTCGGCGGGATTCTGCTGGGGCTGCTGGTGCTCTGGACGAACTCCATCTATGCGGGCCTGGTGTTCCACAGCGTGTACAACGCCGCCGGCGTGATTCAGAACTATCTGTCCACCGCCGTCGCCGCCGACGCGGCGGAGGAGGCGCTGATGCAGGCGGACCTGCTGGCTTATCTGGGCGGCGGCGAAACGGTGGTTCTGCTGGTGATGGACGTGCTGCTGATGCTGGTCGTCGTCAGCCTGCTGACGCGCAAGCTCCGGCTGGGCTACGCGCTGAAGAACCTGGTGTCCGGGCTGAAGGAGGGCGAGCGGCTGCAGGCGGTGGACCCGAAGCTGGTGTTCCGCCCCGGCCTGCTGTTCGGCGAGCCCGAGCCCGAGGACGGCGCGCCCATGTCCACCGGCGCGGCGCTGGTGCTGATGGCCGGAATCGTCAGCACGCTGTGCATGTATGCGTTTGATCTGATTTCGATGCTGGGAGGCTGAGCCGTGAACGCGACCATACTCTGCGTGGGCAAGCTGAAGGAGAAGTGGCAGGCCGACGGCTGCGCCGAATATCTCAAGCGGCTGTCGAGATACGGCAAATACGAGATCGTGGCCGTGGACGACGTGCGCGAGCCCGACAAGCCCAGTACGGCGCTGCTGCGGCAGGTGATGGAGAAGGAGGGCGCGGCGCTGCTGAAGCACATCCGGCCGAACGACCGCGTGGTGTGCCTGTGCATCCGGGCCGAGGCGCCGGACTCCGTGCGGCTGGCGGAGATCACCGGCGAATGGGCGTCCGACGGGCGGCGGGTGGTGTTCGTCATCGGCGGCTCCAACGGGCTGTCCGATTCGGTGCTGCGCCGCGCGGACGAGCGGCTGTCGTTTTCGAACCTGACCTTTCCCCACGGGCTGATGCGCGTGATTCTGCTGGAGCAGCTCTATCGCGCCGAGCGGATTCGCGCGGGGGAGAAATATCACAAATAGATCGCCGGCTCCGGCGATCCCATATCGAAAAATCGCAAAAAAAGCGGGCCCGCAGAGCGCCGGAAGGATGGCGTTTTGCGGGCCCGCTTTGGCATGCTTCGGGGGATTTACGACAGATATTCCCTCAGCGCGTCCGTGCGGGCGTTGGCGTGGTCCAGCCCCTGCTGCCAGAGCGCGCGAATCTTGTTCACGTCCCGCTCGGTGCGGGAGAAGCCCTGGGTGTCGTCGGGGCAGAAGATGAACGCGCGGCCCTCGCGCTCCAGCCGGAACAGCTCCTCGCGGCTGCGGTTGCTGCGCTCCGCGCGGGTGCGCATGGCCTCCACAAAGTTGGGATATCTGCGGTAGACCCGCTCGATCAGCCGCTGGGTGGACTCGGTTTTGCGGCGGTATTCGCGCTCGCGGGTGAGCACAGCCACCACGCGGTCGCAGCCCATGTCGAACGCGCGCCGCCAGGGAATCGCCTCGGCGCAGCCGCCGTCCAGACAGCGGATGCCGTGGAGGTCGTAGATGGGAAACAGCAGCGGCATCGCGCAGGTGGCCTGCAGCAGCTCGGTGTTGGGGTCGTCGGGGAGCAGGGGGAAGTAGACGGCCTGTCCGGTGGCCAGGTCGGTCACCTCGGCCTCGGCCAGCCCGGGCCAGCGGGCGAACGCCTCGTAGTCGAAGGGCACCAGCCGGCTGGGGATGTCCACATAGCCGAACTGCAGCCCGAAGTAGCAGTGGCGGTTGCCGGGGCGCAGCATGTTGCGCGCGCCCATGTAGCGCTTGTCGTTGACATACTTCGTCAGAATCTCCAGGTTGCGGCCGTATTGCCGCGAAAGGTAGCTCACGCCGTAGGCCATGCCGGCGGACACGCCCACCACATAGTCAAAATCGATTCCGTTCGCCAGAAAGCTGTCGGTCACGCCGCAGGAATACACCGTGCGCACCGCGCCGCCCTCCAGCACCAGGCCAGTCTTCAAAATTCGCGCCTCACTTCCACAGCTTTTCCGGGTACTCGCCGGCGGCCTTTTTGGCCCTGATGGCATCCTGCACCTTGGCCAGATCGTCGTGATAGGTCACGCCGAACCAGCGCTCGTCGGTGTCCAGCACGCGCACGGAGCCCTTGCCCTCGCGGATCAGCGCGTTGGGGATCAGGGGCAGGAAGTACTCGCACTTCAGGGGGTTGACGGGCAGGTTCTCGTCCAGCCAGGCGGAGAACCGGGCCTTGAGCTCGTCGAGGATGGAGTGCTGGAAGGCCCACAGGTTCATGGACACGGGGGTGCCGGCGGGGAGGAAGGTCTCGCCGTCGTCCTCGATGAACGCGGCGCCGCCCTCGCGGGGCACGATCTTCGTGCGCTCCACCACGCCGGTGAGCCGTCCGTCCTCCACGGAGCACACGCCGCGGGACACGGAGCCGTTCTCGGTGAGGGTGTTTTCCACGCGATAGGCCACCATGGCGTGCTCATTGCCGGCATGGCTGGCGGCGAGGAAGTCGTGGGCGGCCTGGAAGGCGCCGCGGCCGTAGAAGTCGTCGGCGTTGATCACGGCGAAGGGGCCGTCGATCCGGTCGGCGGCGCAGAGCACGGCGTGGCCGGTGCCCCAGGGCTTGGTGCGGCCTTCGGGGATCGCGCAGCCCTCCGGCAGCTTGTCCAGCGTCTGATAGGCGTACTGGAGGTCCACGAAGGGCGCGATGCGGTCGCCGATGGCGGCGCGGAAGTCGGCCTCCATTTCGGGCTTGATGATGCAAACGACCCTGCCGAAGCCTGCGCGAACGGCGTCGTAGATGGAATAATCGATGATGACATGGCCTGCGTCGTCCACGGGGGTGATCTGCTTGCAGCCGCCGAAGCGGCTGCCCATGCCGGCAGCCATGATGACCAGAGTGGGCTTGTTCATGTTGATGCACCTCTGCTATTGATCGGATGGTAGAAAGGCCGCATACGGGCCCATGTTTATGATAGCGCGGTTGGCAGCAAATGTCAAGCGAGCGTTCTCGGGGAAATGGTGTATGCATAAAATGATTGCGATAGGAGTGTCCGCAGGCGCATTGTGGTTTTGTGAAAAAAGTTGCCCAGGTCCGGATTTGAAGTATATTCTGCGCACATGAAGCGCATACTCTGTATCATCAAGGCAGTTTGGAGGGGATTGTATGGAGCAGGCGTTTTCACGTACGGGCAGACGGTCGGGCTGGAGCGAGGCAGAGAATCAGCTGCTCTGGGAGACCGCGGAGGAGGCGCAGCAGCAGGGCCTGCCGCTGAAGGCGGTCTTCGAGCGCATTGCCGAACAGACCGGCCGGCGGCCCAACAGCATTCGCAATTACTACTACGCGCAGGTGCGCGAGCACGGCGATGTCCAGCAGCATCCCGCGCGCTTCGTGCCCTTTACACAGCAGGAGGTCGACTGGCTGATGGAGCAGGTGCTCATCGCCCGCGCGGCGGGCCAGAGCGTGCGGTCCTGCCTTCAGAAGCTCTCCGGCGGCGACCACAGCCTGATGCTTCGCTATCAGAACAAGTATCGCGCCGTGATCAAGTCCCGCCCGGAGTACGTTCGGGAGGTGGTGGAGCGGCTCAACGAGCAGGGCGTCGTCTGCGACGCGCCCCGCGTCAACCACCGCGCCCGCGCCGACGTGGGCCAGTCCTGCGCCCGGCTCGAGGAGGAGGCGCGGCGCTCCGGCGATGCCGAGCTCGCTCGCGCCTGCGATACCATCGCCGCCTACCTGCGCGGCCTGCGCATGCCCGCCCAGGACCGCGCCCTCGCCGAAGCCGCCCAGGAGCTCATCCTGCCCATCAAGGACTTCGTCGCGCGGCCCGACAGGTCCGAGCACGTCGACGAGTTCTGCGCCGAAATCACCCAAAAAATCGG
>JBJEUD010000217.1:0-6502 GCA_051883655.1 Candidatus Faecivicinus sp. | reverse complement strand
ATCTCAGCAAGTTGATGAAAAAGGCATGGAGCCTTTACCGCAAGGCCAGCAGGAAGGCCGCCAGCAGCTTCGGAGAAGCCCTTCGGACTGCGTGGGCATGGCTGAAGGTACAGGCCGCCAACGCTGCGAAGGTTGAGGCCGCAGCCGAGGCCGCCGGGTATGCTGACGATGAAGTGCATACCTGGGCAGGATGGCAGACCCTCGGGCGCATGGTGATTCATACCAGCGAAGCGGTTTTCAAGGTTGAAGTCTCCGACCCCACGACCCGCAAGGGAACCCGGATACAGTCGTATTTCACCTACGATCAGACCCAGCCGGCCCCGGCACAGTAATCCCATGAGCATCTTCTTCATTATCGGCGCGGCGATGCTGATAGCCGCCCCTCTGGAAGTTCTTAAAGGCTGGAACGCAGGCAGCCCCGCCAGCAAACCGATCAGGCACAGAAAAAGCCCGCACACCTTCCACAGCACACGGGCTTGACCACCACACGACCACAACAGCCGAGGGGCTGACCGCATTATAGCACAGTCCCCCGGCAAAAGACAAGAAACAGGAGGTATTTTCATGTACAACCACGCTTTGAATGCCTACCACGAGTGCAAGAAATCGTCCACAGTTAACACGATAGTGCCCGAGGCCGAAGAAAAGCTGATGGGGCTGTTGCCGCTGACCTGGTTCGACGCGCTGACGCTGAAAAAGCTGATAGCACCCGCCGAGACACTGGAGGAATTCTACCGCCAGGAAGCAGGGGAACGCGTACCCTTCACGGATGAAGCACTGAAAGCTGGATTCAGTGCTTCATGGGACGGGGTCGGAGGCGATGCGTTTTCGGCGCTGTATATGGCAATCTGTGAATATGCCGACTACCACACGGGCGGCGAAGTCAAGGCCAAATTCAGGGCTAAGGGTTTATCCGGTGAATACTGGATAGGATTCATGCGCTTCCTGCTAGTGGTTCTGGGAGCAGGGCGTGCGCTTGGGATGCATGAGACAATGGAACGACACAAGGAAAACAAGGATTAATACATAGCCCGCCCGAGGTATACAGCCCGGGCGGGCTACTATACTGAAAAATATCAAGTTTTATCCAGTTCTTCAATTTTGTTGGGTTTTGTTGGGATTTTTCGTATGCTCGATCCGCCACAGTGCGGCGCGCTCGGTGGCGCTGCCGCTGACGGTGAACGCCTGATAGCCGGTGGAGAAGTTCGGGACGTCGGCCAGCTCCGCCGCACGGCGCAGGAAACGCCTGTCGCGGCGCAGCGCGGCCATTCCCCGGACAATGCGGGAATGGGCCTGCTTTGCGTCGATGCCGCTCAGGCGGGCAATTTCGCGCTCGGAGAGGCCGCGCATATACCGACCGCGCAGGGCGTCGGCCTGTTCGGGCTGAAGGCTGTCCAGCGCCTGATCGATCAGCTTTTTCAGTTCGTCGGCCTCCAGATTCGCCTCCACCGGCGGCAGCGTGTCATCTGCCAGCGTGTCCAGCAGCGTGTCGTCCGGATCCACGGGGTCGATGGGCGCGTCCAGCCGCACGGCATAGCAGTGGGCGGGCGGCTGGACGGCGTTCCGCCAGCCCAGCAGGCTGCGCAGTTCCCGCGCAACAAACCACGCCGCCCAGCCCGCGAAGCTCTTGCCCGCCGCCGGATCGAAGGTCTCCTGCGCTTTCGCCAGCCCGAGGAAGGCGGACTGCACCAGATCCTCCTGTTCCAGCGCCGGATCTGCCTCCAGCATCCAGCTGTACCGCCGCGCCAGCTTCCGGCACAGCCTGCCGTGCGCCTGCCAGAGCTGAGTCATGTTCGGCAAGGCTCTCCCGCCCTCCTTTGGAAAATATCAGGTTCTATGAGGTTCTTCGCCGGGAGACTGCCGTTTGCCCGTGAAGGGAGGGCGCTTCCGCCGCACCCTGCCCGGGCCCGTCCGGCAGCAGCTCCCAGCGCGTCACCTGCACCCCGGCGCGGCAGAGGGCCAGCAGCACCTGCACCGCGTCGCACGCGCCCGAGGGGCGGCAGAAGGTCTCGCCGCCGTTCACGATGAGGATCACGGGCCGACCACCCCCGGATCGATGAAGCGCATCTGCGCGGGCTGAAAAACCGACCACGCGCGGGCGGTGCGGCCCTGACGCTGCTTGGCCACGTCGAAGGAAATCAGCGCGGCGTCTTTCATCCGTGCCACAGCGCCATAGCGCCCCGGTGCGTCGCTGCCGTCCGACCTGTGCATGAGAATCACGTTGTCGGCATCCTGCTCGATATCGCCGCTTCCGCGCAATTCATCCAGACTGGGCGCGCGCAAAACGCCGCCATTGTTCTGCCTGCGAACCTGTGCCGCCGCGAGGACGGGAATCCCCAAATCCAACGTCAACGCCTTCAAGCCCCGCGAAACAACGCCGATTCGCTCGAAATCGCCGCCGGTCTTTTGCTGCGTCCGAAGCAGCTGGAGATAGTCGATGATCAGAAGGTCGCACGCGCCCCTTTCCACAAGGCCATGCGCCTCCGCGCGGAGCGCCTCGACCGTCATGCCGCCGTGTACCAGCAGCGCCAGCCGGTCGCCGCAATCCGTGCCCGCAAGCACGAGCCCGTCCGCCATCTTCGTCCAATCCTCCGGACGAATCTCCTGTCCGGCGCGGATGATGGCGGCGTTGACCCCCGAGGATGCAGCTAAAATGCGCGCGCCGATCTGCGAGGCGCTCATTTCCAGCGAGGCGAAGCAGACGTGCACGCCCGCGCGGGCCGCGTTCAGTGCAACCTGGAGAAGAACCGCCGATTTGCCGACCGCCGGTCGCGCGCCCAAAATGGTGAGCTCGCCGCGATGCAGCCCGCCGCACAGGATGCTGTCCAATGGAGGAATTCCCGTGGCGATGGGCTTCTCCCGCCTCTCCGCCGCCTCGTAGGCCGCAAGACAGGCGTCCGCCGCCTGAATCCAGCCGCCCTGGCATCGGGCGCTTTGGTTCAGGTGCGTGCGCGCGCTGTCGATGAGCTCGGCGAGCTTGCGCTGATCGTCCTGCGCCCCTCGGGCGATGGCTTCGCCGATGCGCACCAGTTCCCGCCGCTGCGCGCCTTCCCTCACCGCCCCCGCCGCGCGGGAAAGGGTCCAGCCCTGCAAGCGATACTCGTGTTCCGCGCTCATGACGGTCTGCATCAGCTCAGACGCGCGACCTGCGCCGCATTCGCGCGTCAGCTCCTCATCCAGTGCTGCAAGCGTAATCCCATCATGCCGAGCGTTCAGCATTTGACAGGCTGCGAAGGCGCGCCCCAAATCCTCGGAAAAGAAGTCCTCCGGGCGGAGCGCGGGGGCGTCTTTCCGCCCGTGCCCTCCGGCCAGAATGCCCACCACGGCGCGCTCCGCCTCAATCGGTTTTAAAAAATCCATGCGCCCCTCCCTTACGCGCCGTAGAGGTCAGCAATGCTCGCGGAGCTGTCCACATCGGGCAAAACGCGCCGGGCTCCCATTGCAACCGGCTCGACTGAAGCGCTGCCCGAGGCCCTTTTCAACCAGGTCCGAATCGTGGCGCGCCAGTCCTGCATCTTGTTCCTGCCGACCCTCCAGCCGTTCGAGGCGTAGTAGTCCATGAACGCTTCCGCTTCCCGCGAAACGTCAACCAACAGTCCCTTTTCCCTGGAATACTCGGCCATAAACGCCTGAATTTCTTCGAGGGTGGGCGGGGTGAAGCGCTTGCGCTGAACCTTTGCGCTGATCCCATCTTCTTCACTACCCTTAACTTTACTATTCTGGGTATACGGGCTGGGAGACAGTTGGCCTACCTTTGGTATACCAACTGGTATACCGTGTGTGGCCTCTGATAACTCGTATAGGTTCCCGGTGGAAACAGAGAGCTGTGATTTGTGCTCTGCATAGCGCGTGGGCGTATATCGATCACAGCGCAAGTAATTGTTGACCCTCCAGTGCGTGATGACGATGATGCCATCCTCAAACGGAATGATGAAGCCCTTCGCGATCAGTAGTTTCATGTCGTCATCAGAACAGCCAATCGAGCGTTGAATTTTTCTAGGTGAATCTACAAACCCATCATCATCCGCATACATCCCGAGGTGGAAATACAACGCCTGCGTAGACAACGGCATGTCGGTGAAAGCGTCCGATCCGATTACAGACCGTGCAAACATTCGTTTTTCTGCCATTGAATCACCCCGCGATGTTGTCATCCTTCGGCTGCGTGCCGCCTCGGGAAAGCCAATCGCGAAGGGCGGTCTCCGAAACTAGAATCCGCTTTCCGATGCGGGTGATGGGAAATCCTTCCGTGTGAAACAGGGCATAAATCGTAGATCGCCCCAGCCCGGTCGCCTCCATCACCTGCTGCACATTCAAATATCGATCCATCCGCATCCCTCCTTGCTGATTTCTGAGGACATTATACCATGATATGCCCTAATATTCAATACGCTTATGGACATATATCGATATTCATAATAACATATCGAATAAAATAATACTGAAATAATGATATACAGCATTGCACTTTATTCGATGATATACTATAATACATACGGAGGTGATAGAAATGGATTTGAAAGATCAGTTTTCGAGGAATCTGAAGGAGCTGCGCGGGAAGCACAACCATACCCAGAAGGATTTGGGCGAGATTCTGCATGTAGATAAAATGACGGTGTCCGGGTGGGAGACGGGGAGAAAGGAACCCAGCTTCGAGATGCTGCAGAAGATTGCAGAAGCCTATGATACGTCGGTTTCGGCGCTGCTGTCGACTGGAGGCGATTCGGCATTTCCCACAATCGCAAGGACGCAGGCGGAATTTGTGCAATGCCTGTGCGCGCTGGCCGCCTCGCCGTTTGTCAGCAGTGCATATCTGGAAGAAGAAACGATGAAGGATGACAGCGGATGGGAACAAGTTATTGGCCAAGGAATCATATTTGAGATGCACGAAATCGATAAAACCGGGATAGAATACCGAAGAAATCCTATATTTCTCCAGCGCTGTACCTGTGGCCTGGCTTTCAGCAAAGCCTATAAAACCGGATCTGTGCCGGACGCTTCATTTGATACGGCAATACGCGCCGTGACTGCCGATATTGCCACAAAGGAAGCGGAGGAAGCAAGAATGCGGCAAGAGATATTCAAGCATACAGAGGATAACCAAGCAGATGCAACCTCCGATGATGAGCTTCCTTTTTGAAAGCAAGCCGATACATGTCATAAAAAATCTCCAAAGGAAGGTGATTTCATGCCACGAAAAACCACCCGCAACGCACAGGGCGGCGGCACGATCCGCCAGAGGCCGGACGGTCGTTGGGAGGGCCGCGTGACCCTCGGGCGGGATCCCGGCACCGGAAAGCAGGTGCAGAAATCGATCTACGGCGCGACGCAGAAGGAAGTGCGCCAGAGGATGCAGAAGATCCTCGTCGAAGTGGACGAGGGGATCTATACCGAGCCTTCCAGAATGACGGTGGGCGAATGGATGGACATATGGCTGGCGGAATACATGGGCGGCGTCAAGGCCTCGACGCTGGTCAGCTACCGGCAGCATGTGCGCAACCATATCAAACCGGCACTTGGCGCGGTAAAGCTGCAGGCCCTGACGCCCGCCGCTGTGCAGAGGTTTTACAACGGCCTCCAGCGCCGCGAGAAGCCGCTCAGTGCAAAGACGGTCAAAAATATTCATGGTGTGCTGCATCAGGCGCTCAGGCAGGCGGTCAGGCTGGGCTATATCCGGTCAAATCCCAGCGAGGCTTGCACGCTTCCGCGCATTGAAAGGGCGGAAATCAGTCCGCTGGATGCGCCGGAAATGCGCGATTTCCTCGCCGCGCTGGATGAAAGCGAATATTCCACGCTGCTGAAGGTGGATCTGTTCACAGGGCTGCGCGAGGGCGAAATCCTCGGCCTGCAATGGTCGAACATCGACTTCGGGCGCGGAACCATCCGCGTCGACAAGCAGCTCTCGCGCCCGAGGGAGAAGGGGGACGTCTATCGCCTGACGTCGCTGAAAAACGACAAGCCGCGCACGATCCAGCCCGCGCCCTACGTCATGGAGCTGCTCAAAGAACATCGCCGCGCGTATCTGGAGAAGCGGATGCAGGCCGGACCGACATGGGACGACGAAGGGTTTCCGGATCTGGTGTTTGTCGGGCCGACCGGGAAGCATCTGTGCTATAACGTCGTTCTGCGGCACTATCGAAAGGCGCTGGAGCGGGCAGGACTGCCGGAGCACCGCTTTCATGATCTGCGGCATACCTACGCCGTGACGTCGCTTCGCGCCGGAGACGATGTGAAAACCGTGCAGGAAAACCTCGGGCATCACACCGCTGCATTCACGCTCGACCAGTACGGCCACGTGACCGAGACGATGAAGGAAGCCTCCGCCAGACGCATGGAAGCGTTCATTGAAGGGCTGAATCGGAGCTGTAAAGGGTAAAATAAAGGGTAAAACGCTGCTTTTGAACAGAGAAAAGGCCTGAAAACGCAATGTTTTCAAGCCTTTTTGAATGGTGCGGTCGACGGGACTTGAACCCGTACGGTCTCCCACACGCCCCTCAAACGT
>JBJEUD010000216.1:0-37020 GCA_051883655.1 Candidatus Faecivicinus sp. | reverse complement strand
GAAATCAGTCCGCGTAGGGCACGTATTCGAACAGCTCGTCCTCGGAGATGCCGTTGACCTTCATGCCCCAGCCCTTCTCCGCATCTGCTTCGATGGGGAGCGTTCCGGTGCGGCCGTCCTGGGTCTGGAAATAAGCGACGGATGCCTTGTCGGAGGCGGTGATCACCAGCTTGTCGCCGGGCTCCAGGGTGGTCTCGCTGCCATCCTCAAGGGTCGCGCTCAGGCTCTGCTTCAGCGTCAGGCAGCCGTACTCCCAGATCTCGGGATTCTCAAAATCCCATTCAAAGTGCCACAGTCCGTCATCCGCCAGCGCGAAGGCTTCGCCCGACAGCGTGAAGGTGCGGGAGCCGAAGTAGGTGCCCAGCACATCCTGCGAGCCGGTCAGCGTCACCGCGTTCTCGCCGAAGCCGGTCACCTGGCCGTAGCCGTAGTCATAGCTGTCGGAGGTGTTCTCGCCCCGGTTCACGTCCGGGAAGGTCAGCAGGCTCAGCGCGCCGTTTTCATAATGCAGGCAGCTGGTGAAATAGTCGTCGGACATCTCATCGCCGCTCACAAAGATCTCCGTGCGGCCGTCCGAATCCAGATCGACGGCATACACCTGCGCGCCCCAGAGATTGCCCGAAATCCACGCGGTCGCCTCGCCGGACGCCGAAACAACCTCCAGTTCCACCGATTCGTCCCCGTATTCTCCCTCGACGATCGTCCTCCAGGTCAGCTGTTCCACGGCGCCGTCGCCGTCCAGGTCCAGCTGCACCGGCTCGCCGGCGGCCAATTCCTGTCCGCCGATGTCGGTCACAGGTCCTTCCGCCATTGCGGACATGCCCAGCAGCATTGCGATTGCCAAAATCCATCCAAGATACTTTTTCATTTTTATCACCTCGCATCATTAGACGTGAGGCACCCTGTTCCCGGTTCCAACTTTTTCCGCTTTACAGAGTCATTGTTCCGGGGATTTTTCCGCGGCGCCGCAGCGCATGACGATGCCCTGCGGATAGTCGCCGAAGCGCTTGCCGAACAGGTTCATGCCGCCGATGAGTCCGTTTTCATCGGTCACGCCGAGGCGCAGGGCGACGTGATCGCGGCTGTCCAGCCGCAGATCGCGGAGCGTCACGTCGGAGATGTGCGCGTCATCCAGCGTGGTGCCCTCGTTGTCCACGCGCCAGGTCAGCAGTCGGCCGTACTGCGTGTTGAAATCGCTCCACCAGTCGGGGTTCAGAAATCCGCGCCGCCCGCCGAAGTCGCCCGGGCTGCGCCAGACGCCCAGCCGCACGCCGTTGATCTCGATGAAGATATCGCTGGGATAATCGTTGCGATAGGTGCGCGTCTCCGAGCAGGCCTCATAGGAGATTTCCAGAAAATCGATCTTCGATTCGGGCACGGCCGGGAACCGGTATTCCACCGTTCCGGCGTGCATCCACAGCAGCTCCGCCTCGAATCTCTGGGGATGATAGAACGCGCCCAGTGTGTCGTCCATCTCGAAGCTGCGCTCATAGCCCGCCAGTCCGCAGGGCGGCTCCACGTTCTCCACGACGGAATAGCAGCCCACGGGCATCTCGAACTTGTGTATGCAGCGGTCGGCGGTCGCCTTCTGCTCCATGTTCAGCGAAACGCTGCTCACCCGCTGGGTGCACAGCTTGACCATGCCGCGGCTGCCCGGCTTCATCTCGCTCGCCAGCAGGCCGGCATGCTCCAGAATCTGCACGTTCAGCGCCGCCGTGGACACCGGCACCTCCAGCGCCCGCGCCAGCTCGTTGACGCTGCAGCCGCCCTTCCACAGCTCTCTGAGAATCTTCAGGCGCAGCTCCGTGGAGAGCGCATGCAGAACCGGCAGCGCACTGTCGATATCGGAGATGTCCAGCTCCAGCCTCTTGTAGGGGGAATCCATCCAGTTGTCCATTTTTGCTCTCCCATCGTTCGAAACTTTATAGCCCCCATTATATCATGTTTTTGCCTCAATCACAAATTGATATTTGCGCCTGAGTGTGATATGCTAGAAACGTGAAATCAGTTCCTTTCAAAAGGAGGTATGATCATGCTTCGCAAATGGATGCTCATGGCGCTGGCCGCGCTGATGCTGTTCTCCGGCACGGCCGCCTGCTTCGCAGAACAGTTCACCATTGAGAAGGTTCCGCCGGACGAGCCCGTGGAGACCGACGGCGAGTTCATCCGCGTCGTGGCCGAATACGACGCGGCCAGCGATCTCACGCGCTATACCGCAGCGCTCGCCGATGCCGCCTTTGCCGATGGAAGTCCCATCACTGCGCAGGATCTGCTCTTTACGCTTTACTGCTATCTCGATCCAGGCTGTTCTTCCGAAACGGCGGCGGCCGGGCTCCCCATCTCCGGCCTGCGCAGCTATCGCCTGCAGATCGCCGGGGATCGCCTGAACGCCGCGCTGGAGGCCATGTCCGCCATCCGCGAAGCCGGCCCGGATCACGTCTGTAGCGAAGGCGACTCCTGGACCGGGGAGCAGCAGTCCGCTTATTGGGCGCTGTATGCGGACTATGCCGCCGCGTGCGCCGCCGAGTACCCCAACTGCGCGCAGTCCATCGTGGACTACTGCACCGGCCTGCTCGCCGCCGATCCCGCCGGCGCCTTCGGCATGACCTCCGAGGAGATCGCGGCGGACGACGGCCTGTGCGTCGCCTATGCCATGCTTCAGTGGGGCTACGCCACCTGCGTCGACAACGTGCTCGTCGCCAAGCATTCCCAGACCCTCTGGCTGTTGAGCAACGCCACGCCCACGCTGGAGGATTTCGTCCATGAACTGCAGCTGGTCTATGGCGAGGATCTGGGGGCCTGCTGGGCCATTGAGTCCTCGGGCAGCTACACGCCCGCACTGCCCGACCTTGAGGGCGCATTCCTCGAAGCGTATTTCGACGGCGAGCGCGACAGCGTGACCTCCATCTCCGGCATTCGCGCCGTGGACGAGAACACCCTTGAGGTCGACCTGGAAGGCATCGACATGCACAGTGCCGGCGCTCTGTTCGGGCTGCCCGTGCTCTCGCTGAGCGCCCTGGGCGACGCCGCGCTGTGGTCCCCGGAGGAGGGGCTCTACGGGCATCCCTTCGGCGACGTGAGCGCCATCGACATCGATTCCTTTGACGGCCCGGTCCTGGTGAATGCCTCGTCCGAAATCGTATTCTGACAATCCAATCATCCGCCGGAACGGCGCCTGCCGCTCCGGCTTTTCTCATGTCCTTTTCTGTCTCAGGTACTTCTCCCGGGTCGCCTGGCCGCCGCGGATGTGGCGCTCCTCCCGATTCCTGCACAGCACCGCATCCACGCGCCGCGCCATGCCCGGGTTCAGCTCGGGCAGCCGCTCGCGCATGTCCTTGTGGATGGTCGTCTTGCTCACGCCGAAGGCCTCGGCGCAGGCGCGCACCGTGGCGCCGGTCCTGAGGATGTATTTCGCCGCCTCGGTGACGCGCGTCTGGACTTCCCTCTTCACGCACTTCCCTCCCCTTCGCTCGCCCTTCAAGCTATGCGATTGCGAAGCGGCATATCCCGGACATAACCGGCGCGCCCGGCGCATAGGATGGCGGAGAAAGGGTGTGATCGAATGACTGAATCCATGCCGACCCGGACGACAGAGCTGCTGCCTCCCCTCGGCGAAGCGAGCATTCAGGGGGTGACCGTGCGGGAGGCCGACGGCACGATCGACTTCCCCCAGCTGCGCGAGGATGGCTTCACGGCCGTCTATCTGCGCGCCACTGCGGGCGACGACTATGTGGACTGCCGTCTGAACACGAATTCCCGCGCGGTGGCCGCCGCGGGCATGCAGCTCGGCTATCTGCACTATCTGACCGCGCGCACCGTGGACGACGCAAAGCAGCAGGCCGGCCTGTTCCTGGCCACCATCGACGGCCGAAGCGCCGAGCTCCGCCCCGCGATGACCTTTGACCGCTTCCGCGGCCTCGACGTCCGCACGATCAACGCCATCGCGGAGGCCTTTCTCTCCGCCGTGGAGGAGGTCACCGGCGTCGTGCCGATGCTGCGCACCGACGCGGAGAGCGCAAATCAAATCTGGTCCCCCTCCCTCGCCGAGCAGTATCCGCTCTGGGTGGTCGACCCCGACGTAGCCGCGCCGCGGGTGTCCACCGGCAAGTGGGAGGGCTGGACCGGTTGGGAATACGGCGAACTCAGCGGCGTCAATCCGCTGCCGCTGAGCCTGTTCACGCCCAACGTGCGCCCCTCTGCCCAGAGCACCGAAGCCACAAAGCTGATCTGCGTCACCGTCGCCTACGGCGACACGCTCACCGCCATCGCCAGGCTCTTTGAAACCACTGTGGCGGAAATCGTCAAGCTGAATGCCATCGCCAATCCCAACCGCATCTACCCCGGACAGACGCTCTACATCCGCGTGCCCGTCTCCACGCCCGTGGCCTGCTGCGACACCTACACCGTGCGCCGGGGCGACACCCTGTCCGGCATCGCCGCCCGCTTCGGCACCACCGTCTCCCGCCTCGTGGCCATCAACCAGATCGCCGACGAGGACCTCATCACCATCGGCCAGGTGCTGACGCTGGGGCTGTGCGGAACGGAGTAACGGACACTGCCCCTCCGGGATGAGCGCGAAGCGGTTTTGAGAAAAATCAGCGACAAAAAACTGCCCGTAAAACGCCGTCAATCCGGTGTTTTACGGGCAAAATAGTTTATCCCTGCGCTCACATGGCGCGGCCCAGCTGGAACGCGCGCTTGTTCATCTCCAGGAACTTTGCAGGGACGGTCTCCTCAATGGCCTTGAGCCAGACCTCCTCCGGGAAGGGCATCTGCTTCGACAGCACGCCGATGAGCACCACGTTCACCGCCTTGGCGCTTCCGGCCTGCTCGGCCAGCGGCAGCGCGTCGAGCGCGATCACCTCCGCCTTTGCGGCGAGCTTTTCGGCGATGTTTTCCGGATAGGCCGCTGCGCCGGTGATGACCGGCATCGGCGGCGTCTGATGGGTGTTGGTGATCAGCTTTCCGCCCTTCTTCAGGTAGCCGATCCAGCGCGCCGCCTCCAGCAGCTCGAAGGACAGAATCACATCCGCCTCGCCCAGGTCGACCACCGGGGAGTACACCTTCTCGCCGTAGCGCACGTAGGTCACCACGGAGCCGCCGCGCTGGGACATGCCGTGCACCTCGCTGAGTTTCACATCGTAGCCCTGCTGGATCAGCACGTTGCCCAGCAGCTTGGACGCCAGCAGCGTTCCCTGTCCGCCGACGCCGACGATCATGATGGAAGTGGTTTTCATCGTCCTCACGCCTCCTTCTTCTCAAACGCCCCGAATCTGCACATCTGCTCGCACAGGCCGCAGCCGACGCAGATGGTCGCATCCACGCTGGCCCTCTTGTCCGCGAAGCTGATGGCGGGACAGCCGATCTTCATGCAGGACTTGCAGCCCTTGCACTTCTCCGGATCCACGCTCAGCGGCGGATTGGACTTGACATATTTGAGCAGCATGCAGGGACGGCGCACGATGATGGCGGACGGTTCCTCCGCGGCCAGCTCTTCCTTCAGCGCGGCTTCCACGGCCTGCATGTCCTGGGGATCCACCACGCGCACGCGCCTGAAGCCCGCCGCACGGCAGACGTCCTCGATTTTGACCGCCACCGTGGGCTCCTGCTTGAGCGTCATGCCGGTGGTGGGATTCTGCTGGTGCCCCGTCATGCCGGTGATGGCGTTGTCCAGCACCAGCACGGTGGACACGCCCTTGTTATAGGCCACGTTCACCAGCCCGGTGATGCCGGAGTGCATAAACGTGCTGTCGCCGATCACGGCCACGGTGGATTTCGCCGCCTCGGGGCGCACCTTGGTGAAGCCGTGGCTCATGCCGATGGACGCGCCCATGCACACCACGGTATCGATGGCGGTCAGCGGTGCGGAGGAACCGAGGGTATAGCAGCCGATGTCGCCCATGACGGTCAGCTTCAGCTTGGACAGCACGGTGAACAGCCCGCGATGGGGACAGCCGGGGCACATCACCGGCGGGCGGCCGGGCACGGGCTCGTCAAAGGCAGTGCTCTCGGGCAGCTCGAGGCCCATGGCCTTCTTCAGCTTGCTCTGGCTCAGCTCGCCCAGCAGGCCGAACAGGTCCTTTCCGCCGTCCACGCGGATGCCGTGACTGCGCAGATGGCTCTCGATCACGCCATCCAGCTCCTCCACCACGATCAGCCGGTCGACCTTCTCCGCGAACGCGCGGATGGCCTCCACCGGCAGCGGGTTCACCAGACCCAGCTTGAACACGCTGGCCTCCGGGAAGACCTCCTTCACGTACAGATACGCGGTGCCGGAGGTAACGAAGCCCAGCTTGCCGTCGCCCAGCTCCACGCGGTTGAGGCCGGTAGTCTCCGCAAGCGCCTGAAGCCTGAGCGCGCGCTCCTCCACGGCCACATGGCGCCGCACGGCGTTGGCGGGCGCCGCCACGTACTTCGGCGGGTTCTTGATGTAATCCTTCAGCGGCAGCTCGCTGCGGTCGCCCAGCTCCACCAGGTTCTGGGAATGGGCCACGCGGGTGCAGGTGCGCAGCAGCACCGGGGTATCGTATTCCTCCGAGATCTCAAAGGCCGCCTTCGCGAAGCTCAGGCACTCCTCGGAATCCGAGGGTTCAATCATCGGCACCTTGGCCGCGATGGCGTAATGGCGGGAATCCTGTTCATTCTGAGAGGAATGCATGCCGGGATCGTCCGCCACGGCGATCACCAGGCCGGCGTTCACGCCGGTGTACGACGCGGTAAACAGCGGATCGGCGGCCACGTTCAGGCCCACGTGCTTCATTGCACAGAAGCTGCGCGCGCCGGCAAGGCTCGCGCCGAGGGCGGATTCCACCGCCACCTTCTCGTTGGGCGCCCACTCGGCGTAGATCTCGTCGTACTGCGCCACTTGCTCGGTGATCTCCGTCGACGGCGTCCCCGGATAGGCGGAAACAAAGCGGACGCCGGCTTCATACAGGCCCCGCGCCACCGCCGCGTTTCCCAGCAACAGCTTTTTCATGTGATGATGCTTCCTTTCAACAAAAAATATACATGTATTTATAATAACACACAATCATCGGCATACGCAAGGGAAAGCCGCAGTTTTTTCACAGGAATGCGCAAATGGGGAGGGACGCACAGGCGTCCCTCCCCGCTCCTAACCTATTCAGATTTCCTCGTCCGGGATCTCAGGCGCGAAGCCCTCCTCCCCGACGGTCTTTTCCTCAACGGCCTCCGCCGCTTCCGCGGGCTCCTCCTCCTCGGCCTCCGCGCGGGCGACGCAGACGACCTTGCAGCCCTCTTCCACGCGCATCAGGCGCACGCCCTGGGTGTTGCGGCCCAGGATGGAGATATCGCTCACGGGCATGCGGATGATGGTGCCATCGTCGGTGATGAGCAGGATGTCCTCGTCCTCATGCACCACCAGCTGGCTGGCCAGCTTGCCCACCTTGGCGGTGAGGTTCATGGCCTTGATGCCCTTGCCGCCGCGGCTCTGCACGCGGTACTCGTCGATCTCGGTGCGCTTGCCGTAGCCCAGCTCCGTGATGGACAGCACGGTGGTGCCCTCCTCGACGATGGACATGTCCACCACCTCGTCGCCCTCGTCCAGCTCGATGGACTTCACGCCCATGGCATTGCGGCCGATGGGGCGCATGTCGCTCTCGGCAAAGCGGATGGCCATGCCGTCGCGGGTGCCCAGCAGCACGTCGTGCGCGCCGTTGGTGATGATCACGCCGATGAGCTCGTCGTCCTCGCGCAGCACCATGGCGATCAGCCCGGACTTGCGCAGGTTGGTGAACTCGTCCAGCGCGGTGCGCTTGATGATGCCCTTGCGGGTGGCCATCACCAGATAGTGGCCCTCGACCTTCTCCGCCGGCACGGGCAGCATGGCGGTGACCTTCTCGCCGGGATCCAGCTGCAGCAGGTTGATGATGGCCGTGCCGCGGGCGGTGCGGCCCGCCTCGGGGATCTCGTAGCAGTTCAGCTGGTAGACGCGGCCGCGGTTGGTGAAGAACATCAGCGGATCGTGGGTGGAGGTGACGTACATCTGATCCACGAAGTCCTCCTCGCGGGTGGTGGCGCCCACGATGCCCTTGCCGCCGCGCTTCTGGGCGCGGTAGGTGGTCTTGGGCAGGCGCTTGACGTAGCCGAAGTGGGTCATGGTGACCACCATGTCCTCCTCGTCGATCAGGTCGAGCATGTCGATCTCGCCCTCCATGGAGGAGATCTCCGTGCGGCGCGGGTCGGCGTACTTGCGCTTGATCTCCAGGATCTCGTCCTTGATGATGCCGAACACCATCTTCTCATCGGAGAGCACCTGGCGATAGTAGGCGATCATCTTCTGCAGCTCCGCGTACTCGGCCTCGATCTTGTCGCGCTCCAGGCCGGTCAGGCGCTGCAGGCGCATGTCCAGAATGGCCTGGGCCTGGCGCTCGGTGAGGCCGAAGCGCTGCATCAGGCCGTCGCGGGCGTCCTGGGTGGTGCGGCTGGCGCGGATGAGGGCGATGACCTCGTCGATGTTGTCCAGCGCGATCAGCAGGCCTTCCAGGATGTGGCTGCGGGCTTCGGCCTTGTCCAGGTCGTACTTCGTCCTGCGGCGGATGACGTCCTCCTGGTGCTCGATGTAGTGGTGGATCATCTGCTTGAGCGAAAGGATCTTCGGCTCGCCGTCCACCAGCGCCAGCATGATCGCGCCGAAGGTGTCCTGCAGCTGGGTGTGCTTGTACAGCGTGTTGAGCACGACCTGCGCGTTGGTGTCGCGCTTGAGCTCAATGACGATGCGCATGCCCTTGCGGTCGGACTCGTCGCGGATGTCGGAGATGCCCTCCACGGTCTTTTCGTGCACCATCTCGGCGATCTTTTCGATCAGCTTGGCCTTGTTGACCATGTAGGGGATTTCCGTGACCACGATGCGGTGGCGGTTTCCGCCCATGTCCTCGATCTCGCTCTTGGCGCGCACGATGATGCGGCCCTTGCCGGTGTGGTACGCGTCATAGATGCCGCGGCGGCCGAGAATCACGCCGCCGGTGGGGAAATCGGGGCCCTTGATGTGCTGCATCAGGTCGTCCACGGTGCAGTCGGGGTTGTCCAGCATGCACACCACGCCGTCGATGACCTCGCCCAGATTGTGGGGCGGGATGTTGGTCGCCATGCCGACCGCGATGCCCGACGAGCCGTTCACCAGCAGGTTCGGATATCGGGAGGGCATGACCGCCGGCTGCATCAGGGTTTCGTCGAAGTTGGGATAGAAGTCGACGGTCTCCTTTTCGATGTCGCGCACCATCTCCATGGACAGCTTCGAAAGGCGCGCCTCGGTGTAACGCATGGCCGCCGCGCCGTCGCCGTCCACGGAGCCGAAGTTGCCCTGGCCCTCCACCAGCAGATAGCGGGTGGAGAAGTCCTGCGCCAGGCGCACCATGGCGTCGTAGACCGACGAATCGCCGTGGGGATGGTACTTACCGAGCACATCGCCGACGATGCGCGCGGACTTTCTGAACGGCTTGTCCGGCGTGACGCCCAGCTCGTGCATGGAGTACAGGATTCTGCGGTGAACGGGCTTCAGGCCGTCGCGCACGTCCGGCAGCGCGCGGCTGACAATGACCGCCATCGCATAGGAAATAAACGATTTTTTCAGCTCATCCTCGATGTTCAGGGGCGTCAGATGGCCGATATTCTTATCATCCGTCAAGGGACTTTCCTCTCTTTCGCTTCAACTCGGTCAGATGTCGAGGTCCGCCACCAGCTTGGCGTTCTGCTCGATGAACTCCTTGCGGGGCTCCACCTTGTCGCCCATCAGCAGCGTAAACAGCTCGTCGGCGGCGATGGCGTCCTTCATCTCCACGCGGTACATGCTGCGGGTCTCCGGGTTCATGGTGGTGTCCCACAGCTGCTGGTAGCTCATCTCGCCCAGGCCCTTGTAGCGCTGGATGTCGGGCTTCGCGTCGCGGCCCAGCTCGTCCAGGGTCTGCTGCAGCTGCTCGTCGGTGTAGACGTATCTTTCAAACTTGCCCTTGGTCACCTTGTACAGCGGCGGCTGCGCGGCGTAGACGTAGCCGTCCTCGATCAGCTGGGGCATGAAGCGGTAGAAGAAAGTCAGCAGCAGGATGCGGATGTGGCTTCCGTCCACGTCGGCATCCGTCATGCAGACGATGCGGTGATACCGCAGCTTGCTGGCGTCGAAGTCCTTGCCGAAGCCCGCGCCGAAGGCGGTGATCATGGCCTTGATCTCGGCGTTGCCCAGCGCCTTGTCGATGCGGGTCTTTTCCACGTTCAGGATCTTGCCGCGCAGCGGCAGGATGGCCTGGAAGTGGCGGTCGCGGCCCTGCTTGGCGCTGCCGCCTGCGGAATCGCCCTCGACGATGAAGATTTCGCACTTGGAGGGATCGCGCTCGGAGCAGTCGGCCAGCTTGCCCGGCAGCGCCGCGGATTCCAGCGCGGTCTTTCTGCGGGTCAGGTCGCGGGCCTTGCGGGCGGCCTCGCGGGCGCGGGCCGCGGACAGGCACTTGTCCAGCACGGCGCGGGCCGCTGCGGGCGTCTCCTCGAAGTAGGTGGCCAGCTTGTCGCTCACCAGAGAATCCACCAGCGGGCGAATCTCGGAGTTGCCCAGCTTGGTCTTGGTCTGGCCCTCGAACTGGGGCTCCACCAGCTTGACCGACACGATGGCGGTCAGGCCCTCGCGCACGTCCTCGCCGGTCAGGTTCTGATCGGTGGCCTTGATCGCGCCGGTCTTGCGGCCGTAGTCGTTGATCACGCGGGTCAGCGCGTTGCGGAAGCCGGCCAGGTGGGTGCCGCCCTCGGGCGTGTGGATGTTGTTGGCGAAGGAGAACACGTTCTCGGTGAAGCCGTCGTTCCACTGCAGCGCCACCTCGACGGTGGAGCCGTTCTTGAAGCCCTCGATGTAAATCGGCGCCGGGAACAGCGGCTCCTTGTTCTTGTTCAGGTATTCCACGAAGGAGACGATGCCGCCCTCGTAGTGATAGGTCTTTTCCAGCGCGGGCTCCACGCGCTCGTCCGTCAGCGTGATGCGGATGCCCTTGTTCAGAAAGGCCATCTCGCGGAAGCGGGTCTTCAGCGTGTCGAAGCTGAAGTCGCCGGTTTCGAAGATGCCGGGCTCCGGGATCGCGCCGGTCTTCACGTCGGGCCAGAAGGTAATGGTGGTGCCGGTGCGGTCGGTATCGCCCACGACCTTCAGGTCGTAGAGGATCTTGCCGCGCTCATACTCCTGCTGATAGATCTTGCCGTCCTGATAGACGTTGACCTGCAGGTGGCTCGACAGCGCGTTGACCACCGACGCGCCCACGCCGTGCAGGCCGCCGGAGACCTTGTAGCCCTCGCCGCCGAACTTGCCGCCGGCGTGCAGGATGGTCAGGCAGACCTCCACCGCCGGACGTCCGACCTTGGGATGAATGCCCACCGGGAAGCCGCGGCCGTTGTCCTGAACGGTGACGGAGCCGTCCTTGTGCAGCGTGACCAGAATGGTATCGCAAAAGCCCGCCAGCGCCTCGTCGATGGCGTTGTCAACGATTTCGTAGACCAGGTGATGCAGGCCGCGCTCGTCCGTCGATCCGATGTACATACCCGGGCGACGGCGCACCGCTTCCAGGCCCTCGAGCACCTGAATCTGGCTCTCGTCATAGTGGGTTTCGTGGTTTTGCTGATTCATGATATTTACCTCACGTCGCGCCCTGCAAGGCGCGGGAATGCGAAATTTCCTTCTATAATATTATATCACTTTTCTGCATATTTAGCCAGCCCATTCAGCCCCCGGAACAAACTTTAACGCATTTCTCAAACAGACTTAAATATCGCCCCGCATCGGCCTTTTTCGCGCTCTGGGCGCGCCTGCGGAGGGCGGGCGACGGATGGGTTGCAGTTTTAACATTTTCGGCGTATAATTCCCGGCAAAAGGGGGATGTTTTCTGTGATTCGCATGGTACTGACCGACCTGGACGACACGCTGCTGAGAAGCGACCGGAGCATCTCCGCCTTCACCACGAACACACTGCGCCGCTGTCAGGCGGCCGGCGTGCCCGTGGGCTTCTGCACGGCCCGCGGCGAGAGCAACATCGCCCCGTTCGTCGCGCAGATCCGCCCGGAGCTCGTGATCTCCAGCGGCGGCGCGCTGGCCCGCTTCCGGGGCGAGATCCTGCATTCGTCGCGGTTCACCCTGGAGGAGACCCGGACCCTGATCGACGCGGGGCTGCGCCTGGGCTGCGAGGTCACGGCCGACACCCTGAACGGCCACTACTGGAACTACGCCGTCGATCCCCGCCTGGCCGCGCCCGACTGGGGCGACACCATCCGCACCGACTATTCCGACTTCCGCCAGGAGGCGCTGAAGGTCTGCATCGAGCTGCCCGAGCCCGCGCTGGCGGAATCCATCGCCGCGAGCATCGGCGGCTGCGACTGGGTGCGCTTTTCCGGCGGCAACTGGTACAAATTCACCCCCGCGGGCGCCAACAAGGAAAGCGCCATCCGCGCCGTCTCCGCGCGCCTGGGCATCCCCGTCGCCGACATGATCGCCTTCGGCGACGACTACGGCGACATCGGCATGCTGAAGCTCTGCGGCACGGGCGTGGCCGTGGCCAACGCCGCGCCCGAGGTGCGCAAGGCTGCGGACGCCGTGGCGGACAGCAACGACCTCGACGGCGTCGCGCGGTATCTGCAGAACATCCTCAATCTCTGAACAAGGAGCTTGCCATGGACATCCGTCTTTTGCGCCTCCACAGCATTTCCATCGAGCTGAACGCCCTGATCCGCGAAGCCGGCCTCTCCCGCTGCGCGGAGTACATTCAGCACGGCGACACGTCCGTGCTGCTGCACTGTGTGGCTGTGGCATTTTACAGCACGCTGATTCTGGACGCGCTGCACGTGCGCTACAACCGCCGCGCGCTCATTCGCGGCGCATTGCTGCACGATTTCTTTCTTTACGACTGGCACAAGCACCAGCGCGCCCCCGGCGAGCGAATGCACGCGTTCTCCCATCCCGTCGCTGCGCTGAAAAACGCGCGCGCACACGTGGAACTGACGCCGCTGGAGGAGAACATCATCCTGCGCCACATGTTCCCCGTCACGCTCGTTCCTCCCTCTTCCCGCGAGGGCGCCGTCGTGTGCCTGACGGACAAGGCCTGCGCGTTCTATGAGGGACTCTGTCGAAATACCTATCCCCTTCTGCGGCGCATCTGCACACGCCTGCTGAGCGCGGATTGATCTTCCCTCAAAATCCAAATGGGGGCTTGACAATTCCGGGAATACGTGGCATAATTTGAGCATGCCTGTGGCCCCAACCCCATGCGCTGCCGGTGATCCACGCAAAGTCCGCTGAGCGCCCCGCGCCTGCAGCTGAAGCAGGATGGAGCAGTCTCCTTCGGAAAAGCGAGGATTGAATGTCCTTGGGGGCGGACTTCATCGCCAATTTCACATCTGTCCCCGTAGCTCAGCAGGATAGAGCGTCCGCCTCCTAAGCGGAAGGCCGCGCGTTCGAATCGCGCCGGGGACGCCAGAAATCACGCCGAAAGCCTGGATGGATCCGGGTTTACGGCCAACAGAAAACCATCTGTTCCGCAGAAGTGGAACAGATGGTTTTCTCATGCGCATTACAGGTGCATCAGTTCGCTGCCCTTGCGGCAGGTCTCCTCCAGCTCGTCGTATTTCATCTCGATCAGCGGCGCAACCTCATCCTCCCGCTTCCGGAGCGCCCACCTGTACACGAAGTACGCCGCCCCCCAGCCGAGAAAGCCGGGAATCGCCAGCAGCACGCACAGCCAGATGATGGGCGGTTCCGCCGTCACCGCAAAGGTCGAGCCCGCCATGAACGCGGTGCCCGCCAGCGCAACCGAGAGCGCAGCCATGGTCGCCCGGGACTGCTTCGACGCCTCCAGCGCCTGAATCGCCGCCATACAGGCCTCGAACTGCCGCTGGAGCCGGGTCAGCTCCGCCTTGTTCAGGACGTGCCGGTCGCGCTTCAGGTGCAGCGTCACCTTTCCCATCATGTCCGGTCCGCCCGGTTCGCGGTCCACATGCCAGCCGAAGCTCTCGTACCCGTCCAGATAGCTGGACAGATAGGCGCCGTTCACCGGGATTTCCTTATACTCATAGGACACAAATATCCTCTTGCCTTCGCTCATTTCAGTTACCCTTCCATTCAGCAGGAATCACCACATCAAACGCCGTGCCCGCGCCGGGCGCGCTTTCGACCCGGATCGTGCAGTCCGTCATTTCCAGAATGCGCTTCGCCAGCGCCAGCCCCAGGCCGTTTCCCTCCGTGGCATGGGAGGTATCGCCCTGATAAAACTTGTCGAAGATGTGGGCGACTGTCTTTTCGTCCATGCCGCAGCCGCTGTCCCGGACAGTCACGACGATGCCCTCATCCGTGCTCCTCTGCACCAGCGTCACCGAGCCGCCCGCATCCGTGAACTTGAACGCATTGGACAGCAGGTTGTTCCACACCAGCGCCATCAGGCTCTCATCCAGGAATACGACGGCCTGATCCTCCAGATCCGCTTCGAACTCGATGCCCTTCTTTTCCCAGATGTCCTCAAACTGCAGCGCGCAATCGCACAGCTGGGCGCAGAGATCATAGGGCTCCGCCTGCGGCGTGATGGCCTGCTTTTCCAGCTTGTTCAGCTTCAGGATATCGGTAATCAGCGTGGACAGCTGCCTGGAGGCGCGGACGATGGTCTCCACATACTCCTGCCGCTGCTGCGGGCTGAGCTGTTCGCTGCGCAGCAGCTCCGCCGTGTTCATGACGACGGCGATGGGCGTCTTGATCTCATGGGAGACGTTCGAGAAGAACTCCGTCTTCAGCGTCTCCATGGAGCCCAGCGCCTCCACCATGCGGTTGAAGCTGTGAATCAGCATGTCGAAATCATCCAGGCGATCCGGCATGTTCATCGGCGGCAGGTACACCGAGAAGTCGCCCTCCGCCACCTGCGCCGCCGCAGAGGCGATGCGCTGAACCGGCTCCTCAAAATACCTGCGCACCTGCGTGCGAGTGAAGATTGAGAAGGCCAGCGACACCGCGATCCAATAGAGCACGACGGCCAATACCGTGACCAGATCGCCTGCTTCCAGCGTGCGCAAGCCCACGATGAGCCCCACATGCATGCCGCAGATCAGCCACATCACGCCCAGCGTGAGAAAAAAAGCGGACACCGGCACGCGGATGCCGCGAAATTCCAGTTCCTTGCCCTTCATGCGAGCACCGCCTTGTAGCCCAGGCCGCGCACGGTGACAATCCTGAAGCCGTCGCAGCCGGAGAACTTGTCGCGCAGCTTGGTGATGTACACGTCCACCGCCCGCAGGCTGGTATCGCTGTCCACGCCCCAGAACTCGTCCATCAGCTGCGCCCGGGAGAAGGTCTTGTTGGGATAGGACAGCAGCTTGAACAGGATGTTGAACTCCCGGGTGGTCACGGGAATCTCCATGCCGTTCACCACGGCGGACATGGCGTCGGCGTCCAGCGTCAGATTGCCCACGGAGAGCCTTCTCTCCATTTCGATGTTGGCGCGGCGCAGCAGCGCCCGCACCCGCAGCAGCAGCTCGTCCAGCTCGATGGGCTTGACCATGTAGTCGTCAATCCCGAGCCTAAAGCCCCTCTGCTTGGAGGTCAGGTCGTCCTTTGCGGACATGAACAGGATGGGGATGCGCTTGTTCACCCGCCGCACGGTGTCCGCAAACTCGAAGCCGTCGATCCTGGGCATCATGATGTCGGAGATGATCAGATCGTAGAGCTGGTTGTACATCTCGTCATAGGCGTCGCTGGCGCTCAGACATCCCTTGGCGGCAAAGCCGCTGTCATTCAGATAGGTGCAGACGATCTGATTCAGGTTGGGATCGTCGTCCACCACGAGAATGTGAATCATCGCGCTACCTCCCCCGCTTGTTCATTTCTTCGAATCCTCTCTGCGCAATGTCAGGATAGCGAAAGTATACTCCTGTTTTGTTTGAGAATTGTTTCCGAATTGTGAATTGGCGCAGCTTTTCCGGTCAAACGCCGGATTTCGCACGCTCAGACCGCCGACCGCAATCCCAAAAGGCGCGCCGAATACGGCGCGCCTGGGCCTTCCCCGCGAGGGTTACGAATTTTTCAGCGGATGCGGCCGAACGCCCGCCGCCGTCAGCGCGTCGATCAGCGCGCCATAGGGCAGCTCCGACGCCGCACAGCCGTATTTCAGGCACAGCGCCCGCCGCCTGCCCGGAGCAGGCCGCGCCGGGAATGACCCGAACGACCACCCAGGCCCAGCCGTCCGCAGCGGCCGTGCGGCCCGCGGTGAAGAGATTGTCAAACTTCGGGTTGTAGAGCGCGCGATAGGGAATTTCGTACCACTCGCCGGGGGTCTGAAAGTCCGCCACTGCGCCGACCGAGTCGGGCTGTTCCCGATTCACGTCGCTCTCCTGCACCGAGCAGGCTGCGGTGATATGGCGCGTGGTGCGCAGCTGCGGCATCGTCGGCAGCGCGGTGATATCGCGGCTGAACCGATCCTCCTGCTTCAGGTGGTCGAACGCCATGCCGCGGCCATAGAGCACGAAATCCGTGATCTCCCGCGCTGTCGTGCCAGAGATCAGCGGCAGCCCCTCCGGATGGCCGTTTCCGCGCGGTCCTGCGCCGAATGCGTGCCAGAGACGGCTGTTCAGAATATTTCCGCTCTTTCGCGCCCGTTCCATGGACATCCGGTCAATCCGATAGGCGATGTACGTCATGAAATTCCGGCCCGTCACGCAGGGATCGCCGGCGCGATGGAAGATGTCCGCATCGCCGGTCGTATCGACGACGGCGCCGGCCGTGAAATAGCCGCGGCCATCCTTGTTTTCCACCACCAGACCCGTGCACCGCGCGCCCTCCATGATCGGGCGCACCACCTGCGTGTCAAAGAGAATCTCCACGCCCGTCTGGCGCACGAACTCGTCCAGGGCCATCGCAAAGAGCGCGTGGGAGTAAAACGTCTTGTATCTGCCCGCGTCCGCCGGCGCCTCGTCCGGATCGCTCCGCCAGGCCTCGGGCAGAAAGTCCGGGCCGTATTTCATGCACAGCTGCATCAGCTCCGACGCCATTCCGTAGGTGATCTTCCGTCCGCAGCCATCGCAGATCGGCTCATAGAGGGCGATCAGGCCCTGCGTGGCCAGGCCGCCGAACAGGATGCCCTTTTCCAGCAGCAGCACGCGCTGCGCACCCGTGCGCCGCGCCGCAACCGCCGCGCATACGCCCGCGATGCCTCCGCCTGCGACGATGACATCATATTCCCCCCACAGCGGGGTGGTCAGGATCTCGGATAACATTTTCATGCCGCCTCCGTTATTTCACTGTCGGAAGTTCCCGCAGCACCTTCAGCATCGGGGCCAGATCCTGCGCTTCGTCCACATGCATGGCAAAGCTGTACAGCGCCTGCTGCTGCTCGGGGCTCAGCGCGCAGGCCGTCAGCCCGCAGAACTTCTCGCGGAGCATCCCGTCCGTGCAGCCGGCACTGGCGGCGCTGGCATCGTACTCCTCCACAAAGGTCGATCCGTCCTTCATGCGCACCTCGACGATGCAGCCGCGCGTGCCGTGCGGGCCGTCCCCATAGGCATCGTGCCTTCCGGTGCGGATCTTCGACTGCAATGCCCTGCAGCGCGGGTCGTCCATATTTTCCTTCAAAAACGCGTCCGGAACCAGCTTTCCATCCAGCAGCGCCACCGTCACCGCGTAATACAGCGACAGTCGGCCCGAAGTGGCGTTCAGTTCCCTTCCCACGCCCTTGTTCAGGTCGTAGGAGTAGGGATACGTGTCCACAAACACGGATTCAATCCGATCGGGATCAATATTATGCTTCTCCTGCATCCGGAAGACCGCGTTCACCGCCGGATTCACCGCAAAGCAGGCGGGATACTGCTTGATGGAGAGCCATTCGATCAGATAGGGCTTGCCGATCTCGACCTTCTGCTCCAGCTCCTCCTGAAAGATCTTCTCCAGGGATTTCATGCCCTTCAGCACGGTTTCCGTGCCGGTCAGCCCGCGCGCGGCGGCGTCCACGGCGAACATGGCCAGGTGCACGCCCCAGCCGCCGTAGAGATCCTTGGTGTCGGAGCCCTGAATGAAGCTGCAGAACGGGCACAGCGGCAGCAGCGACGCCGTCATGCCGAAGGCATTGCACAGCTGGTCGACATTCAGACCGCGCAACAGTCCGGCGGCGGCAGCAGCGCCCAGCCCGCCGACGAAGCCCGGGTTGTGCAGGCCCAGCTCCATGATCCGGTCGATGGACCGCATCGCCATGCGGGTCACGGTGTCGTAGCCGAACACCACGGCGCGGATGACGTCCTCAACCGCGCCGCCGTACTGCTGATAGGTCGCCAGCACCGCCGACCACACATAGATGCCCGGATGGGCAGAAGCCCGTGTGCCGTCGTTGAGCTCCAGGCTCGACAGCCGGCACGCATTGGAAAAGGCCGCCGTTGAGGCGTGCACCGGTTCCGCATTCGCCCAGACGGACGCCTTGCCGCCGCCGGGATCCATGGTGCGGATCATGGCCAGCAGCTCTGATGCGCTGCGGTATAGATGCTTCCGCCCAGATAGTTCACCAGAGAGCGCCGCACCTGGTGCAGCGTCTCCTCCCCAAACGCATCGCAGGACAGGCTGCTGAAGTGCTCCGCCAGCGTGCGAAAATAACTCTTCTCCATAATGCTCCTTAAAGTTTGTTCACTTCGCAGGTTCGATGGCAGGCGACGAAGTGGTTCGGCAGAACCTCCTCCAGCACGGGCGTCTTCTTGAAGCACGCCTCCTGGGCATAGGCGCAGCGCGCCGCGAACCGGCAGCCCTCGGGCGGATCAATCGGAGAGGTGATCTCTCCGCGGAGAATCATGCGCTCCCGCGTGCTGTGAATGTTCGGCTCGGGAATGGCCGACAGCAGCGCCTTGGAATAGGGGTGCAGCGTCCTGTCGTAGACATCCTCCAGCGTGCCGAACTCCACAATCTGGCCGGCGTACATGATGGCCACCTTGTTGCAGTTGTTTGCAACCACGCCCAGATCGTGGGTGATGAGCAGCATGGCCGTGCCGAGCTTCTTCTGCAGGCCGTGCATCAGGTCCAGCACCTGCACCTGAATGGTCACATCCAGCGCCGTGGTGGGTTCGTCGGCGATGATCATCTGGGGATTGCAGGCCAGCGCGATGGCGATGACCGCGCGCTGCTTCATTCCGCCGGAAAACTGGTGTGGATATTCCGCCATGCGCTCCGCCGGAATGCCGACCATCTCCAGAATCTCCGCAGCCTTGCGGGTAGCCGCGGCGCGGGAGAGCTTTTCATGCAGGCGCACGACCTCGGCGATCTGATCGCCCACGGGCATGATGGGGTTCAGCGACGTCATGGGATCCTGAAAGATCATGGACAGCTCCTTGCCGCGGTGGCCGCGCGGACCACGCGGGCGAAGTTCGGCACCGAGCTGACCGCGACGGCGATCAGTGCGCTGGTGAAGTTGCTCTGCGCGCCGTAGCACAGCGAGAAGATGACGTCCTCGGCGGTCATCTGTTTCCATCGTGGAAATAGCCGTCGTCGCGGAGATGGAACACGATGGTCGTCTCGTCCACGATCTCATAGCTCGTGGCCAGCCAGGGCTCGTATTCGCCGTCCTCATACTTCAGCAGCGACTCGAAAATCGTCTCGGAGCTGATGGACGTCGTGTCGTGGGACGCGGCATAGACATCCATCGTCGCGGGCTCGGCCTGAATAGCGACCACCAGCGTGTCCTTGCAAATGCCGGTGTCCTCCACCGCCGCGCCTTCTGCAAACACGCCCGCAAAACCAGCAAGCATCATCAGGGTCAGGATCAGGGACAGTACCGCCGCCAGGAATCAAACTCCTCTGTTCGCGGCGGCACGAACGGCGCCGCCTTCCCCCTTCAAAACGCGGTTGGATCGCGCTGAGCGGAATCCCGCCGCATGTTTCGAACATAGTCCATACTATACGATACTTTCAAGATGGATAAACCTGCAAATGAACGATGCTGCGATAAAAAACGGGGAGACGCTCATGCGAACGCCTCCCCCCATCGAAGGGACAATCCCCTCTCACATTCGGAAACAGGCGCATGGCAAAGCAGAATACATGCTTACGCACATATCCATACCCATCGCCATCGTGCATGCCTGCTTTTTCACACGGCCTGGCTCCTTTCCTCCTGTGACGGTTTCATTATAGCGCATTCAACCTATCATGTCAATATGTTTTTCTCGGCAAAAATTTCGGCTTCACGATTGAAAATCCGGTAAGCACATGGTATTATAGGAGTATGGGAGATGATCGAATGAAGATTTCCACCAAGGGGCGCTATGCGCTGCGCATGATGCTTGATATTGCGCAGCACCAGGATGAGAGCTTTGTCACGTTGAAGGATATCGCTCAGCGGCAGGCCATTTCCAAAAAATATCTGGAACAGATCGCGCTTCAGCTGACGCAGTCCGGAATGCTGCGCGCCATGCGCGGCCATCAGGGCGGCTATCGGCTCGTCAAGGCTCCCCGCGAATACACCGTCATCCAAATCCTGAAGATCACCGAGGGTTCGATGGTCCCTGTGGCCTGCATGGAGCAGGACCCCAATCAGTGCGAGCGGTGCAGCTTCTGCCTGACGCTGCCCATCTGGCAGGGACTGGATCGGGTAATTCAGGAATATCTGGGCAGCATCACCCTTCAGGACATTCTGGACTGCGGCGAAGCCCGCGCGGCATCGCCGCAGTAATCCGCGGGCTGCCGACGCAGAAAGCGGCGTTCAAACATCGTTTGAGCGCCGCTTTTGCCGTGCCTTCAGATAATGGATTCGATGGTTCTCTCCTCCGTCTGGCGGGTGTTCTGGTTGAAGATCAGCATGGCCTCCCGCAGCTCCATGGCGCCCATGCCGTAGTTGGTCGTGTCCTCCGCGTTGAGCACGTCCGCCCGGATCCTCCGGTTCGCGGCGCAGGGCTGATCCTCCACGAACTGCACGCCCTCCTCGATCAGGCGCTTCGTCAGCGGCGCATCCCCGGGCAGCGCGTAGGGATCGAAGGCCGCAATCCCATCGCCGGAGATCCCCGTCAGCAGATTGGCCGCCAGCACCACCACGGCGGAGAGCAGACAGACGCCCATGATCACGGGATAATCCCTCCCGGTAATGGCGTTCATCGCAATCAGGCCCAGTCCCGGCCAGGAAAAGATCTGTTCCACGATCACCGCGCCGCCGAACAGCGTGGGAATCTGCATGCCGACGACCGTGACGATGGGCAGCAGCGCGTTGCGCAGGACGTGCTTGTTGATGACGAGGAAGCGCCCCATCCCCTTCGCCCTGGCCGTGCGGGGGCAGTCCATCTCCAGAATTTCCAGCACCGCACTGCGGATATAGCGGATGTTGCCGCCCGCGATGGACGCCGACAGCACAATCACCGGCATTACCATGTGACGGGCGATGTCCGCGGCGTCGCCGCCCGTTCCGGCGGTCTCCATGCCGCTGGAGGGCAGCCGGCCCAGCCGAACCGTGAACAGATAGATCAGAATCAGCGCCAGGAAGAACCCGGGAATGCTGGAACCGAAGAACGACGCGGTCACCACGGCGAAATCCCGCTTCTGATAGCGGTGCACCGCGCTGTAAATGCCCGCCGGGACGGCGAGAATCAGCCCCACCGCCAGCGAAACGCCCATCAGCAGCAGCGTCGGGCCGATATGGCTTCCGATCATCTGCGCTACCGGCTGATAGCTCTTGTAGGAATAGCCCAGATTGCCGTGGAGCACCTCGTTCAGCCAACTCAGATACTGCGCCCAGATCGTGCGTGATCAGCAGAATGGCCATGCCGTACTCCCGGCGCAGCTGCTTGAGCAGCTCCATGATCTGAAGCTGAATCGTGACGTCCAGCGCGGTGGTGGGTTCGTCGGCGACCAGCAGCCGGGGGCGGCAGGCCAGCGCCATGGCGATCATCACCCGCTGGCGCATGCCGCCCGACAGCATGTGCGGATAGCCGCGCAGCACGCGCTCCGGTTCGGGGATGCCGGTCTTGTGCAGCAGCTCCACCGCCCGGCTCCGCGCCTCCGCCCGGGTGCAATGCAGATGGCGGCGCATTCCCTCCGCCCTCTGGTTTCCAATGGTAAAAACGGGGTTCAGGCTGTACATCACATCCTGAAAGATCATGGCGATCTCGCGGCCCCGAACCTCGTCCAGCTCCCGCTCGGTCAAGGTCAGCAGGTATCTTCCCCGATAGAGGATTTCACCGCCTGTGACCCTGCCCTGCCGGCTCAGCAAGCCCAAAATGGAGAGGGCTGTTCTGCTCTTTCCGCACCCGGATTCGCCCACCAGCGCCACGATTTGACCGGGATCCACCGAAAATCCGACGCGGTCCGCGCATTGAACCTGCCTGCCGCGATAGGCAAAGCAGATGCTCAAATCCCTGACCCTCAAAAGCGCTTCCATTGCACAACAGCTCCTTTCCTAGTTTCTGTTTCCGCGGCGATATCCCACTCGTGCACGTTGATGAAGGTGCCGAACACGTCGGGCGTGGCGCCCACCAGGCGATTGCTGGTCGCGCCGAGCGCGCTGAGAATGTATGCGGAGATCATGGGCGCATCCTGCTGCACCTGCTGATCCACCAGCAGATAGCGCGCGGTGATTTCGCCCGGATCGGTCAGCGCCTGGCGGATGCGCACGTCGGGCACGTTCTCGACGTTGATGAAGATGGACTGGTTGGTGATCGGCGTGCCCGGATAGATGGTGACGTTCTCCAGCGCGCGGACGCTCTCATAGTCCTCCAGGGGGATGTCGCCCATGGTCTGCTGGATCAGGTCGATCTCGCCGGACTGCAGGCCCGCCAGCAGCTGGGAGGAGGCGAACACGTTGATGTTCAGATACTTGATGTTGGGCGCGCCCAGCCAGTAGTTCTCATTGGCGACATAGTGGTTCAGGTCGAAATCCTGAATGAAGCAGGGGCCGCTGACCACGGTCGGGGCGTTGAACCACTCGTTGGTGAGCAGCTGATCCTTGGGCACGTCGCCCAGGATGTGCTCGGGCAGGATCAGGATGTAGCGGCCGTAGTTGTTCTCAAAGGTGTACAGCGCGGTCTCCCACTTGGTGGTGATGGTCAGCGTCTTGTCGTCGATGATCCGGATGCCGCTGATCTCCGTGGCGCCGGCCTCGACATAGCCGTCATCGCCCACGCCCTCGATGGCGTAGACATTCATGCGGTGTTGCCGTTCTCCGGGCTTGCCCAGCAGAGGAGGGTGAACAGCACGTCCTTTGCGGTCACCGGTTCGCCGTCGGACCAGTTCGCCTCGGGATCCAGCTTGACGGTGAAGGTGCGGTTGTCCTCGGTGGTGATCTCCTCGGCCAGCTGGCCCACGAACTCCAGCTCCCGGTTCAGCTCCACCAGGGACAGGAAGGACAGCGAGGTGGCGTACTTGACGACCTCGGTGTTGTCCATCAGCAGCGGATTCAGGGGTCCGATGGTTCCGGTCACGGCGATGTTCACGGCCTTGTCGGCGGTCTCCGCCGCGGCGGCGCCGGAGAGGGACAGGGCGAGGAGCAGCGCGGTCAGCGCGGCGATCAGTCTGCGAAAGCGGTTCTTCATAGAAGTTGCCTCCTTTTCAGATTCCATTGAAAGTCAGTCCGAAAACAGCGGCGTGGACAGGTAGCGGTCGCCGGTATCGGGCAGCAGCGCAACGATGATCTTGCCCTTGTTCTCCGGGCGCTTCGCCAGCACCGTGGCCGCATACACGGCCGCGCCGGAGGAGATTCCCACCAGAACGCCCTCCTTCCGGGCGATCTCGCGGCCGGCGGCGAACGCATCCTCGTTCTCCACGGCAATCACCTCATCATAAACGGCGGTGTTCAGCGTGTCCGGAATGAAGCCGGCGCCGATGCCCTGAATCTTGTGCGGGCCGGACACGCCTTTGGAGAGCACCGGCGATCCCGCAGGCTCCACGGCGACCACGCGAACATTGGGATTCTGCGCCTTCAGATATTCGCCCACGCCGGTCACCGTGCCGCCCGTGCCGACGCCCGCCACGAAGATATCCACCTTGCCGTCCGTGTCCCGCCAGATCTCCGGTCCCGTCGTCGCGCGATGGATCTCGGGATTGGCCGGATTGGTGAACTGGCTGGGGATGAAGCTGCCCGGCGTCTGCCCGGCCAGCTCCTGGGCCTTGGCGATCGCGCCCTTCATGCCCTTCGCGCCCTCGGTGAGCACCAGCTCCGCGCCGTAGGCCTTGAGCAGGTTGCGGCGCTCCACGCTCATCGTCTCCGGCATGGTCAGGATGATGCGGTAGCCCCGGGAGGCGGCGACCGCCGCCAGGCCGATGCCGGTATTGCCGCTGGTGGGCTCGATGATCACCGAACCCGGCTTGAGCTGCCCTGTGCGCTCCGCTTCATCCAGCATGGCCTTGGCGATTCTGTCCTTGACGCTGCCGGCAGGATTGAAGTACTCCAATTTGCCCAGGATGGTGGCCTCCAGGCCGTGGGCCGCCTCATAGTTGCCCAGCTCCAGCAGGGGGGTATTGCCGATCAGATCCGTCGCCTTCTGATAAATCTTCATGATGTGTGCTCCTTTCCTGTTTGCGGGAAAATCCCGGTCTGAAATTTCATTCCTTCCTTCGCCAACTCTGCAGTGCGGTGTGACAGGCGTCCGTCGCCCGCCGGGGAACTCGCTTCATCGAAATTCACTCCTTGAAAAAAGAAAAAGGAGAAATGAGCGGCATTGCTCATTTCTCCCGACGGGACCTCTTCAGCTATGAATGCATAGACGCGCACAGCAAAGCGGCACCCGGGCGAAATGAGCATCGGGCGCTGCAACACATGCACATGGAAAGTCTGCGATTCATAATTTTACCTCTATTCCCCATGGAATTGATAGTATTATATGCGCTTCCAGCGGTTTTGTCAATGGTTTTTTGAAAATTCATCGGAAATGATTCCCGCTCAGCGCTCGTCATAGTCGTCGAGGAAGGAATGGAGCACACCCTTGCTCTTGTAGCCCACCATGGTATCCAGGCTGACGGCGTGGATGCTGTTGAAGATGCTCTTTTCGATGTCCGGATTGTCGCGCTTGAGGCGCTTGAGCAGCGTCTTGATCTCCTGCCGCTTGGAGCCGCCGCCGCCGTTGTCGCACATGGTGCAGTTCTCGGTGAACCGGCAGGCGCACTGGATGAACTCCAGATCGTTGCTCCTGCGCCAGGCGATGATGCTGTCCTCATGCACGCAGTAAAGCGGCCGGATGAGCTCCATGCCGGAAAAATTGGCGCTGTGGAGCTTGGGCGGCATGGCCTGCAGCTGGGAACCGTAGAACATGCCCATGACCGTGGTTTCGATCACGTCGTTGAAGTGGTGGCCCAGCGCAATCTTGTTGCAGCCCAGGCTCTGGGCCTTGCTGTAGAGATGGCCGCGGCGCATCCGCGCGCAGAGATAGCAGGGCGACTTCTCGCTGCTGTTCGCAATGGCGAAGATGTCCGTCTCAAAGACGGTGATGGGAATCTCCAGCAGCGCCGCGTTCTGCTCGATCCTGCCGCGGTTGATCGCGTTGTATCCGGGATCCATCACCAGATAGACCAGGTCGAACGGAAAGTCGCTGTGGCGCTGGAGCAGCTGCATCAGCTTCGCCATCAGCATGGAGTCCTTTCCCCCGGAGATGCACACCGCGATCCTGTCGCCCGGCCGAATCAGCTCGTAATGCTTGACGGCATAGACAAAGGGGTTCCAGATCTCCTTGCGGTACTTCTTGAAAAGGCTGCGCTCAATTTGCTGGCAGGCCGTCAGTTCCCGACTCATGTTCTCTCCTCCATCATGTCAATTCCCGATAGCAGCGGTCAAACGCCTGCAGAAAGCCGTCGAGCTCCTCCTTCGCCGCGCGATGGCTCAGGCTGATGCGCCACGAGGACATTGCGTTCTTCCGATCCCGGCTGACCGCAAACACCGCCCTCGAAGGGGTGCCGTCCGTGGAGCACGCCGACTTCACGGACACGCACACGCCCGCGTCGCTCAGCGCCTGCTGAAAGCGCGCGGCCTTCACCCCCTGAACGCTCAGGTTCAGGATGTGGGGAACGGCGCTCTCCGGGCTGTTGATGCGCACCTTCGGATAGGTCGACAGCGCATCGCGAAGCCGCCGGTTCATCGCCTCCACGGCGGCGCGGTTTTCCCCATAGTGCTCCAGCGCCAGCCTCAGCGCGGCCTCCGTCGCCGCCGCCAGCGCCAGCGCCGGCGTGCCGCTGCGGTAGATCGTGGTGCTCGCGCCGCCGTGCATCTGCGGCTCGAGCACGAGTCCGCTGCGCTTCAGCAGCAGTCCGCTGCCGTTCAGCCCGCCGAACTTGTGGGACGACAGGCTCAGCGTGTCGATCCCCTCAAACGAGAGCGGCGCCTTGCCCACGGCCTGCGTCGCATCCACGTGCAGGCGGCAATGGGGAAAATTCTTCAGCAGTGCCTTGATTTCCTCCATCGGCTGGATCACGCCCAGCTCGCTGTCCACCGCGCAGATGGCCAGCAGCACGGTGTCCTTCCGAAGGAGCTCCCCGAGCTGCTCCAGATCCACGGTGCCGTCCCGCCGAACGTCCAGCAGGTCGATCTCCCAGCCCTGCTCCTGCAGCGCGGTCAGGCTGCCGCTCGCCGAGGAATGCTCCAGCGGCGTGGAGATGATGTGCCGGCCCTGATGGCGGCTCGCCCGCGCCAGGCCCTTGATGGCCAGATTGTTGGCCTCGGTGGCCCCGGAGGTGCAGATCACCTCCTCCGGCTGCGCGCCCAGCAGCGACGCGATCGACGCCGTGACGCGATCCATCTCCGCCCGCGCCTCCCGTCCCGCCGCGTGGCTGGAGTTGGGATTGCCGACGAACGCCTGCTCCACCTCGCAGAATCGCGCCAGCACCGCGGGCTCCACCGGCGTGTTCGCCGCATAGTCCAGATAAATCATCGGTTCAACGCCTCCGGTCGCCCGTCACAGCACTTCGTTCATGCTTCCCGTGCGATAGCCGCCGAGATCCATGGTCACATAGGTAAAGCCCAGCGACTTCAGCGTGTCGTAAATATTCCTGAAGCTTTTCATGCTTCGCATGCAATGTATCCATCAAAATTCTCCTCGCGAACGCTATGCCGTCCGCAGCCACGAACAGCATAGCCCGAATGATTGATCTTGTCAATAGGCGGCGCATCTTTCCGCCGCACAGCCAAAAATGGATCGCCGGTCTGTCCGGTTCGGTTCAGACCGGCGATGCTCAGCGCGCCAGCTTCAGGATTTCCAGAATGCGGGCGCAGTTCAGCGGAATGTAGTGGCCGACGGCAGCGGTATCGCCCTTGGTGGCCCGAAGCGCCATGGTCTCGAAGTCGCCCTCGCCGATCTGCAGCTGCGAAAGCCGCGTGCGCAGCTTCAGCGAGCGGAAGAAGCGCTCCAGCTCGTCCGCCAGTCCGAGGGCCATGTCCTCAGGGCTGTCGTTGACATAGTCGTACCCGAACACGCGCGCGGCCAGCTGCGCGGGTTTTTCGGGCCTGTTCGCCGCCGCATAGCGCACCCATGCGGGCAGCACCACGGCCATGCCCTCGCCGTGGGTCAGGCCATACTGGGCGCTGAGCTCGTGCTCGATGCGATGGGAGCCCCAGTCCGCCTCGCGTCCCGTGTCCAGCAGGTTGTTGTGGGCGATGGACGCCAGCCACTGAATCTCCGAGCGCGCATCCAGATCCTTCGGATTCTTCAGCAGCCGCCGGGCGTTGACCAGCAGCGCGCGCACCGCGCCCTCGATGAGATAGTCGGTGGTGTCGGTGTGAGAAACCGCGCTGAAGTACCGCTCCAGCAGATGGGACAGGATGTCCGCAATGCCGCAGGCGGTCTGATAGGCGGGCAGGTTCAGCGTATACTCCGGGTTCATGATGGCGAACTTCGGGATGATCCGATCGTCCTCATAGCCCAGCTTGTACAGGCCGTTGGTGATGATGGCGCAGTTGGAGGTCTCGGAACCGCTGGCGGGCAGCGTGGTGATCACGCCCACGGGCAGCACCTGCGCGGGCTCCGCCCTGCCGGTGAAGAAATCCCAGACGTCGCCGTCGTAGCCGATGCCCATGGCCACGGCCTTCGCCGTGTCCACAGAGCTGCCGCCGCCCACCGCCAGCACAAAGTCGACGCCCTGAGCCTTGCCCCGGGCGATCAGATCGTGCACCAGCTCCAGCCGGGGATTCGGCACCACGCCGTCTTCCTCGATCATCGGAATGCCGAGCTCGTCGCACGCGCCGCGCACCACATCCCAGATGCCCAGCGTCTTCACAAAGTCGCCGCTGTACACCAGCATCAGCGCGTGCGCCTGATACCTGCGCAGCAGCGCGGGGAGCTCCCGCTCCGCGCCCTGGCCGAAGCAGATCGCGGAGGGGTTATAATAATGGAAGCTCTTCATCTCACTTGATGTCGGCGCGCCAGGTGGCGGGGCGGAACTTGTCGCGGATGGGCAGCAGGCGCTCGTCCACATCGATGCGCAGCACGGAGTTGAAGTTGTTGGTGGCCATCATCTGCGCCGCGAAGCCCACGATGGCGACGATCTCGCTGTCGGTGTACTTCTTCTTCAGCTGCTCGAAGATCTCATCGCTGACGTTGGTGGGATCCTTGACGATCTGCGCGCCGAGATCGGCCAGCAGCTGCTCGTCCTCAGAGAAGTTGATGTTGTCGGAATCCTCGCCCAGCGCGGCCAGGTCGCTGATGAAGAACAGCGAGCACAGCAGGCAGCCGTTGGTGGAGGAGACCGCGTGGGCATAGATGGTGGCGGCGCGCTCGCCGACAACCTCTACCAGGCGATCCCAGGAGGTGTACCACGCCATGAACGCGTCATAGGTGGCGTAGTCCTGCAGCAGCGCCTGCTTCATGTTGGTCAGCTTGCCCGCCGCCGCCAGCTTTTCATAGGCCTCCTTGGCCTTTCCGGTGATCTCATTGGGGTTCGCGAAGGATACACGTGCCATAAAAAATCTCTCCTTTGTGTCGATTGAAAATAAACCAAACCCCCGCGGCAAACGCCGCATGCCCGAAATGGGCTGCGGCGTTCACCCGGGGAGGGGTTTCCGTCATTCGGCCGTCTCCACGACGCCGCCTTCCACGACCAGATTGTCGGGATTGACGGCTTCGCCGTAGACGTCCTTCAGCGTCGCTTCGTAGTCTGCATGGAAGAAGTTCTCCTCGCCCAGCGCCACGATCTCGTCGTTGATCCAGGCCAGCAGCGCTTCATTGCCCTTCTGCACCGCAGGGGCGATGGTGTCCAGGCTGCCCAGGGATTCGACGCCCACGGTGAAGCCCTCGTTGTCGATGGCCCAGGCCAGCACCTCGGTGTTGTCGGTGGACAGCGCGTCTCCGCGGCCGTCCAACAGCGCGTTGAAGGCCTCGGTGTAGGTGTCAAACTTCAGCAGATTGACCTCCGGCTCGTTCTCGGTGAAATAGGTTTCGGCGGTGGTGCCCTTGCTGACGATCAGGGTCTTGCCGCGCAGCTCGCTGACGTCGGTGATCAGCGCGCTGTCCGGAGAGACGACGCCCAGCGCGACCTTCATGTAGGGCAGCGCGAAGTCGACGACCTCGGCGCGCTCATCGGTCACAGTGAAGTTCGCCAGGATGATGTCCACCTTTGCGGACTGCAGATATTCCACGCGATTCGGCGCGTCCACGCTGACCAGCTCCAGCTCCGCGCCCAGGTCCTCCGCCAGGCGGCGGGCCAGATACACGTCGTAGCCCTGATACTCACCGTTTTCGTCCACATAGCCGAAGGGCTTCTTGTCGGAGAACACGCCGATGACCAGCTTGCCGCTCTCCCTGATCTCGTCCAGCGTGCGCGCAGAGGAATCCGCCAGCGCGGCGGAAGCGATGCCCAGTGCCAATACCAGTGCCAATGCAATAACCTTAACCAGCTTCTTCATGATGATAACCTCTTTTCTTCATTGTCTGAGAACAGTTTACTGCAGGACCCGGCCAAACTTGCTGTGCCGACATTCGTCGGTCGCCCGCATCGGAATGCGCATCTTCATGCGCGACCACATCCTTTCCTCAATCAGACAATAAAAACGGGATGAAACGCTCTTGCGCTCATCCCATTCTATCCGCCCTTCGCCGCGCTCAGCGCACGACAAAACGGCCTCGGAGAGACGAACGCCGAAGCTGACAACACATGCACATCGCCCTCTTCATCGCTATCCCTCCCATCAAGAATTTCCTATTGATTTGATATGATTATATTCTCAAATTCCGACTTTGTCAATAGGTTTTGAAAAAGTTTACAATCCGGTTCACTTCGCCTCGTAGTCGAAGGTGTGCAGGAACTGGCGGGCGCGCTCGGTCTTCGGGGCGCGGAAGAAGTCCTTCGGCACGCCCTCCTCCACGATGCTGCCGCCCTCCAGAAACAGGATCCGGTCGGCGACGGCCTCAGCGAAGCGCATTTCATGGGTGACGATGAGCATCGTCATGCCGTCGCGGGCCAGATCCAGCACGACGCCGAGCACCTCGCGCACCATCTCCGGGTCCAGCGCGGCGGTGATCTCGTCCAGCAGCAGCATTTCGGGCTGCATCAGCAGCGCGCGCACGATGGCGACGCGCTGCTTCTGTCCGCCGGACAGCTGCCGCGGCAGCGCATCCCTCTTCTCCAGCAGGCCCACGCGCTCCAGCGCCGCCTCCGCCTCCCGGACCACCTCGGCTCTGGGGCGCTTCAGCGCTTTCATCGGGCCCAGCAGCAGGTTGTCCATGACGTTCATGTGCGGAAACAGGTCGTAGCTCTGAAACACCATGCCGATCCGCTGCCGGATGCGGTGCAGGTTCTTCGTCTGGCCGCTGATGACCTGCCCCTGCAGCAGAATCTCGCCGGAATCGATGCTCTCCAGGCCGTTGATGCAGCGCAGCAGCGTGCTCTTGCCGCAGCCGGACGGGCCGATGACGACCACCACCTCGCCCCGCGCGATGCTCAGGGACACGCCCTTCAGAATCTGCGCGCCGTCGAAGCTCTTGTTCAAATTGCGCACCTCAAGCAGCTGATCCGCCATTGCTCCCGCCTCCTATGCTTGCCACTTCTTTTCGAGCCTGCCGGCCAGCAGCGAAATCGGCCAGCAGATGAAGAAATACAGAAAAAAGATCACCGCGTAGATCCAGATCGCCGCCGACGGCGTGTCGTAGCGCGAGGCGTCGATGATCTGCTGGCCCACCTTCAGCACCTCGATCACGCCGATCAGCATCACCAGCGAGGTGGTTTTGATCATGCGCGTCGCCAGGTTGATGGACTGGGGGATCAGCCGCCGGAGCGTCTGGGGAATCAGGATACAGCGGTAAATCTGCCCCTTCGTCAGCCCCAGCGCCGCGCCGCTCTCGATCTGATGGCGCGGAATGGACGTCAGCGCGCCGCGCACTAGGTCGCCCATCTCTCCGGCTCCCCAGAACGTGAACACGATGACCGCCGCCGCTTCTCCCGAAAGCTGGATGCCGAAGGCCCTCGCCAGGCCGAAATAGCACAGAAACAGCAGCACCAGCTGCGGCACGATGCGGATGATCTCCAGATAGACGCGGCAGACCGCCCGCACAACGCGGCTCTTCAGCGTCATCACCACGCCCAGCAGCAGCCCCAGAATCACGCTGAGCACAATGGAAACCGCCGAGAGCTCCAGCGTCACGCCCAGGCCCCCCAGCAGGCGGATGAGGTTTTTGCCCCTAAACAGAACGCTGATCCCCAAATCCTGCATGGCGAAGCCTCCTTTCGATCCACGTAAACGCCAGCGAAATCGGCAGCAGCAGCACCAGATAGGCCGCCACCAGCATCATCAGCGCCTCGTCCGTCTTGTAGTACATGCCGATCAGATCCTTGGCCACGTACATCAGATCGGCCAGCGCCACCGCGCTGAACACGCTGGTTTCCTTGATCAGAAAGATCACATTGGCGCACACGGCGGGAATGGCCGTGGCCAGCGCCTGGGGCAGGATCACATATCTCAGATTCTGCAGGCCCGTCAGTCCGATGCACATGCCGGCCTCCCGCTGGGACGGCTCCACCGCCTCCAGCCCGCTGCGCAGCGCCTCCGCCATGTACGCGCCGCCCAGAAAGGTCAGGCCGATCACCGCGCAGTGCTCCGCATCCAGCTTCACTCCGAGCTTGGGCAGGCCAAAATAGAGGAAGAACAGCTGCACCAGCAGCGGCGTGTTGCGCGCCAGCTGGATGTAAACGGCCGCGATTCTCCGCAGCACCGGCACCCGGAACGACTGCACGATGCAGCAAAGCATGCCCACCGCCATCGACAGCAGGATGCCGATGGCCGCGATGCGCAGCGTCAGTCCCGCCGCGGTGACGTACATCGGCGCGAACTTTTGCACAAAATTCCAGTCCACACGCTCACTCCCCCACCCATACTATGCATTCTCCCGCGCTTGCGTCAGTCGACGATCGCGCCGCCCAGACAGACCTCGCCGTCGTAGAACACGGCGGACTGCCCCGGCGTGACCGCCCGCTGAGGGCGATCGAAGTCGATCTGCACGCGGTCCCCGCGCAGGATGATCGAACATTCCTGCAGCGGCTGGCGATGGCGCAGCCGCACCTGACAGTGCAGCGGCCGATCCTCCTCCGCCGGCGGGAAGCCCGCCAGCCAGGTACACTCGCCGCCGGCGGCGCGCGAGGTGTAGAGCAGCGGCGAATCCTCGCCCTGAGCCACCACCAGACGGTTGCGCTCCAGGTCCTTCGCCACGACGAACCAGCGCCGGCCGTCGCCGCTGCCGCCGATGCCCAGCCCGCGCCGCTGGCCCAGCGTATAGTACATCAGCCCGTCGTGCCGGCCGACGATCCTTCCGTCCGCCGTCACCATGTCGCCGGGCTGCGCAGGCAGATAGCCGGACAGGAATTTCCTGAAGTTCCGCTCGCCGATGAAGCACACGCCCGTGGAATCCTTCTTCTCGCTCACCGGGATGCCCGCATCCCGGGCGATCTGGCGGATTTCGCCCTTGGTGAGATCGCCCACCGGGAACATCGCCTTCGACAGCGCGCGCTGGCCCAGCATGTACAGGAAATAGGTCTGGTCCTTGTTCTCATCCTTCGCCCGCCGGAGCTGCCAGCCCTGACCGCACCGGTCGACCTTGGCGAAATGGCCCGTGGCAACCTTCTCCGCGCCGAGCTTCTCCGCGAAGCTCAGGAACACGCCGAACTTGATCTCCCGATTGCACAGCACGTCAGGATTCGGCGTGCGGCCCTTCCGGTACTCCTCCAGAAAGTGGGAAAACACCCGCTCGCGGTATTCCCGGGCAAAGTTCACGCTGTAGCAGGGAATGCCGATGAGATCGCACACCGCCCGCACGTCCGCCCAGTCGGGCTCGGAAGTGCAGACGCCGAACTCATCCTTTTCCTCCCAGTTGTTCATGAAAATCCCGGTCACATCGTGGCCCGCCCGCTTCAGCAGCAGCGCCGCCACGGAGGAATCCACGCCGCCCGACATTCCGACAATCACCCGCGCCATCGCCCGCGCTCACCGTCCTCTCCTTCATTGCACAAAAATTTCTCCATTGCACAAAAAATGGAAGCCTTTCGCTTCCAGAGATTGCTCATCGCATTTGCACCGATCCACGCGCTTTCGCACATTGCTCTCATTTCATGCAGCGGCGCACGATGCGGCAATCTCCGGCCGGCACCGTGTGCATACACATTTGATTTCCAATCTGTGCGCTGCGCGTCATCGGGTTCACGCTCCACTTTCCTACTATAACAATATGAAACACTGAGAATATATTAGCACAACTGCAGTTGTCTGTCAATCGCCGCCTTCGCGCCTTTCAAAACCTTAACATGTCCGCGTTTCCGACCCACAGATTTCGAAATGTGTCCCATCAGATTCGCATTTTTGTGCGAATTTACGGAAAAATACAAATTAGTAGATTGCGCATATCATAAAATTGAGCTATAATGCTTCAACATTTTTCAAAGGAGGGAGTACCTTGTATTTTCACCACCTATCCTGCGATGAGGCAGTCAAGTCGCTTTCATCCGACGCAGCGCGCGGTCTGACCGAGCAGCAGGTGCTCGAAAAGCGTGCCCGCCACGGCGAGAACCGGCTTCGCGAGAAAAAGCCGCACACGCTGCTGCAGCGCTTTCTGGATCAATTCAAGGACGCGATGATCCTGATTCTGATCGCTGCGGCGGTCGTGTCCTTCGTCATCGCCTGCACGGAGGGGAATCCCAGAGAATTCTTTGAGCCCGCGCTGATTCTGCTGATCGTCATCCTCAACGCCATTGTCGGCGTGATGCAGGAGAGCAAGGCGGAAAAGGCGCTGGACGCGCTGAAGGGCCTGTCCGCGCCCCACGCCCGGGTGCTTCGCGACGGCGCGGAGAAGGTGATCGATGCGGCGGAGCTCGTGCCCGGCGACATCATCCATCTGGAGGCCGGCGACTTTGTGCCCGCCGACGCGCGCCTGATCCGCAGCGCCAGCGTCAAGAGCGAGGAGTCCGCGCTGACCGGCGAATCCGTGCCCTCGGAGAAGGATGCAAACGCCGAAATCGCCGAGGACGCCGCGCTGGGCGACCGCGCCACGATGGTGTTCTCCGGCTGCTCCATCACCTACGGCACGGCTACGGCCGTCGTCACCGCCACCGGCATGGACACCGAGATGGGCAAGATCGCCGGCATGCTGGAAAGCGAAGAGGACGGCCAGACGCCGCTTCAGAAGAAGCTGGCCCAGCTGGGCAAATATCTGGGCATCATGGCGCTGGCGGCCTGCGCCATCATCTTTGTGGTGGGCATGCTCAGCGGCATTCCGGTTCTGGAGATCTTCATGACCGCGGTCTCGCTGGCGGTCTCCGCCATTCCCGAGGGCCTTCCCGCCATCGTCACGGTGGTGCTGTCCATCGGCGTGCAGCGCATGGTGAAGAAGAACGCCATCATCCGCCGCCTGCCCGCGGTGGAGACGCTGGGCAGCGCGTCCGTCATCTGCTCGGACAAGACCGGCACGCTCACCCAGAACCGCATGACGCTGGTGAAGGCGTATGTCGACGGCTCGGACGCCGCTGTGGATCTCCCCGACGGCAATTCCGATGCGGTCAGGCGCCTGCTGCGCTACGGCACGCTCTGCTGCGACGGCTCCGTGGTCTTCGACGGCGATTCCGAGCAGCACATCGGCGATCCCACCGAGACCGCCATCGTGCTGGCCGCTCACAGGTGCGGCATGCCCAAGGATGCGCTGAACGCCGAGTCGCCCCGCCTGGCCGAGCTGCCCTTCGACTCCGACCGCAAGCTGATGACCACCGTCAACCGGATCGACGGCAAAAACATCGTCATCACCAAGGGCGCGTTTGACGTGATGTCGAAGCTGTGCACCCGCGGCGATCTCCAGACGGCGCGCCGGATCAACGACCAGATGAGCGCCGACGCGCTGCGCGTGCTGGCCATCGGCTGCAAGGAGATCGGCGAGGTTCCCGCCGAGCCGACGAGCGAAGCGCTGGAGTGCGATCTGACCCTTCTGGGCCTGGTGGGCATGATCGATCCGGCCCGGCCCGAGGCCGCGGAGGCAGTCAGGGTCTGCCGCCGCGCGGGCATCAAGCCCGTGATGATCACCGGCGACCACGTGGTCACCGCATCGGCCATCGCAAAAAATCTGGGCATCATGGAGCCCGGCGACCGCGCCATCACCGGCGCGCAGCTGGACCAGATGACCGAGTCCGAGCTGGACGCGGAGGTCGAAAAGATCGCCGTCTACGCCCGCGTCTCCCCTGAGAACAAGATCCGCATCGTCAAGGCCTGGCAGCGCAAGGGACAGGTGGTCTCCATGACCGGCGACGGCGTGAACGACGCGCCCGCGCTGAAGGCCGCGGATATCGGCTGCGCCATGGGCATCACCGGCACCGACGTCGCCAAGGGCGCGGCGGACATGACCCTGACCGACGACAACTTCGCCACCATCGTGGACGCGGTGCGCGAGGGCCGCGGCATCTATGCCAACATCAAAAAGGTGGTCGGCTTCCTGCTGGGCACGAACATCGGCGAGGTCATCACGGTCTTCGCGGCGATGCTCCTGTGGCACCGCTCGCCGCTGCTGAGCATGCAGCTGCTCTGGATCAACCTGGTCACGGACAGCATGCCCGCCATCGCGCTGGGCATGGAGCCGGTGGAGCCCGGCGTGATGGACGAAAAGCCCAAGCCGAAGGACGAGAGCCTGTTCGCCCACGGCTATGGCGTGCGCATTGCGCTTCAGGGCGCGATGTTCGGCGCGCTGTCGCTGATCGCCTACTGGCTGGGCCGGCGCTTCACCGGGCTGGAGGCCGGCGGACAGACGCTGACCTTTATGGTGCTGTCCCTGAGCCAGATCGTTCAGGCGTTCAACATGCGCTCCGACCGCTCGCTGTTCAAGATCGGGCCGTTCACGAACCGGAAGCTGAACCTTGCCGCGCTGGCCTCCGTCCTGCTGGTCGCGCTGGTGCTGTTCACGCCCCTGTCCGTCGCCTTTGGCCTGATCTTCCTCCCCGCCCGACTCTATCTGATCGGTCTGGGGCTGATCTTCGTCCCCCTGCTCGTGCTGGAAATTGTGAAATTCATCGGCAGCCGGCGCTGACCGCTTCTGCCCTCCGCCGCCGTCTCCCCGTGGTGAGACGCGGCGGAGGGTTTTCGCAGGGCCGCGTTTGGACAAGATTTCGACTTTTGTGTTTTCAGCGATGAAACTCCCGGTTATGATTCAATACTTCCAGTAGGATTGCATGAGGAAATGCCGGCGATCTGTGCGAACAGTCGAAGGTTTGTTTCCACATTTAACCAGACACTTTCGCGAAACATATCTGTTTCCTATGATTTCCTTACCTTGACAGGGTATAATATCCTCGAAGAAAGGAAAAGGAGGAATCGACTATGAAGCGCAATGAGAATCACAGAGAGAATCGCGGAATCAGCCTATTCAGCCACATCCGTCTGGGTCTTCACACCATCCACACGGAGGATGAGTTCTTCCGCAGCATGCCCACCGAGACAGAGGTTCGCCCTGACTACTTCCGCTGGTTCTGCGGCATGCACGATCTCGAGGAAACCTACATCTGCAGGGCCCTCTGATCGGGAAGGGAAGTCGCAAGACTTCCGCGATTTCGCCAAATGCGGTCTGCGCGACCGTTTCGGGGATGGAAGCAGCTGCTTCCATTCTTTTTTT
>JBJEUD010000215.1:3692-6684 GCA_051883655.1 Candidatus Faecivicinus sp. | reverse complement strand
CTCGGCTCTGACGGCACCGTCGGCGCGAACAAGAACTCCATCAAGATCATCGGCGACCACACCGAAAAGTACGCTCAGGCGTATTTCTCCTACGACTCCAAGAAGTCCGGCGGCATCACCGTCAGCCATCTGCGCTTCGGCGATACGCCCATCAAGTCCACCTATCTGATCGACTCCGCGGACTTCATCGCCTGCCACAACCCGGCGTATGTGACCAAGTACGACATGGTCTCCGCGCTGAAGGACGGCGGCACCTTCCTGCTCAACTGCCCCTGGACCGCCGAGGAGCTGGACGCCCAGCTGCCCGCCACCATGAAGCAGCTGCTGGCCAAGAAGAATGCCAAGCTGTTCACCATCGACGCGATCAAGCTCGCCAAGCAGGTCGGCATGGGCGGCCGCATCAACACCATCATGCAGGCTGCGTTCTTCAAGCTGGCCGAGATCATCCCCTATGCCCAGGCGGATGAGTACATGAAGGCCTATGCGAAGAAGACCTACGGCAAGAAGGGCGACGAGATCGTCAAGAAGAACTGGGACGCCATCGACATCGCCATCTCCGGCCTGAACGAGGTCAAGGTGCCCGCTGAGTGGGCCACCGCCACCGAAGGCGCGGTTCCGGTCAAGGTCGAGGGCACCACCGAGTACTTCGATACCTTCGTCGCGCCCATCCTGGCCCAGGCCGGCGACAAGCTGCCCGTCAGCATGATCGACGCCGCAGGCCGCGTGCCCACCGGCACCACCAAGTACGAGAAGCGCGGCATCGCCGTGGCCGTACCCCAGTGGAACATCGACAACTGCATCCAGTGCGGCAACTGCGCCATGGTCTGCCCGCACGCCTGCATCCGCCCCTACCTCATCTCCGAGGAGGATATGAAGAACGCCCCCGCGTCCTTCGAAACCAAGGCTGCCCTCGGCCCGAAGTTCAAGGGCTATCAGTACCGCATGCAGGTTTCCCCGCTGGATTGCACCGGCTGCGAAAACTGCACCCAGGTCTGCCCCGTCAACCAGAAGGGCGCCAAGGTCGCTCTGGAAATGAAGCCCCTGGCCACCCAGACCGCCCAGGAAGCCAACTGGGAGTTCGCGCAGAAGCTGCCTGAGTTCAAGGGCGAGCTGAACGTGAAGACCGTCAAGGACAGCCAGTTCAAGAAGCCCCTGTTCGAGTTCTCCGGCGCCTGCGCCGGCTGCGGCGAGACGCCCTACGTCAAGCTGGTCACCCAGCTGTTCGGCGATCGCATGATCGTGGCCAACGCCACCGGCTGCTCCTCGATCTACGGCGGCTCCGCTCCCACCTGCCCCTACACCACCGACGAGAACGGCCACGGCCCCGCCTGGGCGAACAGCCTGTTCGAGGACAACGCCGAGTTCGGCTTCGGCATGCAGCTTGGCATCAAGCAGCGCCGCGAGAAGCTGGCCGACAACGTGCGCGCCCTGATCGCAGTCGACTGGACCGACGCTCCCATCAAGGAAGCCGGCGCCGAGTGGCTCGAGAAGATGGATTGCGCCGAGGGCTCCAAGGCTGCCGGCGAGAAGCTGGTCGCCGCCTGCAAGGACGCCATCATCGATGGCTGCACCTGCGAAGCCTGCACGCTGGCCCGCAAGGTGGTTGAGGACGCCGATCTGCTGACCAAGAAGTCCTTCTGGATCTTCGGCGGCGACGGCTGGGCCTACGACATCGGCTACGGCGGACTGGACCACGTCCTCGCTCAGGGCGAAGACGTCAACGTCCTCGTGCTCGATACCGAGGTTTACTCCAACACCGGCGGACAGGCCTCCAAGTCCTCCCCGCACGCCGCCGTCGCGAAGTTCGCGGCCGCCGGCAAGCGCACCAAGAAGAAGGACCTCGGCATGATGGCCATGTCCTACGGCTATGTCTACGTGGCGCAGGTCGCCATGTCCGACCCCGCTCAGGTCCTCAAGGCCATGACCGAGGCCGAAGCCTACAACGGCCCCTCCCTGATCATCGCCTATGCTCCGTGCATCAACCACGGCATCAAGATGAACCAGGCCCAGCTTGAGATCAAGCGCGCCGTCGAGGCCGGCTACTGGCAGACCTACCGCTACAACCCCGAAGCTGAGAAGAAGTTCACCCTGGATTCCAAGGATCCGTCCACTTCCTATCAGGACTTCATCAAGGGCGAAAACCGCTACGCGAGCCTCCTCCGTCAGTTCCCCGATGTTGCTCCCGAGCTCTTCGAGGAAGCCGAGAAGGACGCCGCCGACCGTCTCGCCTCCTACAAGCGCCTGGCAGATTAAATCTGCATATGATTGCTGCCGCGTTTAGGTGACCGAATCCGGGATTTCCGTGGTGGAAATCCCGGATTCTTACTTTCTGCTGATAATGTTTTCATAGAACAAACCTGACGACCTTGTCGGCCATATACGCCAGCCGACAAGGTCTTTGTTTGTTCCGCGGGCTTGGTTCGAAGAGAAGATTCGGTTTACTCCCGGTGTGCGCGGGTTTTCAGCCTTCTGCGAAGATATCGAAAGGGGGTGGACAGGTCGTAGAGCCATTTGGCGTCGCGCTGACAGATCACGACGCGCTTCCACTCGCCGCAGCCCTCGCAGAACTCAAGATCGTCCTCGTCCGTCAGGATATAGTCGCGCTCCGTCGCATTCGTGTGTTCCATCCGGTTCAGGCATTCCAGGCAAAACTCAGCCATGAAAAGCACCTCTTTAGTCATGTTTGGGATAATTTTAGCATATCAACTGTGCTATTGTCAAGATAATCCATCTTTGGGATAGCGCAGGTGATCCTATGAAGCTCTATTGGCACAATGGACGGTGCAATCAGGCGGGCGTGCGAATCCGCGAGGCCCGCGAACAGCTCGGCCTCTCTCAAGAGGAACTGGCAGCAAAGCTCCAGCTTGCAGGGCTGGAAATCACCCAGAAATCCATCAGCCGCATCGAAACCGGCCTGCGCGTTCTCCCCGACTACGAGCTTCCCTACTTTGCCGCCGCCCTCAACCGCTCCATTCCCTGGCTCCTTTCATAA
>JBJEUD010000215.1:0-3592 GCA_051883655.1 Candidatus Faecivicinus sp. | reverse complement strand
CCCCACCGCACGCACCACGCCCGGTAACAAACGAAGACCTTGTCGGCTTGAATCAGTGGCCGACAAGGTCGTCAAATCTGTGATAAATTGGCAATGCGAAGCAACGAAGAATCCCGGATTTCCACCACGGAAATCCGGGATTCGTCGCCCAAACGCGGCAGCAATTGCATGCAAACTCAGTTTGCTGCCCAAGAGTAGGCTTTGGCGATGGCTTTTTGGTGTTCTTCGTTGACGGTGTCGGAGCCGTGGGTGCGGCTGTTGACCATGTGGAGGCAGAACTGACCGTCGTAGCCGTTGTCGGTGATGGTCTGATCGCCGTGGGGCAGGGTGTTGATGGCCGCGGCGACATACTTGCCGTTGGCGTAGAGGATCACAGGAATGGAGTCCCAGGAGAAGGTGCCGCCGGCAATCTTGAGCAGCTTGAGGGTGTCGTCGGCGGTGGCGGGCTCCAGGTCGGCGTGATTCGTGCCGCCCATGCGCTTGACGTTGATGGTGATGCCGGTGGCGATGTCATAGATCCTGCCGTACTCGCCGCGGGCGAGTACGCTGCTGCCGCCCTTGTACCAGTCCATCAGCACGACCTTGTCCTTCCAGCTGGAGGGCGAGGAAACGGCGACCTTGCTGCCGCCGACAGAGCTCATCTTGATGTAGCCGGTAATGCTGCCGGAGCTGTTCTGCACGCGCCAGTAATCGCCGGCGCGGCCAACGATGTACACCTCGGTGTTCACGGCGAGGGTGACGCTCCTGGCGGAGGTGGAGGCCGATGCATACAGCTTGGCTTCCTTCTGCACATAGCCCCTGATGCGGCTCGAAAGGGTCAGATTGCGCACGTCGCAGTAGGCGTTCACGCCCGCGCGCTGCACCAGCGCGCAGTTGTCCACGACCGCCAGAATGCTGCACGTCGTGCCCTTCTTCACGCTCATCGACGCGCTGGAAGTGCTCGGCTTGGCGTAGACGTTCGCATTGCAGCTGAAATAAGCGCTGTATCCCGCCGCCAGCGCAGCGGGCGCCAGCGCGGCCGCAAGCAGCATCGCCGCAAGAATTGCGCACATCCATTTGCGCGCCACACGTGCCATAAGGCATCGCTCCTCCCGGATTCTATTGCTGCCATTATTATATTGTATTTTTATGGCTGAAATATGATAAAAGGCGGGAAAAGTTCCCAACCCTGTGTTAAGTTTTGATTGTAATCCGGTATTCCGGCGGATTTCCGGGGCTTGCATGGCGTGATATAATGATGAGTAGAGTTCAAACCCTCAGGAGAGACGGCCATGAAAGTATTCGACATCCACGCACACATCTACCCCGACGCCATCGCGGAGCGCGCGGTGTACGCCATCAGCCACGCCTACGACGACATCGAGGTGCGCAACGACGGCCGGCTGAACACGCTGCTTCGGCGGATGGACGAGGGCGGAATCACCCGCTGCGCGGCCCATTCCGTGGCGACCACGCCGCACCAGGTGGACAGCATCAACCACTTCGTGCTGGACGCCGCGCGGGCGCATCCGGACAAGATCGTGCCCTTCGGGTCGCTGCACCCGGACACGCCCTGGCCGGACCGGGCGGTGGACCAGATGATCGCCGACGGCTTCCGGGGCGTGAAGCTGCACCCGGAATTTCAGGGCTTCAAGGTGGACGAGCCCCGGGCGCTGGACATGTTCAGCGCGCTGGCGGGGCGGCTGCCGGTGCTGCTGCACTGCGGCGACTACCGCTGCGACAACTCCGCGCCGGAGCGGATCAAGCACATGCTGCGCGAGGTGAAGGGCCTCAGGCTGATCTGCGCGCACCTGGGCGGCTGGACCACCTGGGAATCGGCGGCGGCGGAGCTGATCGGCCAGGACGTCTGGGTGGACACCTCCAGCTCGATCTACGCGCTGGACGCGGCCACGTCGGTGAACATCATCCGTGGCTACGGCACGGACCGGGTGCTGTTCGGCACGGACTATCCCATGTGGACGCCCCGCGAGGAGGTGGAGCGCTTCCTGCGCCTGCCGCTGACCGACGGCGAGCGGGAAAAGATCCTGTGGACCAACCATCTGGCGCTGCTCGGAGACAATATCTGACCGAAAAGATGACATTTCTTCGAAATCCACGCCCACGATTTGACGCGCCGCCCGACCCCATGTATAATAGTAAAAAAGACTGCACACCGATCCGCCGTCCCACCCGGACGGACGACGCCTTTCGAAAGGAGCGCTGACCATGGCCCGCGCAAAGAAGACCTCCAAAATATCCGTTCTGAACTGGATGGGCACGCTGCTGCTGTGCTCCATTCCCGGCGTGAATGTGATCGCCGTCATCTGCTTTCTGATCTTCGCCAAGTCGCCGTCGAAAAAGACGTTTGCGGCGGCCATGCTGGCCTGGATGATCATCGCGGTGATCGTCTGCGCGGCGCTGCTGCTGGCGCTGCCGGAGCAGGCCGCAGATCTGGCGAACGCGCTGCGGGAAGCCGCGGCCGCGACGCCCGCGCCCACGCTGGCGCCCCTCCCCTGACCCAACGCATCCCACGCCGGCCTCTCGCCCACCCGGACGAGGGGCTGGTTTTCCGTGGCGGAAATCCCCGCCGCCCGGACCCGCGCTGCGGGACGTGACCGACGCGATTCTCCGCCGCCGCGCCCCGGACTGAGCCGGCCCGCGGCGCTCCCCTTCCCAACCCCTTCGAAAGGAATGGAACCATGCAAAACTTCGGAATCCTGGGCGACCTGTTCGCCGATCCCAGGGCGACGCTGATCGTGCTGCTGCTGGCGCTGCCGGGGCGGCTGCTGGCCATCTCCGCCCACGAGGCCGCCCACGGCTGGGTGGCCGACCGCTGCGGCGACCCCACCGCGCGCATGCTGGGCCGCGTGACGCTGAACCCGCTGAAGCACCTGGACCCGGTGGGCCTGGTGTGCATGCTGGTGCTGGGCATCGGCTGGGCAAAGCCGGTGCCGGTGAACCCGCGCAACTATCGCAATTACCGCCGGGACGACCTGAAGGTCTCCATCGCGGGCATCGCCATGAACCTGCTGCTGTTCGCGGCGGGCTGCATCGTGATGTACGCGGTCATCGCGGCGGCGCTGGCGTCGATCCCCGTCCGGGCCGGCCTGAACGCCGCGGACGCGCTGTTCCGCACCACCGCCGACGGCGTGCCAGTGCTGGTCAGCGGCCAGTACTACTACTACATCTCCGACCTGCTGCGCTACGGCATCGGCCTTTCGGACGTGCTGATCGCGCCGGCGTTCGGCGCCGTCGCGGGCTACGCCTACCAGATGCTGGGCTATTTCGTGATGACCAACCTGGTGCTGGCCATCTTCAACCTGATCCCGCTGCCGCCGCTGGACGGCTACCACGTGCTCAACGACCTGATTCTGAAGGGACGGCTGTTCGCCAGCCGGCAGGCCCAGGGAATCAGCATGGCGATTCTGTATCTGGCCATGTTCTCCGGCGCGCTGTCCGAGGTGCTCAGCCGGGCCTACGCCGGCGTGCTGACCGGCGTGGGCGCGCTGATGAGCGCGATGTTCCGTGCCTTCGGCCTGTTTTAGGAGGGAGCCATGGCCTATATCGTATCGCTGAAGCAGTTCGACGGCCCGCTGGACCTGCTGCTGACGCT